>NZ_CP081844.1:0-307500 GCF_019803445.1 Caenibius sp. WL
ATGGGTGACAATCTGACTGACGATCTCGAAGCGGTGAATCTGGCGGCGGACTGGGCTGATATCAGCCAGGGTCTGCGCAAGGATCTCGGCCAGCAACTCCACAGCCAGTGGATCAAGCCCATCCAGGTGGGCAACTTCTGCGAAGAGACGGGCACGCTCGATCTCTTCCTGCCAACGGAATTTTCGGCCAACTGGGTGGCGGATCGGTTTGCCGATCGCCTCTCGCTGGCCTGGAAGATCGCCCGGTCCGAAGTGAAGCATGTGCGCATCGCCGTGCATCCGGGCCGCAAGCAGCTGCCCGAATTGCGCCTGGGCGAAAGCGCCGGCCAATCTTTCGGCGCGTTCCCCGCCAACGATGGCGGCGAGATGGGCGGCATGGCGCTCTCGGCCGATACGCTCGGCTCGCAGGGCTTCACTTCCTCCATCGGGCTCGATCCCTCGCTGACGTTCGCGGCTTTCGTCACCGGCAAATCGAACATCCTCGCGTTCAACGCGGCGGAACGGATGGCCAAAGTGGAAACGCCGCAGTTCTCGCCGCTCTATCTCAAGGCGGCGACCGGGCAGGGCAAGACGCATCTGCTGCATGCCATCGGCCATGCCTATCTGGCGACGCATCCGCGCGCCCGCATTTTCTACTGCTCGGCCGAACGGTTCATGGTCGAATTCGTCCAGGCGCTCCGCCAGAACGAGATGATCGAGTTCAAGGCCCGCCTGCGCGCTTTCGATCTGCTGCTGGTGGACGATATCCAGTTCATCATCGGCAAGGCCGCCGCGCAGGAAGAACTGCTTTACACCATCGATGCGCTGCTGGCTGAAGGCAAGCGGCTGGTCTTCGCCGCCGACCGCGCGCCGCAGGCGCTGGACGGGGTGGAGCAGCGCCTGCTGTCGCGCCTGTCGATGGGTCTCGTCGCGGATATCCAGCCCGCCGACATCGAGCTGCGCCGTTCGATTCTCGAAAGCAAGCTGAGCCGGTTCGCCCCGCTCGAAGTGCCGGGCGACGTGATTGAATTCCTCGCCCGCACGATCAACCGCAACGTGCGCGAACTGGTGGGCGGCCTCAACAAGCTGATCGCCTATGCCCAGCTCACCGGCCAGGAAGTCTCGCTGCAACTGGCGGAAGAGCAGTTGACCGATATCCTTTCGGCCAACCGCAAGCGCATCACCATTGATGAGATTCAGCGCACGGTGTGCCAGTTCTACCGCGTCGACCGGGCGGAAATGTCGAGCAAGCGCCGCGCCCGCGCGGTGGTCCGGCCGCGCCAGGTGGCGATGTACCTCGCCAAAGTGCTGACCCCGCGTTCCTATCCCGAAATCGGGCGCAAGTTCGGCGGGCGCGACCATTCGACCGTAATCCACGCGGTGCGCCTGATCGAAGACCTGCGCCAGCGCGACGCTGATATGGATGGCGACGTGCGCAGCCTGCTGCGTCAGCTCGAAAGCTGAGACGGAGGGGGCGCCGGGCGGGGTGAGCATGCTTTTCCCCCGCCCGGCCACCACCTTTCCCCGTAATTCCCCGCTTATCCGGCGCTTATCGACAAGCTTGTCGACAGGCCTGCGTTCGCGCGCCTAGAGCATAGGCATGTCTCTTTCGCCCGACCGTCTCGAACGCTTTGCCCGCCACATCGTCCTGCCCGAAGTGGGCGGCGCGGGGCAGGCCGCGCTGGCCCGGGCACATGTCGCGCTGATCGGCGTGGGCGGGATCGGTTCGCCCGCGCTGCAATACCTTGCCGCTGCCGGGATCGGGCGGCTGACATTGATCGACGATGATCGGGTCGATGCCAGCAATCTCCAGCGCCAGACGATTTTCACACCCGCCGATATCGGCACGCCCAAGGCCGAGGCAGCGGCATCATGGGTCCGGCGGTTCGATGCCGCGCTGGATGTTATGCCGGTCATGCAGCGGATCGCCGCGGACAATGCCGCCGCGCTGATCGGCGGGGCCGATGTCGTGCTGGACGGGTGCGACAACTTCGCCACCCGGCTCGCCGTTTCCGATGCCTGCGTCGCGGTGGGCGTTCCGCTCGTCAGCGCGGCGGTGGGGCGCTTTCAGGGGCAGGTCGCGGCCTTTGCCGGCCATCTGCCGGGGCACAGCTGCTATCGCTGTTTCGTCGGCGATGCGTTCGATGCCGAAGACTGCGACACCTGCGCCGCCGATGGCATGCTGGGGGCGATGGCGGGCTGGACCGCCACTTTCGCCGCCATGCACACCATCCGCGTCGTCCTTCAGGGCATCAGCACCTTGGGCGATCCGCAATGGGGCACGCTCCATCTGCTCGACGGGATGGCTCCTGCCATGCGATCGATGCGGATCGTCGAGGACCCGGCGTGCCGCGCCTGCGCAGCCGCGTAGACTGTCTGTTCGCCGCGATTTCCGAGCCAGCAGGTGCGATCACCTGCTTCGCAATCCCTCCAGCATTTCCTCGACCCATTCCGGCACGATCGCGCTCGCCGGGCCAAGCCGCGATTCGTGGAACCAGCCCGAACCCTGGCTGCGTTCGAGATTGAGCTCCAGCGCTTCGGCCCCGCATTCGCGCGCCTGCTGGACGAACCCGGCGGCGGGATAGACCGCGCCCGAAGTGCCGATGGAAACGAACAGGTCCGCCTCGCGCAGCGCGGCGAAGATTTCATCCATGCGATAGGGCATTTCCCCGAACCACACGATATCGGGCCGCAAAGCGTGGGCATGGCAGATCGGACACGGCGGATCGTCGCGCAGCGTGCCGGTCCACGGCATCCGCGAATCGCACGCGGTGCACCACGCGGCCAGCCCTTCCCCATGCATGTGCAGCACCCGCCGCGCCCCTGCCCGCTCGTGCAGATCGTCGATGTTCTGGGTGACGATCAGCAGTTCGCCCGGCCATTGCGCATCCAGCCGGGCCAGCGCCGCATGCGCCGGGTTGGGCTGTGCAGCCAGGATTCCTTCACGCCGCATGTCGTAGAACGCCTGCACCAGATCGGGATCGCGGGCGAAAGCCTCGGGCGTGGCGACATCCTCCACCCGGTGATCTTCCCACAATCCGTCGGCGGCACGAAAAGTCTGCAAGCCGCTTTCGGCGCTGATTCCCGCCCCTGTCAGAATCACGATATTGCGGATTGGCTGCATATACCCTTTCCTTGCCGTCACCCCGAACTTGTTTCAGGGCCCATTTCGCGCCATGCGAGCCTGTCTGGGGCACCATGGAAGCCGAGACAAGTTCGGCATGACGAATCTGGATTGGAGAGCACGTGGCACGTATCGGCATTATCGGCAGCGCAGGGCGCATGGGGCAGGCGATCGCCCGGGTGGTCGAAACGTCCGGGCATGACCTTGCGGGCGGGATCGACCAGGGGGACGATCCGGCGGCGCTGGCCGCGAAGGCCGACGTGCTGGTGGACTTCTCCTCCCCCCGCGCGCTGGCGGCCAATCTCGCCGCCGCACAGGGGGCGGGCATTCCCATCGTCATCGGCACCACCGGTCTGGAAGCCGAACACCATGGCCTGATCGATGCGGCGGCGGCGCACATTGCCGTGCTCCAGACCGGCAACACCTCGCTGGGCGTCACGCTGCTGGCCCATCTGGTGCGCGAAGCGGCGGCGCGGCTGGGGGACGACTGGGATATCGAAATCGTCGAAATGCACCACCGTATGAAAGTCGATGCCCCTTCCGGCACCGCTCTCCTGCTCGGCGAAGCGGCGGCGGCGGGGCGCGGCATCGCGCTTGCCGGCAACACCGAAAGCGGCCGCCACGGGATGACCGGCGCCCGGGCGAAGGGTGCCATCGGCTTTGCCGCGCTGCGTGGCGGCACCGTGACGGGCGAACATGCGGTGATCCTGGCCGGTGACGAGGAGCGGCTGACTCTGTCCCACAGCGCGGAGAACCGCACCATCTTCGCGCGCGGTGCGGTCAGGGCGGCCGAATGGCTGCTGGGCAGGCCCACGGGCCGCTACACCATGCCCGAGGTGCTGGGCCTTTGAAGAAGGACACCATTTTCGAATTCTTCCGCATTCTGGCGGAACACAATCCCGCGCCCGAAACGGAGCTGGAATTCACCAACACCTATCAGTTGCTGGTGGCGGTCGTGCTGTCCGCGCAGGCCACCGATGTCGGGGTCAACAAGGCCACGCGCAAGCTGTTCGAAGAGGTCAAGACTCCGGCGCAGATGGTCGCGCTGGGCGAAGAAGGGCTGAAACAGCACATCAAGACCATCGGCCTGTTCAATTCCAAGGCCAAGAACGTGATCGCGCTGTCCGAAATCCTCGACCGCGATTTCGGCGGCGAGGTTCCGCAGGATCGCGACACGCTGACCACGCTGCCCGGCGTCGGCCGCAAGACCGCCAATGTGGTGATGAACTGCGCGTTCGGCGCGGAAACCTTCGCGGTCGATACCCATGTCTTCCGTGTCAGCAACCGCACCGGCCTCGCCAAGGGCAAGACGGTGGAGAAAGTCGAGGCCCTGCTCGAAAAGCGCGTGCCCCAGCCTTTCCGCCGCGATGCGCATCACTGGCTGATTCTGCTGGGCCGGTACACCTGCAAGGCAAGGGTCCCGGAATGCTGGCGCTGCCTGGTGGTGGAACAGTGCGAGTTTCGCCACAAGGTATTGGAACCAAAGCCCGCCGCGCGTATTACCAAGGCACGGGGACGCGCGGCCCCGGCCTGATTATCCGCGCACGAACAGGAGGATGCGATGAAAGCTGTAATCCTGCTGGGCGCCGGTGCGCTGGCGCTGTCGGCCTGTTCCGCGAAAATGGACGATCAGACGCGCCCTTCCAAGGCGCCCGCCGCCCGCGTGGTGGGCGAAGCGCGCAGTTGCCTGCCGATCAACCAGGTCTCGCAAAGCCGCGTCTACGATGACCGGACGATCGATTTCCGCGTCGGCAGCCGCACCTACCGCAACACGCTGCCGCAAAGCTGCCCTTCGCTCGGCTTCGAGAAGGCGTTCACTTACGAAACCTCGCTCTCCCAGCTCTGCAACACGGATATCATCTATGTCCTGCGGACGACGGCGGGCCGCCCCGAACGCGGCGGGGCCTGCGGCCTGGGCAGTTTCGTCCCGGTGGAACTGGAAAAGCGCTGACCCCCGCCCCTGTGGCGGCGCGGGCATGACCGGCTAGGACGCGGGCTGTTCGCCGCCCATCTTGGTGATAACCGTCGCCGCCACCAGATCGCCGACCACATTGACCGTGGTGCGGCACATATCGAGGAAGCGATCCACCCCGAGGATCAGGCCGATCCCTTCCGGCGGCACCCCCAGACTGCCGAGAATGAGCGCGATGACGGGCAATGTGCCCGCAGGCACCCCCGCCGTTCCCACCCCGGCCAGCACGCAGACGAGCATGACGAAGAACTGCTGCGACAGGTCCAGATCGACGCCGAAAAACTGGGCGAGGAACAGCACCGTCACCCCTTCGAACATCGCCGAGCCGTTCTGGTTCGCCGTGGCCCCGATCGTCAGCACGAACCGGGCGACATGCGGCGGCAGTTTCAGTTCGCTGTCGGCAACGCGCAGGGCGGTGGGCAGCGTGGCGTTGGAACTGGCGGTGGAAAAGGCCATCAGCATCGCCGCGCGGATTTCGCGGAAGAACGCGACCGGGTTCTTTTTCGCGAGGAACCGCAGCAGCAGCGAAAACACGCCGAACATCTGCAAGCCGAGCGCCAGCAGCACCACCCCGACATAGGCGGCCAGCTTGATCAGCAGATCCCAGCCGAACTGCGCGGCGAGGTTGAACATGAAACAGAAGATCGCGATGGGCGCCAGCTGGATGACCAGCCCGATCAGCCGCATCGACACTTCGAACACGCCTTCGATCGCATCCTTCAGCGTCGCGGTGCGTTGTGTCTGGACCAGCAGCAGGCCGATGCCGAAGAACAGCGCGAAGAACATCACCGCCAGAATGTCGTTGTTGCTCATCGCCGCGACGACATTGGACGGCACGAGGCTGAGCAGCGCATCCATGCCCATCGGCGCTTTCCCGGCCGAGCTTTCGATGATCCCCGCCGCCCCTTGCCGACCCTGCGCCAGCAGTTCGCGCGCCGCCACCGGATCGACGCCTTTGCCCGGCTGCAACAGATTGACGAGGAACAGGCTGAGCGCCACGGCGATCCCCGATACGATCACCGTATAGATCAGCGTGGTGATGCCGACCCGTTTCAACGCCCGGATTTCGCCCATTTCGGCGATGCCGATCACCAGCGCGGAAAACAGCAGCGGCAGCACCAGCATGAACAGCAGGCGCAGGAAAATCTGCCCGATGGGGCCGGTGACATAGGCGATCACGGTATCGACCCACACCGTATCCCGCGCGAAGCTGTACACCAGCAGGCCCAGCACCAGCCCGGCGATGAAGCCGATCAACAGGCGCCATTGTAATCTGCCATGGCTGGCCGGGGCATCGGCTACGGCTTCGGTCATGGCAACTCCCGGACGGTTCTTTTCTGACGGCACGCACGGCCGCAGCCGGAAACGCGCCGCCAACTTGCCAGTGTCAGCCCCGAATTCAACCCTTCAATGCGGCCAGCGCGATCCGCGCATAGATTCGGGCCAGCGTATCGAGATCGGCCACGGCCACCGCCTCGTCGCGCTTGTGCATCGTCGCGTTGCACAGGCCGAATTCGATCACCGGGCAGAAATCCTTGAGAAACCGGGCATCGGATGTCCCGCCGGTGGTCGATGCTTCGGGCACCACACCGGTTTCCGCCTCCACCGCTTCGGCCACCAGGGTCGAAAACGGGCCGGGCTCGGTCAGGAACGGTTCGCCCGAAATCACGCAGCGGGCCGTGCCGCCGTGGCGGGCGGCGATTTTCGCGATCCGGGCGGACAGGCTCGCCCCGCTGTGGAGATTGTTGAACCGGATCGAAATCCGCGCCTTGGCCAGCGGCGGAATGATATTGGTGGTGGGATTGCCGACTTCGAGATCGGTGATTTCGAGATTGGAAGGCTGGAACCAGTCCGTCCCCCGGTCGAGTTCCCAGGCTTCGAATTCGCCCAGCATGGCGACGAGCCGGGGCACCGGATTGTCCGCCAGATGCGGATAGGCGACATGCCCCTGCACCCCGGCCACTTCGAGCCAGGCGTTGAGCGATCCGCGCCGTCCGATCTTCATCATGTCGCCCAGCCGGTTGACGCTGGTCGGCTCTCCGACAAGGCACAGGTCGGGGATCGCATCCAGTTCGCGCATCCGGTCCATCAGCGCCAGAGTGCCGAAGCGCGCCGCGCCTTCCTCATCCCCCGTAATCACGAAACTGAGCGTGCCGGCGTCTTGCGGCACAGCGCGCACGGCCGCCACCATGGCGGCAATCGCCCCTTTCATATCCACCGCACCGCGCCCGTAGAGCAACTCTCCACGCCGTTCGGGGGCAAACGGGGCGCTCGTCCACCCGTCGCCCGGCGGAACCACGTCCAGATGGCCGGCAAAGGCAAAATGGCGGCTACTGGCCGGGCCCTGCCGGATGGCGAACAGGTTTTCGACCGGGCCATCGGGCGCTTCGCCGGTGATCCGGCGGTCTATCCGGAACCCCAATGGCGCCAGCATCGCTTCCAGCGTGTCGAACACCGACCCTACGGCGGGGGTCACACTGGGGCACGCCATCAGCGCTTCGGCGAGGTCTGCGGGGGTCATCTCGTTCATGTCAGTTCCCTCGCATATGGATAATGACACACATGCACAACCTTGTCCGTATGCGACGAGCCCGCAAGGCTGCGGGTGTGCCAGCCGGTTCAGGTCTGGGGAACGGGATCGCCTTCGTACTGGGCGATAAACCATTCCTCGTCCGCCGCCGCGGCGACCCATTGCTGCACCCAGTCGTGTTCCCATATCGCCTGCATATAGGCCTGGGCGAAGCCGGGCACCGGCACGCCATAAGTCAGGAACCGGCTAACGATGGGGGCATAGAAGATATCCGCCGCGCCGAACGTGCCGAACAGGAACGGCCCGCCGTGCCCATAGCGCGCCCGCGCTTCGGCCCAGAGGCCGAGGATACGCACGATATCCTCGCGCACTTCGGCATCGATCGTCGCGCCCTGCACCTGCTTGCGGATGTTCATCGGCAACCCCCGCCGCAGCGGCAGATAGGAACTGTGCATTTCCGCCACCATCGAACGAGCCATGCCGCGCGCGGCATCGTCCTTGGGCCAGAAGCGTTCGCGCCCCACCCGGTCGACCAGATATTCGAGAATGGCGAGACTGTCCCAGATCACCACGTCGCCGTCCCACAGGATCGGCACTTTGCCGGATGACGGCTGAATCTCGCCCCATTCGCGCTTGGCCTGTTCCCAGTCGTCGCCCGAAATGTTGACCTTGATCTCTTCGAAAGAGAGCCCGGATTGCTTGCACGCCAGCCAGCCGCGCAGGCTCCAGCTCGAATAGTTCTTGTTGCCGATAATCAGTTTCATGCAGGCCCAGACCTAACCGCTTGGCCGCGCGGTGTCGAGGACCTGCGCCGGAAAGCCGGGCATGGAAGCCCGGCATGGGCCGGGTCGCCGGTCATTCGGTGAAGACAGGAATCGGCTCTTTCAACAGAATCGCGATCAGCGGGATCACCCGCCGGGTCGCGGCGCGATACTGCGCATAATAAGGGCTGAGCGCGTCCATATAAGCCCACAGCGCCGCCAGTTCCTCCCCCTGGGGTTCGCGCCAGCCGGCGGTGTAGGCCTGCGTCGCCACCTGCACCGCCAGTTCGCCATTGGCCGTGAGATTCCGATACCAGGAAGGGTGCACGTCCGCCCCGCCGAACGAGGCCGCCACCAGCAATTCGCCGCCATAGCTGCCGTACATCAGCGGAGTGACGAAGGCTTGCCCGCTTGTGCGGCCGATGGTGCGCAGCAAGAGCATGGGATTGAAACGCCGCCCATCGCGCAGCGGCTCCCCCGCCAGCAAATGCCCCTCGCGGCCGCCGGAGCGGAGATAGGCCTGTTTGTGCCCTGCCAGCGGATGGCTGGCCGCCGCCGCATCCCCCTTCGCCATGCCTTATCCTCCATCTGCGCCCGTCGTGCCCAAGCGTGGCACACTATCACGGCGGCAGGCAACGGTTCCTGCGGCGCGCCATGAAAACAGGGCGGTTGTATGGTGGGCTTATAGGAAAGGGGCCTGGTACAATTTCCGCTCAGGCTAGCGGATAAAGTGCTGGCAAACCGCCGCCGCGATCAGATTTCCGAATCGGCCAGCACGGCGGCGCGCAGTTCGTCGATCCCCATCTTCTTTTCAGAGGAGGTCACGTGGATCACGGGAAACGCGGCCGGGTGCTTGCGCGCTTCCTGCGCGGTGGCTTCCACCACTTTGGCCAGTTCGCTCGCCTTGATCTTGTCCGCCTTGGTCAGGACGATGCGATAGCCGACGGCCGCTTCATCCAGCATCCGCATCATCTCGCGGTCCACGTCCTTGATCCCGTGACGCGAATCGACCAGCAGCAGCGTCCGCTTGAGCGGAACCCGCCCGCGCAGGAATTCGCGCACCAGAGCGCGCCATTTCTCCACCACTTTGGGCGGCGCCTTGGCAAAGCCGTAGCCAGGCATATCGACGAGGCGGAACACCGTCGGTTCGCCCACTTCGAAGAAGTTGAGTTCCTGCGTGCGGCCCGGCGTCACCGAAGTGCGCGCAATCGCCCGCCGCCCCGTCAAAGCGTTGAGCAGCGAGCTTTTGCCGACATTGGACCGCCCGCAAAAGGCGATTTCCGGATGCTCCGGATCGGGCAGGAAATGCAGCGCCGGGGCCGATTTCAGGAATTCGACCCGCCCTGAAAACAGACGGCCCGCGCGGTCCGCCAGTTCCTGTTCCCGTTCATCCATCGCGTATGCCGCGGGCAGCAGGCCGCAGCCTACTTGCCCGCCTCCTTGCTTGCGGCCTTCTCGGCCTTTTCACGCGCGGTCTTCGCCGCCATGTCGGCCTTGTCCCTGGCCGCCTGTTCCTTGAGCTGCGGATGGCGGCTGTAGAGATAGGTCTGCTGCGCAATGGTCAGCACGTTGGACGTGATCCAGTACAACAGCAGCCCGGCCGCGAACGGGGCCATGACGAACATCATCACCCACGGCATCAGCGCGAACATCTGCTGCTGGATCGGGTCCATCGCCGCCGGGTTGAGCCTGAACTGCAGCCACATCGTGACACCGAGCAACAGCGCCAGCGGGCCGATGGCGAGGAAGCCGGGCACGTCATAAGGCAGCGCGCCGAACAGGTTCAGGATATGCAGCGGATCGGGGGCCGAAAGGTCCTTGATCCACAGCACGAAGGGCTGATGGCGCATTTCGATCGTCAGGATCAGCACTTTGTAGAGCGCGAAGAAGATCGGAATCTGGATCAGGATCGGCAGGCAGCCCGCCAGCGGATTGACGCCCTCTTTCTTGTAGAGCGCCATGATTTCCTGCTGCTGCTTGGCCTTGTCGTCCTTGTAGCGTTCCTGCAGCGCTTTCATCTTGGGCTGGATCGCGCGCATGCCCGCCATGCTGGAGAACTGCTTCTGCGCGATCGGGAACATGATCCCGCGAATGATCACAGTCAGCAGGATGATCGCCACGCCGAAATTGCCGACAAGACCGAACAGCTTGTCGAGCAGGAGGAAGATCGGCCGTTCGAACCAGCGGAACCAGCCCCAGTCGATCGCGAGGCCGAAATTGGAAATGCCCTCAGCCTCGTACCTGTCGAGAACCGCGCTTTCCTTTGCCCCGGCGAAAAGACGGGTGGTGCGGGTGATCTGCTTGCCCGCGGGCACGGTGTCCGGTTGATAGATCAGGTCGGCGCGGTACAGGCCGTTGCCGAGCGAGCGGAAATCGCTGTCGGGCTTGCCGCGCGCATCGGGCACCAGCGCGGACAGCCAGTAGATATCGGTGAACCCGATCCAGTCGGCCCGTCCGCTGGGCGAAATCGTGCCCGTCTTGGCCACGTCCTTGTAGTTGTTGCCAAAGTCCACCGACCCGTCGAACGCGCCGATCGGGCCGGAGTGGACGTTCCACGTATCGGCGCTGGCGGTGCGGTCGGTGCGGTTGATCAGCGCGAACGGCTTGGCGATGATCGGCCCCGCGCCGGTGTTGGCCACAGTCTGCGTGGCGGTAATCAGATAGTCGTCGTCAATGGCGAAGCGGATCGCGAAGGTCTGCCCCTGCCCGTTGGCCCAGCGCAGCGTGACCGGGGTCTTGGGCGTCAGCACGGTGCCGTCGGCCTGCCACAGCGTGTCGGCGTTGGGCATCTGGCCCGCTGCGCCCGGCGCCCAGCCGAACTGGGCGAAATGCTGCGCCGGCGTCCGCAGCGGGGAGAACATGCGGACCGGGCCGCTGTCCTTGTCCACCGTCTGCCGGAAATCGTTGAGCGTCAGATCGTCGATCAGCGCGCCATGGAGATTGATCGAACCGGTCAGGCTGGGGGCCTGAATCTTGACACGGGCGGGAGATTTGAGATCGGCGGCCAGTTCGCGCTGTTCCACCGCGATATCCCCGGCATCCTGCAACCCGCCTTCGCGTGTGCGCTTGGCCACGGTCGGGTCTGCCCCCTTGGCGGGCGCGGCGGCCTGTTCGGCAACCGGCTTGTTCCGCTCCGGGTAAACCCAGTTCATCGCATATTCCCAACCGAGCAACAGCAGCATGGAAAGCGCCACGGCCACGACGATGTTACGCTGGTTGCTCACGTGTGATCCCTGTATCCGTATTCAAAAATGCGCCCGCAGGCGGCCGTTTTCCTGGCTCAGGGCACCGGATCGTATCCGTGCCCGCCCCAAGGGTGGCAGCGCAATAGACGCTTAAGCGCAAGCCATCCACCCTTGATTGCACCGTATTTCGTCAGAGCCTGAATGGCATAGGCGCTGCACGACGGGGCATAGCGGCAGGTGGGCGGCAAAATGCGCGACGGGCCAAGCTGCCAGGCCCGCGCGATCAGGATGAAAAGGTGCTTCATCGCCGGCTGTCCCTAGCGCTTGGCAGGCTTGCCGCGCGGGCGGCGGGGCGGATCGCCCTTGCCTGCGGTCGCGCGCGCCAGCGCCGCGCCCAGTTCATCGCGCAGCAGCGCGAAATCGCGCTCCACCCCGCCATCGCGCCCGATCAGGACATGATCGTGATCGGGCAGGCCCTGAGCGGGCAGCATTTCGCGGATCAAGGCGCGAAACCGGCGCTTCATCCGGTTGCGCACCACGGCATTGCCGATCTTCTTCGTCACCGTGATGCCGAAGCGCTTGCCGAGGCCGCCGTTGGGCCGGGCCAGCAGGACGAAACCGGGCCGCGCGACGCGCAGCCCCTTGTTGGCGGCAAGGAAGTCCGCCCGGCGGGTCAGAACGGCGAGATCGGGCTGCATCGAGCGGCGATAGCGCAAAACGGCGCGGCAGGCGATGGGCGGACACCCAGCCCGAAACGCCGCCAGCCCGCTCCTCCGCCCGGCCGCGGCATGAAACCGCATAGCCGGGTGGAGAAGCGGGCTGGAACCTGCGCGGACCGGGCGAGGCCCGATCCGGCCTGGGCCAGAATCAGGCGCTCAGCTTGGCGCGGCCGCGGGCGCGGCGCGCACGCAGGACCTTGCGGCCACCGACAGTCGCCTTGCGCGCACGGAAACCGTGGCGGCGCTTGCGCACGAGATTGCTGGGCTGGAAAGTGCGCTTCATGATGAAACCCTCGATATATTCCAAATGGCGCCGCTGATGCGGCACGAACAAAAACGGCCACCCGCAAGTGGCGGCCTCTTCATGGAGCGGGCGGTTAGTTGAGCCCGGCCTCCAAGTCAAGATAGGCCAGCACCGCATTGCCGCCAAAGATCGACGGACGCGACGGGGCGGCCGGTGCCCCCTGCCCCAGCCAGTGGCGCATTTCCGCAGAGCCGAACCAGCGCGCGCTGCCGAAAGGCACGGCATTGGTCATGGCATAGAATTTGCGGGCCGTGACCGCATCCATGCCCATTTCCTGATAATAAACCAGATACTTGCGGCTTTCAGGCGCGTTCTCGGCGTAGTCGTTCGCCTGCAATCCGTCTTCATCCACCCAGGAATGAACGGCGAATTCCGCGCCTTCATCCACCAGCCGCTCCGCCCCGGCCAGAAACAGTTCCACCGCGCCCGAACGGACCGAGCCACCGCGCGGGACGTGAGTCACGAGGCCCGCTGCGCGAATCATCCGGCCAAGCCGCAGATTCGCCCGATCCTCGTATGTGCCGGGGCATTCGACCAGTTCGAGCCGCGCAATCAGCGGATAGTCCCGCATCATCGCGGCGAACTGGGCGGGGGTGTACTCATCCGTCGCCGCAACCAGTGCCGCGCTGCGCCCGTCGATCACCCGGAACGGGCCGTAGCGGGCGATACCCGCCGGAATCGGCGCCGGTGCGGAATGGACAAACGGTTGCGCGGCGAACGCCAGATCGCTCACGCCCTCCCCGCCAGCGGCGCTTTGCGCCTGCGACGACAAAGGCGCCGCGCCGATGGCGGCCAGAACCAGCAGGAAGGAAAGCGAACGGCGCATGCCCGCCATCGTGCCCCGCCGCCCCCTATCACTTTCTCAAAAGGTAAGGTTTACGCATCGTTCACCATCATCACCGTTCCGCTCGACAGCGCGGCGCGGGGCGCTATCCTCAACCGCCTGGGGATGTGGGGGAAAATCAGGCAGTGGTGGCACTTATCTCGACCGTGGCCTATCTCGGGCTCGAAGCGCGCGCCGTGGAAGTGCAGTGCCAGCTTGCCGCGGGTCTGCCGCGATTCGCCATTGTCGGCCTGCCCGACAAGGCGGTGGGCGAAAGCCGGGAACGGGTGCAGGCCGCATTGGCCGCCATGGGTCTGTCGCTGCCGCCCAAGCGGATCACGATCAACCTTTCCCCCGCCGATCTGCCCAAGGAAGGATCGCATTACGATCTGCCGATCGCGCTGGCGCTGCTTGCGGCGATGGGCGTGACCGATGCCGAACAGCTTACCGACTGGATCGCGGTGGGCGAACTGGCGCTGGACGGGCGGATCGTCCCTTCCCCCGGCGTGCTGCTGGCTGCGCTCCACGCCAGCGAGCATGACAAGGGCCTGATCTGCCCCTCCGCGCAGGGGGCCGAAGCCCGCTGGGCCAACGGCATCCCCGTCTGCGCCGCGCCCGATCTGGTCAGCCTGCTCAATCATCTCAAAGGCACGCAGCGCCTGCCCGAACCGGAGCCCGGCATGGCGGAGACCGCGCCGCTAGGCCCCGACCTGCGCCAGGTCAAAGGGCAGGAAAGCGCCAAGCGGGCGCTGGAAATCGCGGCGGCGGGCGGGCACAACCTGCTGATGATCGGGCCGCCGGGTGCGGGCAAGAGCCTGATGGCCGCCTGCCTGCCAGGCATTCTGCCCGCGCTGAGCCCGGCCGAAGCGCTCGAAGTGTCGATGATCGCCTCTGTCGCCGGAACGCTGGAAGGCGGGCGAATCAGCCGCAGCCGCCCGTTCCGCGCACCGCATCATTCGGCTTCCATGGCCGCGCTGACCGGCGGCGGGCTGCGCGTGCGCCCGGGCGAAGTGTCCATGGCGCATCTCGGCGTGCTGTTTCTGGACGAACTGCCCGAATTCCAGCGCGCCGTGCTCGATTCGCTGCGCCAGCCGCTCGAAAGCGGCAAAGTCGATGTCGCGCGCGCCAATGCCCACGTATCCTATCCCGCGCGGGTGCAACTGGTGGCCGCGATGAACCCATGCCGCTGCGGCCATCTGGGCGATCCGGCCTTGGCCTGCAGCCGCGCGCCGCGCTGCGCCGCCGATTACCAGTCCAAAGTGTCCGGTCCGCTGCTCGACCGGATCGATCTCCATGTCGAAGTCGATCCGGTAAGCGCGATGGACCTCGCTCTGCCCGCCCCGCGCGAAGGCTCCGCCGAAATCGCCGCGCGGGTGGCCGCGGCCCGCGCGATCCAGACCGCACGCCTTGAAGGCAGCACGATGCGCACCAATGCCGAACTCGACGGAGATATGCTGAGCGAGCACGCAACGCCCGATGCCGATGGGCAGACGCTGCTGATGCAGGCGGCCGAAGCCATGCGGCTGTCGGCGCGTGGCTATACCCGCATGCTGCGCGTGGCGCGGACCATTGCCGATCTTGCCGGGGCCGGGCAGATCGGCCGCATCCATGTGGCCGAAGCGTTGAGCTACCGGCGGCAACCGCCCCGCGCCTGACTCTGCGCGGCCAACAGGCGCAGTTTTCAGCTCAGCAGGCCGCGTTCGCGCAGATCCGCCTCCAGCGCGGCGGCGCCGGTAAAGTGATGCACCTGCCAGCCCAGCACACTGGCCGCATCGATATTGGCGCGGTTGTCGTCGATGAACAGCATGGCCCTCGCGGGATAGCCGAAGCGATGTTCGGCCAGGCGGTAGATCGCCGGATCGGGCTTGGCGATCCGTTCCACCCCTGAGACAACAATATCGCGGAATTGGTCGAACAGCGGCTGACGCGCGCGATATTCGGCCCAGAACGGCGCTGCGAAATTGGTGATCGCGAACAACGGCACGCCCCGCCCGGCAAGCCGTTCGAGCAAAGCGGGCGTGCCCGGCACCATCCCCGGTATCGTTTCGCCGAAGCGCGTGGCGTATGCACGAATCGCCGCCGCGTGATCGGGAAATTCGGCGATCCGCTGCGCCACCATGTCGGCCAGATCGCGGCCCGCGTCATGTTGTGCGTGCCAGTTCTCACTCACCACATGGGCATGGACCCAATCGGCTTCACATTCATCGGCATAGAGCTTGCGCAGCAGCAGGCGCATATCCCATTCGATCAGAACCTTGCCGATATCGAAGACGACGGCTGCGACGCGCCCGCGCACGGCTGTCATCCGGCACGGCGGTGCATCGGCGCAGCCTCAGCCCTGCTGCCAGGCGATGAATCTGTTGCCCGCGACATGATTGCGCCCCGCCGCCATATCCGGCAGAATTTCCAGCACGCATTTGCCGTTCATCCCGCCCATTGACACACCGGCCTTGAGCACGGTGACAGTGCCCGGCGCAAGATCGAGATCGAGCGCGACGGCGGAACCTTTCCCGCCCTTGGCGAGCTGCGCGGTCACGTGATGGCGGCCCGGTGCGAGATCGGCGAACAGCACCCGGCCCGATTTGAACTGCCCAGCGTGGGTATCGTCGATCGTGATATCCATGCCCTGCATGCTGGCGACGAAGCCGTGCCGGGCGATATAGAGGCGCGCCTTGTCAGCCGGGGCCTGCATCGCCAGCCCATCGGCCGCCGCCGCGCTGTCCAGCACGGTTTCCTTCCTGTTTCCCGAAAGGAAGAAGACAATCAACGCAACGACCGCGAGAAGACCCAGCAGCGCAACCGGCCACGGCGCATGGCGGCCGATCGTCAGGCCGATCCACAGGCAGACCAGGAAAATGACGGCGTAAAGGACGATCTTGAGCGGCGAAGTATTGGAATTTCCCATCATTTCCCCCTTTGCCGGGAATCCGGCCCAATCGATTGAGCGCAAGCAACGCCCGAAAAGAAGATTGTTCCAGCAATTGAGAATTTAATGTCGCGAAGCAAGATCTATGCGGCGAATGCCTGCGCCGGACGCACGAAAAACGGCCAGTGGAAACCACTGGCCGCTTGTCCTACCGCAATCGGCGGAGGGCTGGTTAGCCCTGACGCGCCTTGAAGCGGCGGTTGGTCTTGTTGATCACATAAGTGCGGCCACGACGACGGATCACGCGATTGTCACGGTGGCGGCCCTTGAGCGACTTGAGGCTGTTGCGAATCTTCATGTCTAGTCTCGTCTGGCGGGCGTCGAACGATTCCACGGCCGCGGAAATTGAAGCCGCGCCGTTAAGGGCCACGGGCGCGGAAGTCAACCTTGCGCGCGGATTTCGGTGAGCTTTCTTTCCCACGCCATCGCATGGCCGATGATCGTATCGAGATCGGCGTAGCGCGGCTGCCAGGGCAGCGTTTCCCTGATCAGCCCGTTGTCGGAAATCAGCGAATCGGGGTCCCCCGCCCGGCGGGGGCCCATGATCCGGGTGATCGTCCGGTTGGTGACGCGATCCACCGCGTCGAGCACTTCGAGCACGGAGAACCCCCGGCCATAGCCGCAATTCATCGTCAGGCTGCGATCCGGCGCGACGATCAGCGCCTCCAGCGCCAGCACATGCGCGGCGGCGAGATCGGAAACGTGGATATAATCACGCACGCCGGTACCATCGGGCGTGCCGTAATCGGTGCCGAAGACCGACACGGTCTCCCGCTTGCCCAGCGCCGTTTCGACCGCGACCTTGATCAGGTGAGTCGCCCCATCGGTGGACTGCCCGCTGCGCGCCTGCGGATCGGCGCCCGCGACGTTGAAATAGCGCAAGGCACAGTAATTGAGCGGATGGGCCCGGGCCGTGTCCGCCAGCATGATCTCCGTCATCAGCTTGGACATGCCATAGGGATTGATCGGCCGTTGCGGGCAATCCTCGCGCACCGGGGAAACCTCGGGCACGCCGTATGTCGCGGCGGTCGAGCTGAAGATCATGTGGCGCACGCCGCCCTGCACCGCCGCTTCGATCAGAGCGCGGCTCTTGGCGGTGTTGTTGTTGTAGTATTTGAGCGGATTTTCGACCGATTCCGGCACGATGATCGACCCGGCGAAATGCATGATCGCCCCGATCCCCTGTTCGGCGAAAATCCGCGCCAGCTGCGCGCCATCCGCGATATCGCCCTGATAGAACGGCACACCATCGGGAATCGCGAACCGAAAACCGGTGCTGAGATTGTCGATCACCGCAACCGGCCAGCCGCCATCGAGAAGGGCGAGCACCGCATGGCTGCCGATATAACCGGCACCGCCGGTGACGAGGACGGGAAGTTTCTGATTCATCATGCGCCTGTAAGCAATGGAACGATTTTTGTGCCTTCTAGGCCGATAGCACAATGAAATGATTAACGGGGCGCACACGATTAGCGGTGGGGTCGCCTCGTTCATCCCACGGCAAACCGCCAAGGCCTAGCCCCGAAGCGGAAGGACGCAGCCCTTCCAAGGACGCATGCCATGTCAATTTTCCCTCCGCCCGCTTTCCCGTCGCATCGCCTGACGCGCGCAGCCATCGCCTGTGGCGCGGCGGCCGCCGTTCTCGTCTCTATGGCGGGCCCTGCCCTCGCCCAGTATAGCCCCGGCACCATAGGGCCGGTGTGGCATGGCGGGGCAATGCCCGGCCGCGATCTGTCCCGAAACCGGGCGAAGGATGCCGATCCCGGCGGCAAAGTCGATGCCGCCCGCTTCGTCGCTCCCGGCCTGCCCGCTGGAACGCTGGGCCATGGGCCGATCACGGTCAGGCCGGTGCTCGGTGCATTGGACGATCCGCAAGCGCTGGCGCCCTATGAAGCGGCGGTGGTCGACCGTCTGATCGGCGCCGGCTACGATACCGCCGTGCCCGACGACAAAGGCGGCCAGGTGATCGAACTGCGTCTGATCCGCCGCGAAGTGCGCCCGAAGGAACCGCCGCGCAAGCCGGTGAGCGGCGCCATGGCGGTGGGGGTGAGCAATCGCGGCACGATGACCGGCATGGCGGTGAATGTCGATCTCAGCAAACCCAGGGGCGCGCTGGTTTCCACCCGGCTCGAAGCGCGCATCCGCGACCGCGCGAACGATACGCTGCTGTGGGAAGGGCGCGCCGAAATGGCCACCCGCGACGGCGATTCGCGCTGGGATCAGCAAGCCATCGCCGCCAGACTGGCCGAAGCCCTGTTCGACGGCTTTCCCACCCGCAACGACGGGGCATGACTTTGACTTGATTATGGCGCCGGTCCGTTCCAGTTTCGTGGCGAACACGCGCTGCAAAGGGGATCGCGCATGAAGACTGCGACCAGGGCCGCCATTCTGCTGCTGGCCACGGCTGCGCTGGGCGGATGCGTGGCGCCGGTGGGCCCGGTGGAAGTGACCCGCTTCCACGATGCAACGCTGCTCGAACGCGCCGGGCGCGGCACGATCGCGGTGGAGGCGGCACCCGGCATGGATGCCGGATCGCTCGAACTGCGCAGCTATCAGGCGGCGGTTATCCGGCAATTGACCATGCTCGGCTATCATGAAGCCCGGGCCGGCACTTCCGCGGCGCAGGTGGCGCTGGTGCGGCTCGAACGCCGCGCTTTCCGCCCCGGCCGGGGCAAGGGGCAGGTCAGCGTCGGTGTCGGCGGCGGCACGGGCAGCTATGGCTCGGGTGTCGGCATGGGCATCGGGCTCGACCTTTCGGGTCCGCCGCCCGAACAGGTGACGACCGAACTCGGCGTGCAGATCCGCGACCGCGCCAGCAGCAAGACGGTCTGGGAAGGCCGGGCCAGCTTCACAGTGCGCGCCTCTTCCCCGCTGGCCAACACCGAACTGGGCGCGGCCAAGATGACGGAAGCGCTGTTCGCCGGATTTCCCGGCAATTCGGGTGAGACGATCGAAGTCAAATGAGCGATATCCAGATCACCGCCGCATGCGACAGCGGCAATATCGAAGTGCTTTCCATCAATGGCGCCACGGCGGATCTCGCGATCCGCAAGGACAACCAGTCCGATTTCTTCCAGTGGTTCCATTTCCGCGTATCCGGCGCGGAAGGGCGGGAGCTGACGCTGCGGCTCACCGGGCTGGCCGCGTCCGCCTATCCCGCGGGCTGGCCCGATTATCGCGCCTGCGTTTCGGAAGACCGCGACAGTTGGGGCCGCGCCGAAACGAGCTGGAACGAAAGCGAACAGGGCGGGACTTTGACCATCCGTTATCGCCCGCAAGGCAGCATTGCCTGGTTCGCCTATTTCGCGCCTTATCCGATGGACCGGCATCACGATCTGGTGGCGCAGAGCGCGGCCTGCCCGGGAGTGAGCCATCGCACGCTCGGCTGGAGCATCGACGGCCAGCCGATCGATTGCCTCGAAATGGGCGAAGGCCCGGTGCAGGTGTGGCTCTATGCCCGCCAGCATCCCGGCGAAACCATGGCCGAATGGTGGATGGAAGGCGCGCTCGAATGCCTGACCGACGCCGCCGATCCGGTCGCACGGGCCCTGCTGCGGAAATGCCGCCTGCATCTGGTGCCCAACTGCAATCCCGATGGCTCCGCGCGCGGCCATCTGCGCACCAATGCCAAAGGCGTCAATCTCAACCGCGAATGGCACGCGCCGAGCGCCGACCTTTCCCCCGAAGTGCTGGCGATCCGCGACGCGATGGACGAAACCGGGGTCGATTTCGCGATCGACGTGCATGGCGACGAAGCGATCCCGGCGGTGTTCCTCGCCGGGTTCGAAGGCATCCCGTCATGGAACACGGCGCAGGGCGAAAGTTATTATCGGTATCAGGCGATTCTGGCGCGGCGCACGCCCGATTTCCAGACCAGGCTGGGCTATCCCAAGGCAGCGGCGGGCAAGGCCAATCTCACCATGTCGACCAACCAGCTGGCCGAACGCTTCGGCGCCTGCGCGATGACGCTGGAAATGCCGTTCAAGGACAACCGCGACCTGCCCGATCCGGCGCAGGGCTGGAGCCCGGAACGCAGCAAGCTGCTGGGCCGCGAATGTCTGGCCGCGCTGGCCGAATGGCTGGAGGAAGGCTGACCCACAGGGGCCAGAGACCGGTCAATCGCGTTGCAGGCTTTCGGGGCCGAACGGTTGCGGCAACAGGGCGGACAGGCGCGTGGCCACGGCATCGCTCTCGTTGGCGCACCACACCAGCGGATCGCTCGCCCCCAGCGCGGCAAGTTCGTGCAGGATCTGCCGGCACCGCCCGCAGGGCATGACGGGGGGCGTGTCGGCAGCCGCACCCGCAACGAACACCGCCACCGCTTCCAGCCCGCCGCGCCGCCCATCGGCCATGGCCTTGGCCACCGCCACCGTTTCGGCGCACAGCGTCAGCCCGTAGCTGGCGTTTTCGACATTGGCCCCGCTCACCACCGTGCCATCGGCAAAAGCCAGCGCGGCCCCGATCTTCAGCCCCGAATAAGGGGCATAGGCAAAGTCCGCCGCCCGCCGCGCCGCCACGATCAGCGCATCCCGATCGGAATCATCGCTCATCCGCCCGATCCTTTCCTGCCCGCGCGGGTCACGGCTGCACCACCACCCAGCGCACTTCGCCGTCGCCCGCTTCGGTGCGCAGCATCGTATTGGCGGTCCACAATGTCCATGGCCGCCCGGCATAATCGGGATGGAAATAGGTCCGGGTGAGCCAGAGATTGCGTTTCAGCCGCGCGGCGAGGCGATAGGTGCTTTCGAACCGGGGGGACACTTTCAGCAGCGCCGCCTTGCCCACGTGCCCTTCCACCTGATTGAGGAAGGTCATCAGTTCGCTTTCGACCATCGCCTCGCTCACCCGGCGGGGGCATTTCTCCGCCGTCCGTTCCAGCGCGATGGCCGGCGGCAGCAGCGCCGGATCGCGCGCCACCACGGTGACGAAATTGCCCGATTGCGGATCGGCGGTGATGCACGGATCGTAATCGTGCACCGCCCCCACCTGCAGCCCGGCGGCGCGCGCGGCGGCGAACATGCGGACGAAATCGGGATTGCGCGCGTCGCCGCCCTCGCTCGCTTCGATATAGGCGAAATCGGCGCCGATCGCGCGCAGGGCGCGGAAGTCGACGGCGGTATCCCCCACTTCGACCAGCACCCCCTGTTTGGGGAACGATTCGCGCGACGGGGTCCAGTGGATCAGTTGCCACCAGCCGAAACCGCCCGCGATCAGCGCGATCAGCAACAGGGCGGCGGGCCAGCGCAAGCGCGCGGCAAGACTGCGTTTTCTGCTCATGATGCCCCTGCCCCCTGCCTCAGCCCTTGATATGCAGCACGCAGATCAGAGTGAAGAGCCGCCGCGCGGTGGAAAAATCGGTTTCCACTTTGCCTTCCAGCCGTTCCAGCAACAACCGTGCCGCATCGTTGTGGATCGCGCGCCGGGCCATGTCGATGGTTTCGATTTCCTGCGCGGTGGCCTTGCGGATCGCCTGGAAATAGCTGTCGCAGATGGCGAAATATTCGCGCACCGGGCGGCGGAAGCGGGCGAGGCCCAGCCCCAGCGTTTCCATCGCCATATCCTCCTGATTGCGGATTTCCATCAGGAGCCGCCCATCGGCCACCGACAGGCGCACCCGCCATGGCCCATCGTGCCCGGCTTCGGCCAGGCGCAACGGCATGAAGCGGTTTTCCTCGATCAGATCGAAAATCGCGATGCGCCGTTCCTGCTCGATATCGGCGCTGCGCCAGATGATGGTCGCATCGTCGAGTTCGATGTGGGAGATTCGGTGGTCGGCCATAGCGCAGCGCGCTCTTTCGCAGATGCGGGCAAGGGGGGGCAAGAGAAGATCGTCCATCCCCGATATCCACAAGCCCCGGCCCCCTCGCGCACCTTGCCTTTCCCCCGTGAGGAGGGGCATGGGTCGCACATGCCCCAGGAAGACCTTCTCACCCGCCCCGGCGACGCGCCCGCCATCCGCACGCTGCCCGCCAATATCGAAGCGGAAGCCGCTTTCCTCGGCGCGGTGCTGATCGACAACCGGGTGATCGAGGACCTCCAGACGCCGCTACGGGCCGACCATTTCTACGAACCGGTGCATCGCCGCATCTACGAACGCATCCTCACTTTGGTGGACCGGCAGGCGCGCGTGACCCCGGTCACGCTCAAGCCCTATTTCGAAAGCGACGAAGCGCTGCGCGAACTGGGCGGGATCACCTACCTCGCCCGGTTGACCGCCGATGGCCAGGGTTTGCTGACCGTGCGCGAACTGGCCGAACAGATTTACGATCTGGCGCTGCTGCGCGAACTGGTCAGCGTCGGCCGCGATCTGGTGGACGGCGCGCTCGACACCTCGCAGGAAGTCGCGCCGATGGAGCAGATCCAGAAAGCGGAAGCCGCGCTCTATTCGGTGGCGGAAGGGGCTTCCAGCGGGAACGAAGCGCAAAGCTTCGGCGCGGCGACGTACAAGGCGCTGGGGATGATCGAAACCGCGATCAATTCCGGCGGCCACGTTTCCGGCACCACCACCGGCCTGACCAGCGTCAACGAAAAAGTCGGCGGGCTGCACAATTCCGACCTTATCATCCTCGCCGGGCGGCCGGGCATGGGCAAGACCTCGCTGGCCACCAATATCGCCTTCAACGCCGCCGACCGCCTGCTGCGCGACCGGCAGGACGGTATCCCCGATGCCGAATCGATCGGCGCCGCAACCGCGTTCTTCAGCCTGGAAATGAGCGCCGACCAGCTTGCCACGCGTATCCTGGCGGAACAGGCCGGGATCAGCGGCGAAGCGCTGCGCATGGGCAAGATCAGCCGCGACGATTTCCAGCAGCTTTCCTACGCCAGCCAGCGGCTGGCCGAACTGCCGCTCTATATCGACGATACGCCCGCGCTCACGATCGCCGCGATGCGCGCCCGCGCCCGGCGGTTGAAACGGCGGCACAATATCGGCCTGATCATCGTCGACTATCTCCAGCTTCTGCAAGGCAGCGGGCGGGCGACGGACAACCGCGTGAACGAAATTTCCGAAATCAGCCGCGGGCTCAAGACGCTGGCCAAGGAACTGGAAGTGCCGGTAATCGCGCTGTCGCAGCTTTCGCGTGCGGTCGAACAGCGTGACGACAAGCGTCCGCAGCTATCCGACCTGCGCGAATCGGGCTCGATCGAACAGGACGCCGATATGGTGTGGTTCGTGTTCCGCGAGGATTACTACGTCGCGGCCAAGGAACCCAAAGTCCCGCAGAACGACGACGATGCCCGCGCGCACGAAGCCCATGCCTCGTGGGCGGCGGAAATGGAGCGGGTGCACGGCCTGGCCGAACTGATCGTGGCCAAGCAGCGCCACGGTTCGACCGGCAAAGTCCGTCTGCGCTTCGAATCGAAAATCACCCGCTTCAGCGATCTGGCCGACGACGCGCTGGCTTCGCACTCCTATGAGTGATCGCTTTCCTCCTCATCCCCGGTTTCGATGCCGTCTTCGAACTCTTCCTCCCGCACATAGACGGCCCCCAGGCCGAGATTGAGGCGGCGGGTGATCGAATAGTCGACCACCGTCACCAGGAACCAGCTCAGGCCCCAGCGGATGCGGTTGAACAGGCTGCGCCGCGAACGGTCGACCGCCACGGTGATCCTCTGCGACGCGCCCAGTTGTTGCCCGACAAAGGCCCGCATCCGTTGGGCCAGCGCGGCATCCTCGATCCGGAACATCAGTTCGAGATTGAGGTAGAGGCTGCGGACATCGAAATTGCCGCTGCCGATATAGACCACGTCATCGACCACGATCAGCTTGCTGTGCAGCATGGCGGGCAGGAATTCCCAGATCTTGACCCCGTTGCGCAGCAGCCGTTTGTAAAGCAGGCGCGAAGCGCCGACCGTGGCCCCGTTGTCCGACCGGCTCGGCAGCAACAGGCGCGCCCTGCCCCCGCGGCCGATCCGCGCGATCTTGCGCAGCATCAGCGGGGCGGGCGTGAAATAGGCCATCACCATGTCCAGCCGGCGCGCCTGCGACAGGTCCCTGCTGACGCAGCGGGCCCAGTTGCTGAGGAATTTCGTCGGCCCGCCGACGAGAATCCGCATCGGCCCCTCGCCCGTGTCCCAGTCGCGCACCAGCTTGCGGATCGCCAGCAATTGCGCATCGCTGTCCGCCGTCCAGCGCGACAGGTGATCGAACCAGGTTTCCAGCCGGGCGACGCTGGGCCCGGTCAGGGCCATGCCCAGATCGCACCATACCGTGGGGGCAGGAGGGGCGAAATAATCGTCGGCCACGTTGAACCCGCCGATCATCGCCGTCTGGCTGTCGGCGATCACCATTTTCTGATGGTTGCGGATCAGATAGCGGCGCGACAGGCGCGGGCTGAAGAACAGGCAGGTCCCGCCCGCCTGCTCCAGCGGCGCGAAGAAGGCGGCGCTGGCGCTGCAACCGAAGCGGTCGACGATCAGCGTCACCGCCACCCCGCGTTCGGCGGCGACCACCAGCGCATCGCGCACCAGCCGCCCGCTCCGGTCTTCCGCGAAGATATAGAAACACAGCTTGAGCGTGCACCGCGCGCCGCCGATCATCGCCAGCAAGGCGTCCAGCCGGTCCGGCCCGCCGGGGTAGAAAGTCAGGTCATGACCGTGAACGGCAACGGAAAAAGGCGGGGGATCGTAATAGGGACCATCCATGGTCGAACCGTCTGCGCCTCCTCCACCGATGCGGGAACCCCGTATCTCCCCTGCGATGCAGGCCCGTTGCCGCCGCATCGCCGATGCACCGGCTGCTCTAGCGGGGTCCACCCACGCTGAAAACCTTGACTTTGCGCCGGGTTCCCGATAGGGGACCCTCTTTCCCGCAAGGTCCAACTTTTCCTGGAGTGCCCATGGCGCGCGTTACCGTCGAAGATTGCGTCGACAAGATTCCCAATCGTTTCGATCTCGTTCTGCTGTCCGCCCAGCGCGCCCGGGAGATTTCCGGCGGTGCGGAACTGACGGTCGACCGCGACCGCGACAAGAACCCGGTCGTGGCTCTGCGCGAAATCGCCGAACAGACGGTTCGCCCCAAGAATCTTCAGGAAGCGCTGACCCAGTCGCTGCAACGCGTCCTGCCCGACGATGAAGACGAAGCCGATGAAATCGGTTCGCTGAGCCAGTCGGCCGAAGCGCTGCGGATCACCGCCTCGGCACCGGTCCGCAACACCTCCATCGGCGGCGATTACGAAGGCTGACATCACGGCCTGATCCTTCCCCACCCGGCGCCGAATCGCCGGGGCGCCGAAATCGCGCGATTTCGGCCGGTGGGGAGCGATAGTCTCCCATAGTATCGGAGAGCGTCGGCAAGCGGCGCTTCTCAACGGCCTGTCATCCGGGCCGCCCGCCATGCCCCTCAGCGGCAGGCCCTTCCCATTTCTGCGGATAGAGATCGGCCACCGCCTTGCGCGGCGTGCTCCATGCACGTCCGGCGGCGCGATCCCTCTCGATCCGGTTCTTCCCGCATGGTACGGCCACCGCTCGTTCGGCCCCCGCACCCATCCGCTCCTGAACCTGTCGGCATAGGCGCGGTGCCTGCTGTCGTTTAAGCCCCAAAGAAAACACCGGGGCGGCAACGGGGCTGGATCGCGCCTTCCGTTGCCGCCCCGGTGCTTACCGGTTCAACGTTTTGCTGGTTCAGACGCCTTGCGGAGCCGTCCCGCCGCCGAAGCGCTTGCCGCCCGCCTTGGGAATGGCCGAACCGTGGACCGGGCGAATGCTCGTCGGGCCCTTGGGCTCTTCCGGCCGGTCGATTTTGCCGGTCTTCATCAGCTCGTCGATTTCCTCGCCGTTCAGCGTTTCGTATTCGAGCAGGGCCTGCGCCAGAAGGTGCAGCTTGTCTTCCTGCGTCTTGAGGATTTCCGTCGCACGGGCATGCGCGTTTTCGACCAGCCCGCGGATTTCGGAATCGATCAGCTTGTTCGTCTCGCTCGAAGACATCAGCCGCTGCGCGCCGCCCATGCCGAGATAGCCTTCCTGCTGCTCCTCATATTGCAGCGGACCGAGCTTGTCCGACATACCCCACTTGGTGACCATGTTGCGCGCCAGGCTGGTGGCATACTGGATATCCGACGAAGCGCCCGAGGACACCTTGTCATGGCCGAAGATGATTTCTTCCGCCACCCGGCCACCCATGCTGACCGCCAGATTCGCGTGCATCTTGTCACGATGATAAGAGTAATTGTCCCGTTCCGGCAGGCGCATGACCATGCCCAGCGCGCGGCCGCGCGGAATGATCGTCGCCTTGTGGATCGGGTCCGATGCCGCCTCGTTGATAGAGACGAGCGCATGGCCCGCCTCGTGATAGGCGGTCATCTTCTTCTCGTCCTCGGTCATCACCATGGAGCGGCGTTCGGCCCCCATCATGACCTTGTCCTTGGCGTCTTCGAATTCCTGCATCGCCACCAGGCGCTTGTTGCGCCGGGCCGCCAGCAGCGCCGCCTCGTTGACGAGATTGGCCAGATCCGCGCCCGAGAAGCCCGGCGTGCCGCGCGCGATGGTGCGCGGATTGACGTCGGGGGCGAGCGGAACCTTCTTCATGTGGACGGACAGGATCTGTTCGCGCCCTTCGATATCGGGGATCGGCACGACCACCTGGCGATCGAACCGGCCCGGGCGCAGCAGAGCGGGATCGAGCACATCGGGGCGGTTGGTCGCCGCAATGATGATAATCCCCTCGTTCGCTTCGAACCCGTCCATTTCGACCAGAAGCTGGTTCAGCGTCTGTTCGCGTTCGTCGTTCGAATTGCCGAGACCGTGGCCACGATGGCGGCCGACCGCGTCGATTTCGTCGATGAAGACGATGCACGGCGCGTTCTTCTTCGCCTGCTCGAACATGTCGCGCACGCGGCTGGCGCCGACGCCGACAAACATTTCGACGAAGTCAGAGCCGGAAATGGTGAAGAACGGCACGCCCGCTTCGCCCGCGATGGCGCGGGCGAGCAGCGTCTTGCCGGTGCCGGGCGAACCGACCAGCAGCGCGCCCTTGGGAATCTGGCCGCCCAGCTTGGAGAAACGGTGCGGATCGCGCAGGAACTCGACGATTTCCTGCAATTCTTCCCGTGCTTCATCGATCCCGGCGACATCGGCGAATGTCACCCGGCCATGGCGTTCGGTCAGCAGCTTGGCCTTGGATTTGCCGAAGCCCATCGCGCCCGAACCGCCGCCCTTCTGCACATGGCGCAGAGCGAAGAAAGCGACGCCCAGAATCAACAGGAACGGCAGCGACTGGATCAGGATATAGAGCAGGACATTGGGTTCTTCCGCGGCCTTGCCTTCGAACTGGACATCGTTCTGTTCGAGCAGTTGCGGCAGAGTGGTATCACCCGGCACCGGCACCGTGGAGAACGGTTGATCGTTCTTCAGCACGCCGGTGATCCGGTCCTTGCCGATTTCGACGCGCGCCACGCTGCCTTCAGCGACCTTGTCGCGGAATTGCGAATAGGGGATCGGCGCGCCGCCGGGCTGAGTCCCGGCACTGAACATCGACACCATCAGCAAGAGGGCGAGGAAAATCCCCCCCCACACCATCAGGCTTTTCGCCCAGGGGTTCGGGTTGCCGTTCGGTTCTTGCTTGTCGCTCATCCACGCAGTCCTGATTTCGAATGCCCCCAATGTAGGGGGCCCGGCATGAATGACAAGTTGAGCGATAGGCCGTTTTCCGCCTCTGCCCCGTGGACAGCACGGGGATCGGGCCATATCACCCGCACCACGCTATCGCGATGCACGCAGGCGAACGGGAGAAGGACGTGGACAGGCTCGACAAGCTGGAAGCGATCGAAGCAATCAAGGCATTGAAAGCACGGTATTTCCGCACGATGGATACGAAGGACTGGGCCGGGCTCGAAGCCGTCTTCGCGCCCGATCTGATCGCCGATTTCCGGCTGGCGACGGGCCAGTTCGACGAAACCCAGCTCACACATGGCGCGGCGCCCTATGTCGCGAAAATGGCGCCGATGCTGCAGGACGTGTCGACCGTCCACCATGGCCATATGGCGGAAATCGCAATCCTCGCGCCCGATTCGGCCACCGGTATCTGGGCGATGGAAGACAAGCTGTGGCCGCAGGCCGGTTCGCAACTGCCGTTTCGCATGCTCCACGGCTATGGCCATTATCACGAACGCTATGTCCGCCTCGACGGTGAATGGCGCATTGCGGAAATCAAGCTGACCCGGCTGCGGGTCGACGTGCAATAGGGTTCCGGCAACACGGTTTTGGGAGATACGACAATGTTCAAATGCATGGCCCTGCTGCGCAAGCGCGCGGATATCAGCCGCGAACAGTTCATCGATTATTATCAGAACAACCATTCGGTGCTGATTCGCAGCCTGCTGCCGGGAATTATCGATTACCGCAGCAATTTCCTCGACATGGAAGGCGCATTCCTGTTCCCGGATGCGGCCCCCATCGATTTCGACGTGATCACCGAAATCTGGCTGGAAGACCGCGCCACCTATGACCGGTTCATCGCCGCGTCGGCCGATCCGGAGATCGCCCGCCAGATCGCGGAGGACGAGGAACACCTGTTCGAACGCGGCGCCTCGCGTATGGTCGTGGTCGAAGAACGCCAATGGACCGGGCCCGCCGCCTGATCCGCCGGGCGAGGGAAAACCGCCGGGGAGAAACGCCATGATCAAATGCATCGCGCTGCTCAGGAAACGCGCCGACCTCTCGCGGGAGGATTTCATCGCCTATTACGAAACCAGGCATGCGCCGCTGGTGCTCTCGCTTCTACCGGGCATTGTCGAATACCGGCGCAGCTTCGTGCAGCCGGGCGGCGCATTCCCCGCGGCCGACGGCAGCCCGATCGATTTCGATGTCATCACCGAAATCTGGCTGCCCGATCATGAGGCGCACCAGCGTTTCCTCGCCCGCGCGACGGACTCCGAAATCGCCAGACGCCTTGCCGAAGACGAAGCGATGATGTGCGATGGCGCGGCCACGCGCATGGTCGTGGTCGAAGAACACACCAGCCCGATGGGAGCAATACTATGAATGACGCCCTCCAAGCCCTGCTCGACGAGCGGGAAATCACCCGCGGGCTGTCCCGCTTCGCCCGGATTCTCGACACCAAGAGCTGGGACGAACTGGGCGATGTCTTCGCCGACGATCTCAGCTTCGATTACGGCACCGGCGTGGAACAGCGCGGCATGGCCGAACTGCGCACCAACATGACCCGCTTCCTCGACAAATGCGGCGGCACGCAGCACCTGATCGGCAGCATCCTGGTCGATGTCGACGGCGACCGCGCCACCAGCCGCGCCTATGTCCAGGCCCGCCACCAGCGGACCGGCGATCACGCGGGCCCGGTGTTCGATTCCAACGGCGAATACATCGACCAGTGGGAACGGCGCGCAGCAGGCTGGCGGATCGTCCGCCGCGATGCCCGCTGGGCCAGCCAGACCGGCGATCCCGCGATCATCGGGGCGGGCACCAGCGAACTGGGATAACCGCCACGCGCCACTGGGGTCGTGCCGTCAATAATAATGGCTAACCCTATCAAAGAGCGCATAATTTCGAGGTAGCGGGAACCGCAAAATAGGATAGAAGCCCAGAAACTTCGCCATTCTGGGATATCCTCTATCGCAGGATACCCCCAATCCTACCCCCAAACGCTCTTGATGGCGATTGATTATGGCGGATGGAGCCGCCTGTCGTGGGCACGTACGCTGCGTGCTGGGTGGCGCGATAACCGCCTCAAGCATCCCGCCACAACGGGACCACATACGCTCCAATGTCTCAAGAGCTGGAGCCTTCGGCAACGCCGGAGCGGCAACGAGGGTTGGGCAACCTTTTCCCAAAATGAGCGTTTCGGCCTCGGCATCAAGCCTAAGGATCGATTCTCTATGAACAGGAAGTACCTTGCCACAACAGGCCTGATCGGTGCCCTTCTGGCCACAACTGCGTGTGCAGTCATTCCTCGCCCTGGCCCTGTTGGCAACCACGCGGTTCCTGAACCCGTCAAACGGGTCGATGTTAATAAGTACATGGGACGCTGGTACGAGCAATTCCGTTACGAAGCATCGTTCCAGAAAGACATGGACGCGGTCACTGCCGACTACTCCCTGAACGATGACGGCACCGTGAAGGTGGTAAACCGGGGGCAAAAGCCAAACGGTAAATTCAAGCAATCGACGGGCAAGGCGAAGATCGTTGATCCCACGACCAACGCGAAGCTCAAAGTATCGTTTTTCGGCCCGTTTTATGGCGACTATTGGGTCTTGGATCACGGAGAGAACTACGAATGGTCCCTCGTCGGTGAACCATCCGGTCGGTATCTGTGGGCGCTCACTCGCACAGCCCGGCCAGCGCCGGAGATGATGGCAATGCTTGAAAACAGGGCGAAGGAATTGGGATACGACTGGTCCCTGGTTCGCGTGACCAAGCAGCCGAACTGATCAGCTAACGTCGTCCCGCGTAGATACTCGCGATGCGTGGCGGCCCTCTTGAGTGCTGCCGGGCAGTTGGGACCTATCCTATGTCACGGTTAAGGCAGGGATGGCGGTGGAGGAGGTATGGAACGGATCAGAACTGAGCACGCCAACTACGGCTACTTTTTTGATACGCTCCAGATGCCTGGGCCCTGCGTCGCAATGAACAGAAAAACGAAGCAGTAAAGCGCGATTGTCTCGCCGCCGTTGGTGATTGGATATATCCCCTTGGTCGCGTGCGTCAGCCAGTAGCCAACAGCCGCCATACCACTGGCGATGAAGGCAGCAGGCCGTGTGGCAAAACCGATCATAATCAGTGTCCCAGCCACCAGCTCGATGATGCCGGCGGAAGTGAGCAAGGGGTTCAACTTCATCGGAAATGGTGCCGGAAAATTGAAGAATTTCTGAACACCGTGCGAGAGAAACAGCAGGCCGCTGACGATGCGCAGCAATGCGTAGGCGGGACCGTTCAAGCCAATCAAGAACTTCATACCATCTCCGTCGCATGATGGACGATTAAGCCGAGAACAATTCACAGGGAGCGCCGTCGGTAGCGAAGGCAGACATCACAGGCGCTGCCGCCAAAGATCCCGGACGACACGCAAATCGTGAAGACCTGTCTACTGTGCCGCTCGGCAAGCCGTCAACGTTTCTCGACGAACACGGTGCAGCGGCATGGGAAGGGTTCAAGCGAGAACTGCCCTGAAGGGGCGGAGTTAGGGGGCCTTAAAATACCGCCACAACACCCCATCTCTGGCATGGTCGTGACGGTATCTCCCCCTCATGAAACCGTCACGGCCACGGTTCGGCGAGCGGAACAAGCACTTCATCGACGATCGGGCGGATCAGCACGATGAGCCGACCCGATATCAAGGGTCAACTGTGGTATGTTCCCTGTGAACGGGGAGCAAGGAAACAGCCATGGTTACCTACTCCCTTGTGTTCCTGCGTGATGGCATTGGCAAGGCACAGCGGGTCGAGTGTGAAGCACCCGATGTTTCCGCCGCTCTCAACCCTCCGATCTACACCACCCCCGGACGCGTTGCCGAGCTATGGGACGGTGACAGGAAGATCGCGTACCTGAAAAGCTGGGAGGAAGGCCTACGGGAGATTGATGGCTCGTGAAAACCCCGCCGGAGCGGGGTTAGTTAAGCTGCATCGGCTTTGTTCGTTTCGTAAGGTACGCCAAGTTGGATCGACATGGTGCTCCGCGACACCTCAAAGTGTCGCGCTAATTCAGCGACGGTCGAAAGACCGTTATCCGTAGCTTCGCGGATCAAATGCCACGGCATGAGTATGTCAGCCGCCATGCGGTTGGCCTGCGTCTCTATCGTACCGCTCAACTTCGAACGGTACAGTCCGTCATCGGTGATCCCGTCACCGATGAGCGATTTATGTAATGCGAAGTGCGCGATCTCGTGGGCAGTTGTGAACCGACGGCGAACCTTAGGATGGTTCCCGTTGACGAAAATCGCGTATCCGCTCGGTCCGCCAAGCTTGTCGTCCTTACGGATCAGACCGGAAATATCGTCATCCCAATCCTTGACGTGATAGACCTTCAATCCAAGGGCCGCGGCGATATCGAGAGTTTGGACGGGTGCGCGTTGTTGGTGCGCACGAATGATGCGTTCAGCTTCAAGAATTCCGCTCATCTCCGTCCTCCTTTCGTTCCACCTCTATAACACTGGCTAGATCGAATGTCGCTGGCTGATTGACACCGCTCAACCCTTCATCGCCATCCTTCTTCGCATTGATCGCAGCCATGGCATTAGTCGCCACCTCGTCGGCTTTCGATATCGCCGCCGACTTGATGGACTGATATCCGATGAAGCCAGCCAGGCCGAGCCCAATGCTGGCCACCGCAATAATCAAGCTCAAAATATCGAGTTGGATGGCTATAATATCAAGACCATCCGGCAGCGCTTGACCCTTGGCAACTGGCTCGACCTTCACAGCCCTTAGGCTGGCCCACGCTTCAGCTAACTTGACTACCATCGTTATCGCACCGAGCACCCCGAGCGCCCGCCAGAACCACTTCCACTTTAACTCCATGCGATCCCCCAACGCATAAAATCCCCCTGTCCCATCGCCACAGTCTTTACTCACACACCCTCATTGCTGGCGGGTGTTGCAGTTTTACCAGGTGGATTTCGGTAGCGTACTACGCTGCCGTATGTTCCTTCTACGGGCTTACCGTTTACCATTTCCGGTTTGAATTTTGCCCTCCTCATTATCAGGGTGCACGTTACGCTAGCAAACTTCGGATCGCCGATAATCTTGATGACTTCGCACGATTTGGGCAGTCCATCGACGCCCACCTTTACAGAAAATGATACCACAGCAGCGTCAGTGTGCTCAGGTGCTTCCTGCGCGGGATTGGTGGGGCTGGACTCTTCCTGCGTATGAGCCTGTGATGCAGTGGAAAGCGTCACAGCGAGTGCGAATATTGTCCAACGCATATGCCTAAACGTTTTTCGTTGTGGTGCAGATCGACATCCTTGAGTTGCTCCTATCCCGCATGAAGTAGCGCAATTCCGCCAAAATTCGCACTTCCTCTCACAAGGTAAAACGGCATACTCGCTTTCAGTTCTTTCACTTTACCCAAGTGGACATCGAAGAAACTGTTGGCTCAATCAGCAGCGTGAGCTCCCATGAAATACGGATCGAGCATCATGCCTTCGGGTGGCGTGAACCAAGTGCGAATGTAAGCCACTTTGCCGGCCTCATCGATCGTGTAGACCTCGATCCCTTCGATCACGATCTTCTCGCCATTGATCATGCCCGTACTGCGAACATGGCAGGCGGCCTGATCGGAGCAAATCTGCATAAGCACGGGTTCGATGTGCCAGATTTGCCCATCCTTGAACGAGTTGTCCCAGCTTAGCTTGACGGCTTCAAGCCCGATCTTTGTCGGTCCGCCGACGGGATCTTCAAACACGATATCGGGCGCGAAGTTGGCCTCCCACCGCGAACGGTCCTTCGCATTCCATGCATCGAAGTGCGTATGCATGGCCTGTTCGATTTGCTGGCGTGTGGGCATTGCTCTCTCCTTTAACTCCGCTCCTCTTGGGGAGCTGGTCCAGGGACTTCTTAAGGTGCCGAAGCCGATGCGGGAACTACGCCTGCCGCCGCGGGTGTAGCTGGCGTCACCGGGACCTCAAGCACCTGCGGTTGCACGGCAACGGGCCGAAAAGCGATGTCTTCGTCGAGAAAACCTTTCACACCCGCCCCGCTTGCAATCATCGCACTGGTGCCAGTGGTGAAGAAGCCTGCAATCGGGATCAGCGCGATAGATGCGACAACTCCTCCGGTGCCGGTCACGCCCTTGTCATCGAACGTCCCTGTCAGTCGAATATGACGATCACCAAGCCGCAGAGACACGATACGCGCTCCGATATATCCCGACTTGCCCCACATGCCCTTGTTACGGACTTCGGTGATTTCTCCGATAGCCGGAGTACCCGCCGGGATAACCGTGACCCCGTTCATGGTCACATTCGATGCGACTTCCATCTGGAAACGCTGCCCGACCCTAAGCTTCTTCTTTTTAGTCGTGAGCTCTTCCCGCATGATAAGAGGGATCTCGGCGCCCGCCCTGAGAATATTGGGCTGGGCAACCGGCTCGAGGACCGCAACAGTTTGGCTTGCCGGCGCAGCAGCAACTACTGCTTGCATGGAAGCATCTCCAACCTGGCCCCAAGCAGGTACAGTCATCACGATCGCAGCCGAACATGCGGCCCAGTATACAACTTTCATGAACATCCCCCCGGATACGGCTGTCCCCCTGACGGCCATCGCTAACGTGCTCCCATGCCCAAACCGGAGTCAACGCGGTAATTGATCTCCGCCAGGGGTTTTCGGTTGGCAAGAGGGGGGCGGACGGAAGCGACCGGCAGAAATTTGCGGGTCCTACCGGAGCGTTTTGAAAGGGGTAAGCGCTCAGGGACCGCTTTTTCGAACCCAGACACCGCTCGCACCCTCAGTTTCTGTTTGAAGTTTCAGTTAGTTATCTGGATTTCCAGACACGTCTGTGCCTACGCGGAAAATTCGACACTATCGCTCTAGGTGTAACGGTTATTTGTGTCGCTATCAGACTGCTCATTCCATGCTCTGGAAACGTGACCCGCCAACTCAAGCCAGAATGCCGCGTCGGCTGTTCTATTTCTTTCGGGCGCGATCAATCGGATAGATTGCTTCGATTAGGTGTGAAAGAATGCGGCCATGAGGGAGAAGATCAAACAGAATTGGATGCGTTTGTGGGCATGGACGGTTCCACACCTAGCCAAGGCTATTTATGGCGTTCGGTCCTTTGGGCGCAAGCGTGCCGCGCGGATTGAAATCGCCATCTGGCTTATTTCAGCAGTGGTTGCCGCAACGTCATGCAGGTATCTTCAGTCGTGGTTATCGCCCCATATCAGCGCTCCTGTTGTCGCCAGCCTGCAAACGCTGACCGTAACCATCGGCAGCGCGATTATCGGGGCGACTGCCATTGCTTCCTCGTTTGTGCTGTTTGCCATTCAGGTGAATGTCGAGCGTTTGCCCTACGGGCTATTCCAGCGATTTAGCTCTGACTGGAAGTTAATGACGGCTTTCGCGCTCTCGTTTTTTGTAGCGATCGGTGGGGCGTCCTTGTCACTGATATCCAAAGCCAATTGGGTGGCGGCGATCGTCATGCTCGAAGTGGGGGCGGTCGTCGCCGTGCTTCGCTTGCTTCTTTTTGCCTACCGCCGCTCGCTACATCTTGTGAATCCGTTTCAGCAATTGGGCCTGATGTATCGACGCGCCGACCGGCAGTTGGAAAGCATAGACCGTCACATTCGCTGGACGACTGCGCATCTGACCCAGTCGGTAGGGCAGGAGCTAGATGTCAACCGGCGCGTAATTCTGGATGCAAGCCCGAACTGGGACCGTGTTTTGAGGGACACGATCGAACAAGCCGTCGCGTTTGCTCGCAGGGCTGGCGAACAGGGTGATCTGGAGATATCCGCCGCCGCTTTGAAAACCGTGGTAAGCTTGAACCAGCGCTACATCTATATCAAAGGCCGGACATTCTTCGCCAATAATCTGTTGATCGATAATCCCCTCGTCACGGATGCTATTATCAATTCAACCTTGGAAGCGCTACGCCGTCTCAAGAATATCCGCTGGCTCGATATCCGTGATAGGCATCTGGCCGACGGAGCCTCTAAGCAGGCCCAGCAGGTACTCGCTGCGGCTGGCCGTGGCAGGAGCCCAGCCCTTCTCGCCATCGCGCTTGCGCTTCTCGCAATACTCCACAGCGATCATATTGAAGGTGTTTGCCGCTTCCGTCCGCGCTCGGGCCTTATCGCGCTGTTTCTCCCGCGAGGGATCCTTGCCCGCCGCGATCAGTTCGCGGGCTTCGTCCCCGACGCCTGCGGGCTTCGCTCAGACTAACGTCTGGGTATGCCCCCATGGCCAACAACTTCTCACGGCCATCGATCCGGTACTTGAGCCGCCACAGCTTACCCCCGGCAGGTGTGACCAGGAGGAACATCCCAGCACCGTCCGTCATCTTGACGGCCTTGGCTCCCGGCTTTGCTTTCCTGATGGCCACATCTGTAAGCGCCATGTGCTTTCCCAACCCTCCGGGACCTGTACCCCCGAGATACCCCAACAAAGGGGGTATCGCATTGGCCATTTGCAGAAAGCCCCCAAGAACTACCCCCACAGAGTGGCGGCTTTCAGCGGAAGAAGGCGAACGCTAGCGGCCTAACGAGAGGTAAAATACCTAGGATTCTTGGGGTTTGTCCAGACGAATACGAACGTCAGCGGTCTGGAAATTGGAGCGGGTAGCGGGAATCGAACCCGCCTAACTAGCTTGGAAGGCTAGGGCTTTACCACTAAGCTATACCCGCTCAGCCGCGGCCCGCTTGCCATCATTCGACCGGCTTCGTCAACCGCCATTCACACAATGGGGCGCTGTCCGTCATACGATCTTCGCTTCGGGCAAGCGGCAGGCGGCGATCACATCCGGGCGTCGTCCTCGCCACAGGCGATGCGCCAGCCGAGCGCGGCGATCTGCGCCGCTTTCGCGCCGTGCAGTGCGGCGGCCTCGCTCGACGCGTTACCTTCCAGCGCGCGCTTGTAAACGCCCTGCCGGATGCCGGCGTTGCGGAACAACGCGAAAGCCAGCGCATAGCGCCAGTGCGCAGGATCGATCGGCCCCGCCCCCGTCTGTTCCTGATAGCGCGCGAGATAGGCCTGTTCCGACGGGATGCCGAGCGCGGGCAGATCGGAATCCGAGAGCCCCCGGAACCCTTCGGCATTCACCCGCCAGGCCATGACATGCTGGGCTAGGTCGGCGAGCGGATGGCCGAGCGTGGAGAGTTCCCAATCGAGCACCGCGATCACTTCGGGCCGTTCGGGATGGAAGATCAGATTGTCGTTGCGATAATCGCCATGGACCACGCGGCTTTCTTCCAGCCCCGGATCGTTGGCCGGCAGCCATTCGATCAGCCGGTCCATCGCTTCGATGGTCTGCGTTTCGGTCGCCCGGTACTGTCTGGTCCAGCGGCCGACCTGCCGCGCGAAGTAATTGCCGGGCTTGCCGAAATCGGCCAGCCCCACGGCCACCGGATCGACCGCGTGGAGCCGCGCCAGCACGGTGATCATCGCGTCATAAATCGCCGCACGCTCCGCCGGTTGCATATCGGGCAGGCGCGCATCCCAGAAATTGCGGCCCGAAGCATGCTCCATCACGAAGAACGGCGTGCCGACCACTTCCGGGTCCTCGCACAGCGCCAGCGGGCGGGCAACGGGCACACCCGTGCCAGCCAGCGCCGCCGTGACCTTGTATTCCCGCTCCACCGCATGGGCGGACGGCAACAGCACGCCGGGCGGCTTCTTGCGCAGGACCATGCGCGGCTGGCCATCGACGAGGATCGCATAAGTCGGGTTCGATTGCCCGCCCGCGAACTTCTTCGCCGAGATTGCGCCGGTCAGTTCCGGGAACCGTTCGCGCAGCCACGGATCGAGCCGCGCGAGGTCCAGCCGGAAACGGTCGGAAGTATCGTCCGCCATCGGTCCGCTCACCCGTGCTTGACGAGTTCGAGCCGGCCGATCTGGTGGCGGTGCACTTCGTCCGGCCCGTCGGCAAAACGGATCTTGCGGGCATGGGCGTAGTATTCGGCGAGGAAGAAATCCTGGCTCAGCCCAGCCGCGCCATGCGCCTGGATCGCCCAGTCGATCACCTGGCAGGCCATGTTGGGCGCAGCCACCTTGATCATGCCGATTTCGGCCTTGGCCGCCTTGTTGCCCACCGTGTCCATCTTGTGCGCGGCGTGCAGCGTTAGCAGGCGCGCCTGATCGATCAGGATGCGCGAATTGGCGATCCGTTCGATAATGACGCCCTGTTCCGCCAGCGGCTTGCCAAATGCCACCCGGCTTTTGACCCGCTTGCACATCGCCTCCAGCGCGCGTTCGGCCATGCCGATCTGGCGCATGCAGTGGTGGATGCGGCCCGGCCCGAGGCGGGCCTGCGCGATTTCGAACCCGCGCCCTTCGCCCAGCAGCATGTTCGATGCCGGAACACGGACGTTGTCGAAAATCATTTCCATGTGCCCGTGCGGCGCATCGTCATAGCCGAACAGCGTCATCGGGCGGACGACGGTGATCCCCGGCGTATCGCGCGGGATCAGGATCATCGATTGCTGCTTGTGCTTTTCAGCGGTGGGATCGGTCTTGCCCATGAAGATCAGGATCTGGCAATCGCGTTCCCCGATCCCGGAAATCCACCACTTGCGCCCGTTGATGACATATTCATCGCCATCGCGCACGATCGAGCTTTCGATATTGGTGGCGTCCGACGAGGCCACGCCCGGCTCCGTCATCACGAAGGACGAACGCATCCTGCCGTCCAGCATCGGTTCGAGCCAGCGCTGCTTGTGCTCCTCCGTCCCGAAGCGTTCCAGCGTTTCCATGTTGCCGGTGTCGGGCGCCTGGCAGTTGAACACCTGCGGTGAGAAATGGACGCGGCCCATTTCCTCGCACAGCGGAGCGTATTCGAGATTGGTCAGCCCCGCGCCGTGCCGGGATTCGGGGAGGAACAGGTTCCACAGCCCTTCCGCCTTGGCCTTGGCCTTCAACTCGTCGATCAGCGGCACGGGGGCCCAGCGGTCCCCTTCGGCCTTCTGCTGATAATAGAGCTTTTCGTTGGGGTAGATATGTTCCGCCATGAACGCGCGCAGGCGCGCCAGCAGGTCGGCGGTCTTCGCGTTGTGTTCGAAACCGATGGTCATGCGTAGAACCCCTTGCCTTCGCGCACGCGCTCGACGAGCAGCGGCGCGGGCGTCCAGTATTCGTCGCCATGCTGGCTGCGGAATTCCTCGATCCGAGCAAGAACCTTGTCGAGCCCGATCTGGTCGGCCCAGAACATCGGCCCGCCGGTATAGGCCGGGAAACCGAGGCCGTTGATCATCGCCACATCGATATCCTGCGGACGGGCAGCCACGCCTTCGCCGAGGATTTTCGCGCCTTCGTTGACCATGGCATAGACGAGGCGTTCGATCGTTTCCTGCTCGCCGATTTCGCGCAGGGCCAGGCCGTGCTTTTCGGCATGGGCGGCGATCATGGCGTCGGTGGCCGGGTTATGGCTTGCCTTGCGGTTTTCGTCATAGGTGTACCAGCCCGAGCCGGTCTTCTGGCCAAGGTTGCCCTGCGCCACCATCTGTTCGACGAAATCGGCGCGCAGTTCGCGCGGGGAGGCGCTGGCCGCCCGCGATTTGCGCGCGGCGGCCTGCACGTCGAGGCCCGCCAGATCGCCCAGCGCGAACGGCCCCATCGGGAACCCGAAGCCCTGCACCGCCTTGTCCACCACTGCGGGGGCGGCGCCTTCTTCCACCAGGAAGAAGCCTTCGCGCGACCGCTTGGACAGCATGCGGTTGACGATGAACCCGTCGCACACGCCTGACAGGACGGAGAGCTTGCCGATCCGCTTGCCGAAATCCATGATCGTGGCGACCACGGCCGGATCGGTGCGTTCCGCCCGGACATTTTCGAGCAGGCGCATGACATTGGCCGGGTTGAAGAAGTGCATCCCGCACACGTCTTCCGCGCGGCCCGAGGCATCGGCCAGTTTCTCGATATTGAGGAACGAGGTGTTGCTGGCCAGAATCGTGCCCGGTTTGGTGACCTTGCCCAGTTGGGCGAACACCGCTTCCTTGGTGGCGAGGTCTTCGGTCACCGCTTCGATCACCAGATCGACCGCGCCGAGATCGGCCGGATCGGTGCTGCGGGTGATAAGCGCCAGTTGCCGGTCCATCTGTTCCTGGCTCATCCGGCCCTTCTTGACCGTGGAGCCCCACATCTTCTCGATGGCGCCCACGGCCTTGGCCACGTGTTCGTCATCGAGGCCCACGGCGACCACCGGAATCCCGGCGGCGGCAACCGCCATCACGATGCCCCGACCCATCACGCCCAGCCCGATCACACCGACTGCGTTCACGTCGCGCGCAGTGACGTCGGCGGGCAGGCCCGGCACGCGGGCAACTTCGCGTTCGGCAACGAACACATGGCGCAGCGCCTTGGACTGCGGCCCGGCGATGGCTTCCTTGCACAGCGCATATTCGCGCTCCAGCGCTTCGGGGAAAGGATAGTCATAGCCGAGGCGAATGGCATCGAGCGCGAGCAGCGGCGCGGTCTGGCCGCGCATGGTGCGGGCGAGATTCTTGCGCGCCTCTTCGAACAACGCCGGATCGTCTTCCGGCATCGGCAGATTGCCCGCACTGCGCGGCCCCACGCCCGCAGCGACGAGTTCGGCGGCATAGGCATGCGCGGCTTCCGCCAGATCGCCTCCGGCGATCCGGTCGATCAGGCCGGATTCGAGCGCTTTCTTCGCATTGATCTGCTTGCCCGTAGTAACGAGATCGATCGTCGTGGCCAACCCCGCCAGGCGCGGTGTGCGCTGCGTGCCGCCAGCGCCCGGCAGCAGGCCGAGCTTCACTTCGGGGAAACCGAACCGCGTGGCCGGATCGGCAATGCGATAATGGCACGCCAGCGCCACTTCGAAGCCGCCGCCCAGCACGGTGCCGTGCACCGCCGCGACCACCGGCTTTTCGCAGGCGTCGAGCATGGCGATGGCTTCGGTCAGATTCGGGCCGACCATCGGCTTGCCGAATTCCTTGATATCCGCGCCCGCGATGAACGTGCGGCCCGCGCAGCGCACGATCAGGACCTTGAGTTCCGCATCGGCGTTGAACGCCTGCAACGCATCGACCAGCCCCTGCCGCACCCCGGCGGAGGTGGCATTGACGGGGGGATTGTCGACCAGCGCTTCGGCAATCGGGCCCCGTGTGCTGAATGTCACCATAGCGTTCATTGCGTGTCTCCTTCGGCGGTCATGGTCAGGATCACTTTGCCCTGCGCGCGCCGTTCCATTACGTGATTGATGGCTTCAACCGCCCGGTCGAGCGGGAAAATGGTATCCACCTCAGGCTTGATCTTGCCCGCCGCCAGCCAGTCGAGCAGCTGCGCGATATTGCCTGCGTGATGCACCGGATCGGCGCGCAGCGAATTGCCCCACAGCACGCCCACCGCCGATGCGCTCTTGAGCAGCAGCAGGTTGGCGGGAATTTGCGGAATCTGCCCGGCGGCGAAACCGACCACCAGCAGCCGCCCATACCAGGCGAGCGACTTGATCGCGGGCACGGTCAGATCGCCGCCGACCGGATCGTACACCACGTCCACGCCTTTGCCGCCGGTCAGTTCTTTGATCCGTTCGCGGAAATCCTCGGTCGTATAGTTGATCGTTTCGGCCGCGCCGTATTCGCGTGCCAGCGCCAGCTTCTCGTCGGTCGATGCCGCCGCGATCACCCGCGCGCCCATCAGCGCGCCCAGTTCCACCGCCGCCAGGCCGACCCCGCCCGCCGCGCCCAGCACCAGCAGGGTTTCACCGGGCTTGAGCGCCGCCCGGTCTTTCAGCGCGTGATAGGACGTGCCGTAAGTGATGAGCATGCCCGAGGCCACCACCAGGTCCGCTTCCGCCGGCACCGGGAACGCCTGCGGGGCGGGCACCACCGCCTGCTGCGCAAAGCCGCCGGTGCCGCTGAAGGCCACGATCCGGTCGCCCACGGCAAAACCGCTGACGCCTTCGCCCACCGCGCGCACGATCCCGCCCAGTTCGCTGCCCGGCACGAACGGCACGGGCGGCTTGGTCTGGTATTTTCCCTGCACCATCAGGCCATCGGGGAAATTCACCCCGGCGGCCCGCACATCGATCAGCAGCGCGCCCGGCGCCACGGCGGGCGCTGCGAAAGCGCCGATTTCCAGTGCGTCGACGGGGGCGAATTCCCGGCAGATTACAGCTTTCATTGACATTCCCAACGTTCGTATCAAACACTTGTTTGGACAAAGGGCGATTCGTGTCAACCACCGATTTTGCCGCCAGGGAGCGCCGATGACTGCTAGCAAGGCCACAATGGCCGGGAAAACAACGGAAAATCGCGCCGGGTATGCCAGCCCACGATGGCGCATCTTCCTTGCCGCAGAAGAGCTGGTGGCCGAACGCGGCTTCGAAGCGGTCTCCTCGCGCGACATCACGGCGCGCGCCGGGGTGAACCTCGGTGCGATCAATTACCACTACCGGTCCAAGCACGAACTGCTGATGGAAGTGTTCCGCACCCGCGCGGGCGAACTGAATCAGGAACGGCAGGCGATGCTGCGCGCGGCGCTGGCCGAAAAGCCGCCCAGCGCGCGCGGCATCCTGCGCGCCCTGATCGAACCGCCCACGCTGTGGAGCAGCGACGAGCGGCGCACCGCGCTCACTTATCTCAACCGCGCCCGGCGCGAAGGCCCCGCCGAAGTGCGCGAAATCATCCGCACCGACGTGCGCCATCTGCGCCGCTTCGCCGAAGCGCTGGCCGATGTCCTGCCCGACCTTGCCCGCGAGGATATCCTCTGGCGGCTGCATTTCGCCCTCGGCGTGCTGCACCACAACAGCGCCGCCGATTACGAACGGCTCGCCCTACTGTCCGACGGCAACTGCACCCCCGACGACCGCGATGCGCTGCTCGCCCGGCTGGTGGCGTTTATTTCCGCCGGTTTCGGGGTTTGACGGCCGTTACCTTCGGGTACGCGCGCTATTCTCCGGTTGTTGGCAGCGGTTCGAAGCCCAGGGATACGGCAAGATCACGCCAATCGGGGTTGCAGGTCTCTATCAGAGTCAGCTTCCAGGCGCGGTTCCATTTCTTGATCCGCTTTTCCCGCGTGATTGCCTGCTCCATTGTCGCATGCTGTTCGAACCAGACCAGCCGCTTCACTCCGTAATCACGGGTAAACCCCGCGGTCGAGGCTTCGCGATGTTGATGGACGCGCTGGATGAGATTGGACGTTACGCCAGTGTAGAGCGTGCCGTTGCGCCGTGACGCAAGAATATAGACGGTAGGGCCAAACTTCGGTGCCATGGCTATCTTTTCGTCATTCCCGCGCAGGCGGGAATCCAGCCGCAACGTTGAACTGGATTCCCGCCTGCGCGGGAATGACGAAGGGAAGCGATATCTCCGTCACAATGTGGCGAGGAAATCCAGCAATGCCCTGGTGGTCGCTTCGGGCTGTTCCATCTGGACGAAGTGGCCCGCCCCCTCGATCAGCACCGTGCCGCGCAGATCGGGCACGCGCTGTTTCTGGGTTTCGAGCGCATCGGGCGCGATCATCTGGAGGACGATATCCTGCGCCCCCGCGATGAACAGCGCGGGCACTTCGATATTGGCATCGGCCCAGGGTTCGCCCAGTTCCCAGTTGCGGTCCGCCATGCGGTAGGAATTGAGCCCGCCGATAAAGGCCAGATCGGGTTCGCTGCGCGAAAACTCGTCGGCATAATACTGCATGTCGGCTTCGCTCATCCACGGCCAGGGCAGCGCGGGCGCGGGGGCGAGAACATCGAGATAGCCGGTCCCTTCTGAGGGGTGGTTGACGTAATCCTTGTAATCGCCCTGCCCGCTCAGCGCCCAGAACAGCCGCTTGAGCACTTCGCCCGGCTGCGCGCCCAGTTCCTTTTCCGCCGGGCCGATCGCCTGAAAATAGTGGAGGTGGAGGAAATGCTTTTCCGCCGCCATGGCGAAAGCTTCGCTGGGGCGCATGCCCCCGCCCCATTCCATGCCGCGCTGCTGCTGCGTGGCCTTGCTGCCGTGCCCGGCCCGGCCCGCCAGGTCGAAATCGTAAGGGCAGGCCATGATGACCACGCCCGCCACCCGGTCCGGATGGCGCACCGCGAGATTGCAAACCTGCTGCGCCCCGAAATCGTGGCCGACGAACACCGCCTTGTCCGCGCCCAGCGCGTCGAGCAGGCCGAGCATATCGTCCATCACCTTGTCGGCATCGTATTCCAGCGGGTCCGCCGGCCGGTCGCTGCGGCCATAGCCGCGCTGATCCACCGCCACCGCGCGAAAACCGGCCTTGGCCACCGGTTCCATCTGGTTGCGCCAGCTATACCACAGGCCGGGGAAGCCATGGCAGAACACCACCGGCATACCTTCGCCCATCATCGCGACATGCAGGTTGATGCCGTTGGTTTCCACCATCCGGTGTTCGATAGTCATGCCCTTCTCTCCTTCCAATCCGTATCGATCCGCCGCAGGTTGGCGAGGAGATGGGCTTCCCCCGCCACGCTGTCCTGCGCGGTCAGCAATTCGACTTCCACCAGCCCGGCATAGCCGCGATCCGCAATCGCGCCGAAAATCGCCAGCCAGTCGAGCGTGCCCGCCCCCGGTTCCACCCGGCCCGGTACATCGGCGATCTGGATTCCGCCGATCACATCCCAATGCGCGGCGAGCGCATCCGCCACGTCTTCGCCCATCATCGCGAGATGGCCGGTATCGGCGAGCAAGCGCACTGCGGGGCTGCCCACCGCCTCCACGATGGCGACGCCGGTGGGCAGGCTGTCGACCAGCAGGCCGGGAATCCAGTCGGGCGCGACCGGTTCGATCAGCAGCGTCAGCCCCGCGTCTTCCACCAGCGGCGCCATGGCGCGCAGATTGGCGATCATCGCATCGAGCTGGCTGGCTTTCGAGCGTGCGGGATCGCTTCCCGTCACGCATACGGCGGCCCCGCCCCCGGCCCGCGCCGCCGCCGCGATGCTGGTTTCGACACTGGCGCGGATCAGCGCCTGCGCCGTAGCGTCACGCCTGCTCCACAAGGGTTGATCCCAGTGGGCGAGATCGTTGTTGAACGTCCCCATGGCAAGCCCGAGTTCCGCCATCCGCGCGCCCAGTGCCGCCTGCTCCTCCTCCGGCCGGAGCTTGAAGAACACGTCGAACACCCCGGCAAAGCCCTGCTCCGCCAGAAAATCGAGCTGATCCCTGGCCGCGGGCGAGCGGGCACTGTGCGCGAACAAGGGGCCATCGGGGCTGCGCAGCCCCAAATGCCCGGCCAGCCGCAGGCGATGATTGATCGGTTCCGCCATGTTCCCCCCAATGCCCTAGCGCGCCACGATGCTTTTGGTGATCCGGGCGAAGGAAACCTCCTTGCCGTCCACCCGTGCGACGACATCGGTCCACGCCATCGTCCGCCCGCGGCGCAGCACGCGCCCTTCCAGCACATAGTCCGCATCGCCCGGCATCGGCCGGACATGCTGGATGAAGATGTCGCTCGTCACCGGCAGTTCGCCTTCGGCCAGTTCCGTCACCAGCGCGACGAACGAGGGCAGTTCCACCAGGCTGTTCATCACCGAACCGTTGAGCGTGCCCCACGGGGTGAGCATTTCCGCGCGCGGGCGGAAGCGCATCACCGCATGGCTGCGCCGCACCGCTTCCAGCACCGGGTTGCACCACTTGCTGTATCCGCTGGTCAGAGCGGTATCGAGAAAGGCCCGCTGGCTTTCGGAAAGCTGGAAATCGCTGTCGGCCATCATGCCGTCTCCTGCCCCGGCCGGGGGGCGAATGCTTCCGCTTCCACTTCCATCAGCAGATCGGGCAGCAGCAATTCGGCCACGATCACGGCGGTGGAAGCGGGCGGGTTCTCGGCGAACAGCGCGTTCTTGACCGCCGCATAACCGCCATAGGCCGCCTTGTCGGTCAGATAGCAGCGCACGAGGACGATATCGGCCAGATCGGCCCCGGCGGCCTGCAATGCGGCCTCGATATTGGCGAAGCATTGCCGCGCCTGTTCCTGCGCATCGCCAATGCCGGCGACCTGCCCGTCCTTCAGCGCGACTTGCCCCGAAACCACGATCCTGTCGCCACAGCGCACCGCCTGGCTCATGCCGGGAAAGGCCATACCCGGCGGATTGCACCGCGCGATTGCCGCGCCTTTGCTGTGGCCTGCGCCCATTTACGATCCTCACCCATTGTATCGCCCGGCCGATTCCGCCCAGCGCTTTTACCGGCGCGCTTGTCCCGCGCTTTGCGTGGCGGCGCAACCGGATTCACGTGCTGCACAGTGTGTGGGCAAACCTGCACGGGTAGGCATACCCCGCCCCTGTCAGCCGGGCGCGGCATCCGCCAGAGGCAGCGGCTGCATGGGTGCCTCTTCCCGCATTCGCCACGCCCCGGGGGCATGGCCCGTCCACTGCCGGAACGCCCGGCTGAACGTGGTCGAATCGCTGAAACCCACGCGCTGCGCCACATCGCCGATGGCCAGCCCGCCATCGCCCAGCAGCGCCCGGGCCAGATCGACCCGGCAAGCGTTCTTGAGCGCGCCAAGCGTGAACCCTTCTTCCGCCAGCCGCCGCTTGAGCGTGGCCGGGCTGAGATGGAACTGGCGCGCGATGGCTTGCCCGGTGGGCAACGGTTCCCCGCGGGCCAGCGCGGAATGGAGCACCACCCGGACCTTTTCCGATAGCAGCGCCTCTTTCGAGATGATCTCCTCCAGATCGAAGGGGAAGCGTTCGAGCAGCCGTTCAAGCTCCGCCGGGGTGCGGATCACCGGCAGTTCGAGATAATGCGCGGGAAAGCGCAGGAAATTCTCCGCCGCGTTGTGGATCACCGGATGCAGCATCAGCACGGAGGCGCATGCACGGCTGACGAGTTGGGGATAGCGGAAGCCGACGGAAAGGATGCGGATATCCTCCCCGATCAGCCAGCCGAACAACCGGTGGTGGGTGGAAAGGCCGGTGAGATCGGAAACGTAGGCGCTGACATTGCGCCGGGTGCGGAACGTGGCCATGTGGAATTCGGCGACATCCCCCTTTTCCGCCAGTTCCAGCCGGCCCATGCGCGGGATCAGCATGGTCTGGAACGCGGTGGCGCGGGCGATCACGTCGCGCAGGGTGCGGCAGCTGATGAGGCACTGGCAGAACAGGTCGAATTCCTGCTTGGTCAGCGGCTCGCGCCCTTCCTGCCGCGCGGCATAGCCATCGAGCGCCCAGGCGGCTTCGGCATAGAGCGCGGAAAATTCCAGCCGCGACAGTTGCCCGGTCCAGCGCGGATCGAGCAAGGCCCGCGCCGGATGCGAGAGGCCCGCGCGCCGCACCAGCGCTTCCGCATCGCCGCCCGCCGCCACGACATAACCCAGCAGTTCACGCGCCACCGGGATGGAGGCCTGGCGCGGCGCAGGGATGGACAGGTGCTTCACCGTGTGATCTCGATTGCCATGGTCTTTGAGCTATCCTGCCATTCAAAGCGACCCCGCGCCAAGGAAAATTGGCGGCAGTACACGTTTGCGGACGGTTGATGCACAACCGCCCGCCGCTTTCACACATGGAGAGGGATTGATGAGCGCGAACGAAGACCTGTTACGGCGGATCGACCGGCTGGAATCGCTGGACGCGATCCGGCAGCTTGCCGCGAAATACTCGCTCGCGCTCGACATGCGCGATTCCGATGCCTGGGTGAACCTGTTCCCCGAGGATGTTCGCGTGGGCGGCGGCAAGAGCGGGCGCAAGGACCTGCGCGACTGGTTCGAGGAAACCCACTCGATGCAGTTCGACGGCACTTCGCACCACATCGGCGGACATATCATCGATTTCGACGACCCCGACCATGCGCAGGGCATCGTCTATTCGAAGAACGAGCATGAAACCGGCCCCGAATGGGTCATCATGCAGATGATGTACTTCGACAAATACGAACGGATCGACGGCCGCTGGTACTTCCGCCGCCGCCTGCCGCTCTACTGGTACGCGACCGATCTCAACAAGCCGCCGATCGGCGACCGCAAGATGCGCTGGCCGGGCGCGCAGCCCTATCACGGCAGTTTCCACGACCTGTTTCCGAGCTGGAAGGAATACTGGGAACGCGACAAGGCGGGGACCGGCAACGACAGCCCGGTGGCGGAGCCCGCTCCGCTCGAAAAGTTCATCGAGACGATGCGCCGCGGCCATCCGTTGCCCAAGCCGCGCGTCCGCACCTGAACCGTTACGAGGGGCAGGCGTCTGGCGGCGCCTGTCCCTGCCACCCAGCCCCGCCCGAACCTGCCGGAACCCCTTTGCATGAGCGATATCTTTTCCCCCGTCACGCTGGGCGATCTCCAGCTTGCCAACCGCATCATCATGGCCCCGATGACGCGCGACCGCGCCGGGCCGGGCGACGTGCCCACGCCGATCATGGCGGAATATTACCGCCAGCGCGCCGGCGCGGGTCTGATCGTCACCGAAGGCACCCAACCTTCACGCGCGGGCAAAGGCTATTGGCGCACCCCCGGCATCCATAGCGAGGAGCAGGTCGAAGGCTGGCGCGCGGTGGCCGATGCCGTCCACGGCGAAGGCGGCAAGATCGTGCTGCAGATCATGCATGTCGGCCGCGCCGCCGTGCAGGCCAACAAGGATGCCGATGCTGAGACCGTGGCGCCTTCGGCCATCCCCTGCCCAGATCCGATTCCCGGCCCGACCGGCGTTCCCGAAGCCACCGCCATGCCGCGCGCGCTGGAAACCGATGAAATTCCCGGCGTGATCGCCGAATATGTGCAAGCCGCCGAAAACGCGCGCCGCGCCGGGATCGACGGGGTCGAACTGCATTGCGCCAGCGGTTACCTTCCGATGCAGTTCCTGTCCTCCAACAGCAACCAGCGCACCGACCGGTATGGCGGCTCGGCTGAAAACCGCGTTCGCTTCGCGGTCGAAACGCTGAAAGCCATGGCCGATGCCATCGGTCCGGGCCGGGTCGGCTTCCGCATCTGCCCCGGCATCGGACTCAACGGCATGGCCGATGCCGACCCGGCGGAAACCTATGCCGCGCTGCTCAAGGCGGTCGATGGGCTGGGCCTGGCCTATGTCCACCTGATCCATATCCCGAACGAAGGGTTCGATTCGCTCGAACTGGTCCGCGCCAACTGGTCCGGGCCGGTGATCGAGAACAACGGGCTCACGCTGGACAAAGCGAAGGCGGTGCTGGCCGAAGGCAAGGCCGATGCGGTGTCGTTCGGTTACCTGTTCGTCGGCAATCCCGATCTGGTCGACCGCTTCCGCGACGGCGCGCCGCTCGCAAAGGCGGATCGCAAGGGGTTCTACACCGGCGAAGGCGACGACAATCGCGGTTACACCGATTATCCGAATTACAAGTAATATTCATTCAAATCAAAGAGGTGCTTGAAATGAGCAAGATTCTCGAAGGGCGCGCGGCGCTCGTCACCGGCGGCGGACAAGGCGTTGGCCAGGGCATCGCCCGGGCTCTCGCGGCGGCTGGCGCCAATGTCGTGATCGCCCAGCGCAGCGCGGAACAGGGCGAGGAAGAAGCCGCCTACCTGCGCGATACGCACGGGGTGGATGCCACGTTCATCCAGACCGACGTGACCAAACGCGAACAGGTCGATGCACTGGTGAACGCCACCATCGAACGCTTCGGCAAGCTGGAAGTGTTGGTCAACAACGCGGGCAGCAGCGTCGCCAAGCGGCTGGAAAACCATACCGACAAGGATATGGACCTCTATTTCAAGCTGAACTTCTACTCCGCGTTCTGGGCGATGCAGGCCGCATTCCCGACGATGAAAGCGCAGAAGTTCGGCCGTATCATCAATCTCGGTTCGCTGAACGGCGTCAATGCGCACATGTTCACCGTGGCCTACAATTCCAGCAAGGAAGCGGTCCGCGCGCTGACCCGCACCGCCGCGGTCGAATGGGGCGTGCATGGCATCACCTGCAACACCATCTGTCCTTCGGCTACCAGCCCGCTGGCGGAGGAATACTTCGCGGCCAACCCGGTGATGGCGGAAAACATCCTCAAGAACGTGCCCGTGGGCCGCTTCGGCAATGCCGAGCGCGACATCGGCCCGGTGGCCGTGTTCCTCGCCAGCGAAGGCAGCGGATACTACACCGGCAACACGCTGTTCGTTGACGGCGGCGGCCATATCAACGGCGTGCCGTGGCGTCCCGAAGTGGAAGATTGAGGAGCGAGCCCATGAAACGTCTCGAAGGATTGCGCGCAGCCGTCACCGGCGGCGCCCAGGGCATCGGCGCCGCCATCGCCCGCCGCCTGGCGGAAGAAGGCGCACGGGTGGCCGTGCTCGACATCAACGCGGAAGGGGCGGCCACCGTGCTGCCCGCGCCGCACATCGCCCTCGCCTGCGATGTCACCGACAGCGCCTCGGTCGACAGGGCCTTTGCCGAAATCCAGGCCGCGTTCGGCGGGCTGGATGTGCTGGTGAACAACGCCGGGGTCGGCTCCGCCCCGGGCGACGGGATGGACAAATACTATGCCGCGCAGGCCGAACAGGCCGAAGGCAAGCAGGTGTTCGCCGACCAGACGATCCATTGCGAGGATGCAGGCTGGCTGCGCGTGCTCGACATCACGCTGAACGGCGCATTCCGGTGCAGCCGCGCGGCGGTGCGCCTGATGGCGGAAGGCGGCAACGGCGGTTCGATCGTCAACATCGCATCCACCGCCGCCGAAAAGGGCAACGGGCCGGTGCCCTATTGCACCGCCAAGGCGGGCATTCTCGGCATGACCCGCGCCATGGCGCGCGAACTCGCTCCGCGCGGCATCCGCGTCAACGCGGTGCACCCGGGCGCGACCGAAACCCCGATCTACATCGGCCTGCCCGAAGAAGTGAAGCAGGCCGTCGCCGACGACAGCCTCCTGCGCCGCCTGGCGCAGCCGGAAGAAGTGGCGGGCGCGGTGGCTTTCCTCGCCGGTTCGGACGGCAGCTTCGCCACCGGCAGCACGCTTACGGTCAACGGCGGCGCATCGCTCACCTGAGCGGCGCCCCGCTTCCTTTCTGGAGAGGACACCAATGGATCTGAATGGAAAAGTCGCCATCGTCACCGGCGGCGCGCGCGGGATCGCCAAGGGCATCGCCACGGCTTTCGTCAAGGCCGGGGCCAGTGTGCTGATCGTCGACCGCGAAGAGGAACTGGGCAAGGAAACCGCCGCCGAACTGGGCCAGTATGGCAAAGTCGCCTTCATGGCGATGGACCTGTCGCAGCATGACCGGCTCCACCTGATCGTGGAAAAAGCCGTGGCCGAATTCGGCAAGCTCGATACGCTGGTCAACGCGGCGCAGGCGTCAGCACAGAAAATGTTCGCCCAGCAGACCCGCGAGGAAGCGAATGTCGCTTTCGACACCGGGTTCTGGCCGACTTATCACCTGATGCAGGCAGCCTATCCGCATCTCAAGGAAACCAAAGGCTCGATCATCAATTTCGGTAGCGGTTCCGGCCTTTCAGGCATGGTCACGCAGGCCAGCTATGCCGCCGCCAAGGAAGCGATCCGCGCGCTGTCCAAAGTCGCCACCAACGAATGGGGCAAGGACGGTATCCGCGTGAACGTGATCTGCCCCTATGCGATGACCCCGGGCGTCGAAGCCTGGTCGAAGGCCGCGCCGGAGCAATATGCCGCCAGTCTGGCGCAGGTTCCGCTGAAGCGGATCGGCGATCCCGAAGCCGATATCGGCGCCGCCGCCGTGTTCCTGGCGAGCGATGCCGCCAGCTACATCACCGGGCAGACGCTGATGGTCGACGGCGGGCAGACCCGCGCCAGCTAAGAGGCATCCACTTATCCAGCCGTCACCCTGAACTCGTTTCAGGGTCCATCTCTCCGGATCGGAAAACCGTGTGTGGGGAGAAATGGATGCTGAACCAAGTTCAGCATGACGAAGGTGGATGAAAGGGGGCGAGCAGGTTCAATCCTGTGCACGCCCCCTCGTCGGTCAGCCCACCACCCCGGCAGCGGCCAGCACGGCCAATTGCAGGATATCGGGCGCGATGGAGGTCATCGGAACGATCTGCACCGGCTTTTCCATGCCGATCAGCATCGGGCCGATGGTGGCGTTGCCGCCCAGTTCGCGCAGCAGCTTGGCCGAAACGTTGGCCGATTGCAGGCCCGGCATGATCAGCACATTGGCCCGCTGCGACAGGCGGCTGAACGGATAGTTCGCCATGACGCGCGGGTTGAGCGCGGCATCGGGGGCCATTTCGCCTTCGTATTCGAAGCCCGGATTTTCGGCATCGAGAATCGCCACCGCATCGCGGATCGGCTCCAGCCATTTGCCCGAAGGATTGCCGAAAGTGGAGAAGCTGAGAAAGGCCACACGCGGTTCGTGGCCCAGCCGGCGGGCCACAGCGGCGGTTTCCTTGGCGATATGCGCCAGTTCCTCTGCCGTCGGGCGTTCGTTGATCGTCGTATCGGCGAGGAATACGGTGTAGTCCTTGCCGATCATCAGATGGATGCCGAACGGCACCTGGCCCGGCTTGTGATCGAGCACCAGCTGCACTTCGCGCATGGTCTGGGCGAAGGGGCGCGTCAGCCCCGTGATCAGCGCATCCGCATGGCCCAGCGCGACCAGCAGAGCGCCGAAGACGTTGCGATCCTGATTGACCGTGCGACGCACGTCACGCTCGCGATAGCCCCGGCGCTGTAGCCGTTTGTAGAGATAATCGACCATTTCCGGCACGTGGATCGAATGGGCGGAATTCTCGATCTCGTAGCTCTGCGGATCGTCCACGCCCAGTTCGGCCAGTTTGTCGAGCACGGCCTGCGTGCGGCCGACCAGCACCGGCGTGCCATAGCCGAAATCACGGAACTGGATCGCCGCGCGCAGGACGATTTCCTCCTCCGCTTCGGCGAAGACCACCCGCTTCGGATTGCGTTTCAGTTCCTCGAACACCTGGGTCAGCACGCTCGTCGTCGGGTTGAGCCGTTCCTTGAGGGTCTGGCGATAGGCGTCGAAATCCTCGATTGGGCTCTGCGCCACGCCCGAATCCATCGCCGCCTTGGCCACGGCGGAAGAAACCCGTTCGATCAGACGCGGATCGAACGGCGCGGGAATGATGTATTCCACGCCAAACTGGTGGTTCCGGCCATAAGCGGCGGCCACTTCTTCCGGCACGCGTTCGCGCGCCAGCGCGGCAATCGCTTCGGCGGCGGCGATCTTCATTTCCTCGTTGATCGCGGTCGCCTGCACATCCAGCGCACCGCGGAAAATGAACGGGAAACCCAGCACGTTGTTCACCTGGTTCGGATAGTCCGAACGGCCGGTGGCGACGATAGCATCGGGGCGCACTTCCCGCGCTTCGGGCGGGGTGATTTCCGGATCGGGATTGGCCATGGCGAAAATGATCGGCCTGGGGGCCATGGTCTTGACCATCTCCTGCGTCACCGCGCCTTTCGCGGAGAGGCCGAGGAAGATATCGGCGCCTTTCAGCGCTTCGGCCAGCGTGCGGACATCGGTTTCGATCGCGTGGGCCGATTTGAACTGGTCGACATTCTCACGCCCGCGATAGATCACGCCCTTGGTGTCGCAGACGGTGACGTTCTCGTGGCGCACGCCCATCGACTTGATCAGCGCGGTGCAGGCGAGCGCCGAAGCGCCCGCGCCGTTGACCACGACTTTCACATCCTCGAACTTGCGGCCCGTCAGGTAGCAGGCGTTGATCAGGCCGGCGGCGGCAATGATGGCGGTGCCGTGTTGATCGTCATGCATGACGGGGATGTTCATCCGATCACGCAGGGCCTGCTCGATAATGAAGCATTCGGGCGCCTTGATATCTTCAAGGTTGATGCCACCGAAGCTCGGCTCCATCATCGCGATCGCTTCGATCAGCGCCTGCGGATCGGTGGAATCCAGCTCGATATCGATGGAATCGACATCGGCGAAACGCTTGAACAGGACTGCCTTGCCTTCCATCACCGGCTTCGACGCCAGCGCGCCCAGATTGCCGAGGCCGAGAATAGCCGTACCGTTGGAAATCACCGCCACGAGATTGCTGCGCGCGGTGTACTTGGCGGCCAGTGCCGGATCGCGGGCGATCGCTTCCACCGGTGCGGCGACGCCCGGCGAATAGGCCAGGCTCAGATCGCGCTGGGTGGCCATCGGCTTCGACGCCACGATCTCGATCTTACCGGGGCGGATGGTTTCGTGGTAGAAAAGCGCCTCGCGCTCAGAAAAACTCACTTTGTTCCCGTCACCGGACAAGGGCAGTCTCCTTTTCGTTACAGTCGCGATAACCGGTGAAGAGCAAAAGCGATAGGGGAAAGCTGCGTTCGGGCGCTTCCCGAATCGCATCGTGGCCCGCTACCGCATAATCATGGCCGCAACCGCTTCCCCGATGATGGCGCAATACCTCGTTCTGAAGGAACGGGCGGGCGATTGCCTGCTGTTCTACCGGATGGGCGACTTCTTCGAACTGTTCTTCGACGATGCCAAACTGGCTGCGCAAATCCTCGATATCGCGCTGACCAGCCGGGGCGAACACGATGGCAAGCCGATCCCGATGTGCGGGGTGCCGGTGCATGCGGCGGAAAACTACCTTGCCCGGCTGATAAAGGGCGGATGCCGCGTGGCCATCGCCGAACAGATCGAAACGCCCGAGGAAGCGAAGAAACGCGGCGGATCGAAAGCGCTGGTGGCGCGCGATATCGTGCGCTTCGTCACCGCCGGGACGCTGACGGAAGAAGCGCTGCTCGAACCGCGCCGGGCCAATGTCCTCGCCGCAACGTGCGAAGTGCGCGGAATGATCGGAATCGCCGCCTGCGACATCTCCACCGGGCGGATGGAACTGGAAGAATGCCCGCCCGAACGCAGGGGCGCCGCGCTCGCCCGGCTGGGCGCGAGCGAACTGGTCGGCCCGGATGGCTGGGAACAGGCGCCCGACGGGATCATTCCCCGCCCCCGCAGCCATTTTGCCAGCGACGAAGGCGATGCCCGGCTGAAAGCGATCCACGGCGTTGCCACGCTGGATGGGTTCGGCCAGTTTTCGCGGGCGATGCTGGCGGCGGCGGGCGGGCTGATCGCCTATCTCGATCATGTCGGCTGCGGCAAGCTGCCGCTGCTGCTGCCCCCCGTGGTGCGCGCGGGCGACGCGCGGCTGGCGATGGACGAAGCGACGCGCGGCAGCCTCGAAATCCTCGAAGCGCAGCAGGGTGGGCGCAAGGGCAGCCTGATCGCGGCGGTGGACCGCTGCGTGACCGGCGCGGGCGCGCGCCTGCTGGCGGACGATCTTGCCTCCCCGCTCACCGATGCCCGTGCGATCGAGGAACGGCTGGGCATGGTCCAGTGGCTGCATGACGATCCGCTGCTGCGCGGCGATCTGCGCGCCGTATTGCGCGCGCTGCCCGATGTCGGCCGGGCGCTGGGCCGTGTGGTCGCCGGGCGCGGCAGCCCCCGCGATCTGGGCCAGATCCGCGATGGCCTTGCCGAAGCCAGGCGTATCCGCGATCATCTCGACGGGCGCGAAGGCCTGCCCGCGCTGGCGGCCGCGCTACTGCCTGCTCTGGGCGGCCATGGGGCCCTGGTCGATCTCTATGCGCAGGCGCTGGTCCCCGCCCCGCCGACGGAACGCAATCAGGGCGGTTTCATCGCCGAAGGATACGATGCCTCGCTCGACGAGCTGCGCCGCGCCTCAGGCAATTCGCGCCGGGCGATTGCCGCGCTGGAAGCCAAATATCGCGACGAAACCGGCATTGCCGCGCTGAAAATCAAGCATAACGGCGTGCTCGGCTACTTCATCGAAGTGCCCGCCAAGCATGCCGATGCGCTGATGGCGCCCGACAGCGGCTTCACCCACCGGCAGACCATGGCGGGGGCGGTGCGGTTCAATTCGCTGGTGCTGCATGAGGAAGCGACCCGGATCGCCGAAGCGGGCGGCCGTGCGCTGGCGCTGGAGGAAGCGCATTTCGAACAGTTGATCGCCCGTGCAGTGGAGGATCGCCACGCCATCGCCGCCACCGCCGAAGCTCTCGCCCGGATCGATGTCGCCGCCGGACTGGCCGAACGCGCGGCGGAGGGCGGCTGGTGCCGCCCGGATATCGTGGAAGAGCGCAGCCTTGCCATCGAAGGCGGCCGCCATCCGGTGGTGGAAGATGCCTTGACGATCAGCGGCGAGCGCTTCGTCGCCAACGATTGCGTGCTCGCCCCGCAGGATCGGCTGTGGCTGATCGGCGGCCCGAACATGGGCGGTAAATCGACGTTCCTGCGCCAGAACGCATTGATCGTGCTGCTGGCGCAGGCTGGCAGCTACGTCCCCGCCACCCGCGCCACTATCGGTCTGGTCGACCGGCTGTTCAGCCGGGTCGGCGCGTCGGACAACCTCGCACGCGGGCGTTCCACCTTCATGGTCGAAATGGTCGAAACGGCGGCCATTCTGGCGCAGGCGACCGAACGCAGCTTCGTCATCCTCGATGAAGTGGGGCGTGGCACCTCCACGTATGACGGGCTGGCGCTCGCCTGGGCGGTGGTGGAAGCGGTGCACGAAACGACGCGCTGCCGCTGTCTCTTCGCCACGCATTACCACGAACTCGCGCGGCTGGCCGAAAGCTGCGACGCGCTTTCGCTCCACCATGTCCGTGCGCGCGAATGGAAAGGCGATCTGGTGCTGCTGCACGAGTTGGCAGAAGGCCCGGCAGACCGCTCCTACGGCCTCGCCGTGGCGCGGCTGGCGGGCATCCCCGCCCCGGTGATCGCCCGCGCCAAGACCGTGCTCGACCGGCTGGAAAAGGGGCGCGCGGAAACCGGCGGGCTGGCTGCGGGACTGGGCGAATTGCCGCTGTTCGCCGCTGCCGCGCAGGCACAAGCCGAACAGAGCGACACTTTGCGGGAAAAGCTGCAGGATCTCGATATCGACGCGCTATCCCCGCGCGAGGCGCTCGACCTGCTGTATGATCTCAAGCGCGAGGCCGGGGCCGGCGATATCTGACCCCGGCACCCACGCCTCCGCCGTTCCTCACATCGTGGGGACGGGTTCGCTCCCCGAATAATCATAGAAGCCGCGCCCGCTCTTGCGGCCGAGCCAGCCCGCTTCGACATATTTGCGCAGGATCGGCGCCGGGCGATACTTCGGATCGCCAGTGCTGTCCTGCAGGACCTTGACGATTTCGAGGCAGGTATCGAGCCCGATGAAATCGGCCAGTTCCAGCGGCCCCATCGGATGGCTGAGGCCGAGCTTGCACCCCTTGTCGATATCGGCGACGCCCGCCGTGCCGGTGCCCAGCACAAATGCCGCTTCGTTCAGCATCGGCACGAGAATGCGGTTGACGATGAAGCCGGGTTCATCCTGCGACTGGACCACCGTCTTGCCGATGGCCTGCGCGAATGCCCGCACTTTGTCGAGCGTTGCGGGCGCGGTGGCGAGGCCGGGAATGATTTCCACCAGTTGCATCACCGGCACCGGGTTGAAGAAGTGCACCCCGATGAACCGCGCCGGGTCCGGGCTGGCGGCGGCCATGCGGGTGATCGGGATCGAGCTGGTGTTGCTGGCGAGAATCGCCCCTTCGCCCAGCACTTCACCCACGGCGGCGAAAATCTTGCGCTTGATATCCTCCCGCTCGGTCGCCGCTTCGATAATCATGTCGGCAGCGGCCATCGGCGCATAGTCCGCGCTGGGGGTGATCCGCGCCAGCGCCGCGTCGGCATCGGCGGCGGTGATCTTTTCCTTGTCCACCTGGCGGGCAAGCTGCTTGGCGATGTTCGCCTTCGCCTTTTCGGCAATGGCGATATCGACATCGCACAGCACCACATCCAGCCCGGCCTGGGCGCATGTCTGGGCAATGCCCGTGCCCATCAGCCCCGCACCGATCACCCCGATTGTCTTCATCCGTCTCATCCCTCGCAAACGCAGTCCTATGCGTGCCTAGCGGGCATGGCAGGGGTTGGCTAGAGGATGATGGCGTGCGCCCGGGAGCGCCCCGAGCCGGTCAGCGGTTCGCGCCCGGCACCCACAGCACATCGCCCGTGGCCGCGGCGTTGATCGCGCGCGAAAGGACGAAGAGATAGTCCGACAGGCGATTGACGTAGGCCAGCGCCGCCGGATTGACCGGCTCCTGCGCCGCCAGTGCCGTCATGCAGCGTTCCGCCCGCCGCGCCACGGCGCGGGCGAGATGGATACGCGCCGCCGCTTCGCTGCCGCCGGGCAGAATGAAACTGCGCAGCGGTTCCAGATCCGCGTTTGCCGCGTCGATCGCCTGTTCGAGCCAGGCCACCTGTCCCGGCACGATGCGCAGCACCATTTCCGATGGGGTGAAGTCCTCCCCCGGCGTGGCGATATCGGCACCCAGATCGAACAGATCGTTCTGGATGCGGGTCAGCGTCGCGGCGTGGCCATCTGCGCCCAGCGCGCAGACGGCAAGGCCGATGGCGCTGTTCGCTTCATCCACGGTGCCGATCGCTTCCATCCGCGCGGCATGCTTCGCCACGCGCGAACCGTCGACCAGACCGGTCGTGCCCGCATCACCCGTGCGGGTGTAGATCTTGTTGAGCTTGACCACGGAAATCAGCGCGCGATGGCGAGGATCAGCGCCACAACGACAATCGCCAGCGCCTGATACTTCACGCGGGCGAACATCATCTGGTTTTGCCGCAACTGCATCGGCGAAGCTTCCGTGCTGTTCGGATCGCGGTCGACCTCTTCCCGGGCGCTTTGCAGGAAAGCCACGACACCGCGCACCAGCGACACCACGACCATGATCAGCAGGACGATCAGCAGCGGAATGAGGATATAGTTCATGACACAGAACTTACGCTTTCGCTGAGCGAAATACCAGCGGGGAAGTCATGCCCGCGCAAGGCCTCCGCCAGGGCAAGGCCATCCTCCCCCGCCCGCCGTCTGTCCGCCAGCGAGGGCGAGCCGCGCCGCTTGGCCAGCTTGCGGCCGTCTTCCTCCACCAGCAGCGGGTGATGGTGCCAGCGCGGCACCGGCAGATCGAGCAGGGCCTGCAACAGGCGGTGGATATGCGTGGCGGCGAACAGGTCCATGCCCCGCGTCACCAGCGCGATCCCGTCCGCCGCGTCGTCCAGCGTTGCCGCCAGATGATAGCTGGCGGGCGCTTCCTTGCGCAGGATCACCACATCGCCGAACAGATCGGGCCGGGCCATCTGCATACCTGCGCGCGCATCATCCCATGTCAGAGGCCCAGCCAGCGCCATCGCCCGGGCCATATCCAGCCGCCAGGCGATGTCCTCCGTAGCGGAATCGGGCGGATTGCGGCGGCAGGTGCCGGGATAGACCGGCCCATCCGGCCCCATCGCCGTGGCCGCAGCGGCGATTTCCGCCCGGGTACAGCGGCAGGGATAGAGCAGGCCCATGGCCCTGAGCCGATCGCCCGCCGCGGCATAGGCGACCAGGCGGTGCGACTGGGTGATGTCTTCATCCCAATCCAGCCCCAGCCAGCGCAAATCGGCGCGGAAGGCATCGGCCAGTTCGGGGCGGGAGCGGACCCCGTCGATATCTTCGATCCGCAGCAGGAACGCACCGCCGCCCGCCCGCGCCAGATCGTGCGCGACAATCGCCGCATAAGCATGGCCGAGATGGAGCGGCCCGTTGGGGCTGGGAGCAAAACGCGTGCGGATCATCCGCTTATCCGGTAAAATAGTCTGTGGATTGGCGGTGTGTCACAGACTTGACGCCTTTTGCTGCAAATGCTCCCTTCGACGGCATCGGGGAGGACATCCTATGTTCAAGGCCGAACTGATCGAGCGGGTTGCCCACTTCCGCAGCGCGGATGACGATCCCCTGCGCGATCCGGCCCATTGCCCCGCGCTCGTGCTCAATGCCGACTATACGCCGCTGTCCTACTACCCCCTCAGCCTGTGGCCGTGGCAGACGGCGGTGAAAGCGGTGTTTCTCGAACGCGTGGACATTGTCGCCAATTATGAGCGCGAGGTCCATTCCCCCTCCCTCGACATGAAGATCCCGTCGGTGATCGCGCTGCGGCAATTTGTCAAACCCAGCGAATTTCCCGCTTTTACCCGTTTCAATGTCTTCCTGCGCGACAAGTTTTCCTGCCAGTATTGCGGCACGCCCAAGCATCTGACTTTCGACCATGTGATCCCGCGCCGCCTGGGCGGGCGCACGACATGGGAAAACGTCGCCACGGCCTGTGCCCCCTGCAATCTGCGCAAGGGCGGACGGACGCCCGAACAGGCCAACATGCCGCTGCTGACTCTGCCGATCCGCCCGACAAGCTGGCACTTGCAGGAGCGCGGCCGCGCGTTTCCGCCCAATTATCTGCACGAAACCTGGCGCGACTGGTTGTACTGGGATGTCGAACTGGAAGCCTGACCCCGGCACCTATCCGGCATGCCACGGTTCAGCCGTCGATGATCTTGCTCGCCGGGTGGTGCTTGTCGAGATGTTTCCGGACGATCCGCAGATTGCGCGAATTGGAGCGAAACAGGAAGTCGAACACATCGCCCGCCACCGGAATGGCGCCCAGCGCGGTATCCACCGCGACATTGCCCGCCATGCGCCATAGCTGCCATTTCGACATGCCGAGATTGCGCGCTTCCCACACGATATAGGCGCCCATCGCCGCGGCAATGACATCGCCCGCCACCGGAACCAGCCCGATAATCGCGTCCAGTCCCACCGGGCGGTTGAGACCGGGCACGACGAAGCTGCGCTCCATCACTTTTTCCATCGCTTCCAGCCGCTGGCGAACGGCATCGGGATGGCTGCCGAGCGGAAGCCCGGCACCCGCCATGCGCGTGGGACGAACAGCACTGACAGCTTCGGGTTGCCGCATCGCGATCTCCTTCGCGCTTATCTGGGAACGAGCGCCAGCGCCGACAAGGGATGGACTCCCCAGATATTCGGTTCGAACCCTTCCACGTTCCCACGCACCAGCGACCAGCGCAAAGGCACGCCGAACGGAATATAGACGTTGGCCGCCATCAATTCGGCTTCCGCTTCGGCCAGCAGCGCCGAAACGCTGCCGACATCGGGCGCGGAAAGCGATTCCGCCACGCGTGCATCGGCCTCGGGCGAACACAGCCCCGTTTTCAGCCTGCAATTGAACTGGTTGAGATACCAGCTTGCCCCGGCATAGCGCGCTTCTTCATCGATCAGCACCAGATCGGCCTTGGCGGGCGCCCGCACCCGCCATGCAGTGATCCCGGCGGCGGCAAGATCGGCGCGCAGGCTTTCGAACACCGTATCCGCCCCCGGCCCCTCGGGAATGGCGATCGACAGCCGCGCCGGCTGATCGCCATTTTCGGCCCGCCACGCCCGCACTCTCCGCGCCGCTTCGGCCTGCCGCTGGTCCATGGACATAGTGGTCCAGCGTTCGCCGACAATACCCAGATCGCGCGGCGTGCCCGGCGCGACCATCCGCGTGGTCGCCTGCCAGCCGCTGACATTGAACGGAGCGATCAGCTTGTCACGGTCGATCGCCATGGCCAGCGCTTCCCGCCGCGACGGTTCGGCGAGAAACCCTTCGTCCGAAACGACCCGCAGGCCGAACAACCCGGCCACCCGGTCCATCCGCACCGTGCCGCGCGACAGCGGGCCGGTATCGACCAGGGGCAGATATTCGATCCGCCCGCCCAGCACCACGTCGACATCGCCATCGTTGAACAGGGCGATGGCCTTGCGGGCGGGAAAGGCCCGCACTTCAAGTTCGCGCACATTGTCCAGCCACCCTTCGATGGCGGGCAATCCGCGCCGTTCCGGCGGAACCGGGATAAGCCGGGCGATATCGCCCTTGCGTTCGACCCGCAGAAGCCCGCTGCCCTTGCCCCCTCGAATCAGGCCGAGTTCGGGCTGGGCCAGCAATTGCAGCAGATCGGGCATCGGGGAAGACAGGCGGATTTCGACCACTCTCCCAGCCATCGCGCGCACTTCGGAAATGCCCGCAAGATCGAGGCCCAGCGCGGTCCCGCGCAGTTCGCGCAGGGCCCGGCGCAAGGCATCGCGCACGCTTTCCCCGGTCAGTTCGGCGCCATCGGGCCACGTTCCTTCGCGCATGCGGAAAATGTAGCTTTTGCCGTCGTCGGTCACGATCCAGCGGTCGGCCAGCGCGGGCGCGACCTGCCCTGCCCCATCGAATCCGACCAGCCCGCCCGCCGTCGCGCTGCGCAGTTCCTGCGCCGCATCGGGCAACGGCAGAGCCTTGGCATACATGTCTTCCGGCGTGCCGATCAGCACCATGTCCAGCGTGCCGTCATCGCCGACCCAGCCGCACGCCGAAACGGTCAATGCCAGCCCGAAAACCAAGGAAAAATGGATGCGACGCAAGGCCATGCCTACGGTCTAGCAGCAAGCCGCAGCCCGGTCAGCGGCAAAGCGCGCTGCCGATCAAATTTTGCGAAGCGCGCCCGGGGATGTGCTGAAGACGCTCCGCGAATGCGCGCGGATATAGGCGGGTTCCGGATCGTCGCCCCGCCCCGCCACCGGCTGGCGCACCAGCTTGGGGTCCACTTCCTCGGCGAAAGCGATGCCGAAACGGTCGTCCTGCACCCAGGCCACCGTTCCCGGAACCCAGCCGACATTGCGCAATTCCACTTTGACCAGCGCCCCCCGGCGAACACGCACCGGCCCTTCGGCCATCATGCCCCCGGCGGAGAGATTGCGGACTTTGATCCGGTGTTGCTGCGCTTCGCCTTCAAGCTGCAGAAGAGCGAGAAGGAAAAGGCTGTCGCGAGGCGTTTGGCGGGTGTCGACGTTGCTCATCGGTCCTGTCAACGATCAAGGGTTGCATAGTCCGCCACTGACGCGGGCCGGTGAGCGGATACGACTAGATAACAGCAAACGAACATTCGACCGAGCGGTTTTGCGAAAGCGTCCCGAAATCGTTCAATCGTCGCGCGAAACCTTTTCCCGGCGCTCGTGCGCTTCCTGCGCTTCCACAGTCATCGTCGCGATCGGGCGCGCGGCCAAACGGCGGATGCCGATGGGGTCGCCGGTCACTTCGCAATAGCCGTATTCGCCCTCGTCAATCCGGCGCAGCGCCGAATCGATCTTGGCGATCAGCTTGCGCTGCCGGTCGCGCGTGCGCAGTTCGATGCCCCAGTCGGTTTCGCTCGACGCGCGATCGTTGAGATCGGGTTCGCGCAGCGGCCCATCCTGAAGCGATTGCAATGTACCGGCCGAGGCCGAGAGAATCAGCTTCTTCCATTCCAGCAGCAGGCGCTGGAAATAATCCTGCTGCGCTTCGGACATGTATTCTTCATCTTCGCCGGGGGTGTAATCCCCACCGATTGCACGCCGCGCCTTGGCCAGAATATCGATATCGTCACTCAGAACCGTCGCCATAGGACCTCCGCCCGTCATCAATGCTCATTTCCGACCTGCATGCCCCGGGTGTTCCCGGTGGCGCGACCTTTCGGTCGAGGGCGCCTATAAGGATGCGCCAAATCCTGCACAAGCACCATTCACCCACCCGCTTTATCCCACGCGGATTAAGCGCAGCCGAACGAGGCACCCTTTTCCCGCTCATGCGCCAAGCCTTTTTATGCTTAACGGTTTGTTGACCATCGCAAGGCATATTTCCCGGCGGCGAAAAGGAAAATTCGCCGCATTCGGGGGATTGATCGATGACAATGGCACACCACGCTTTCACCGCCGCGTCCGCGGGGACGATACGGCCCGACCTGCTGATCGCGGCGAGCCTCGCCATGGCGGAAAGCGGCGACGCGGCAGGATATTTCGATCTGGGCATGACTTTTTCGAGCGGCAGCCACGGCACGCCAGTCGATCTGATCGAAGCGCACAAATGGTTCAACATCGCCGCCGCGCGCGGGCATGAAGAAGCAGCCTGGTGCCGCGCCGATCTGGCCGAGGAGATGAGCCCGCGCGAAATCGCCGAAGCCCAGCGCCGCGCCCGTCATTGGCTGGCCACGCAACGCCGCGCAGCCTGAGCCCGATCTTGCCCGGCAGCGGCCTATCCCTTGCGAAACGGGGTATGCTGGCCGAGGTAAAGCTGGTCCTGCGCGATTCCTTCGCGTTCCCGCTCCAGGAAATCGGCCACCGCCTGGCGGAACCCGGCATTGGCGATCCAATGAGCGGACCATGTCCGCACCGGTTCGTAACCCCGGGCCAGCTTGTGCCCGCCCTGCGCGCCCGCTTCCACCCGGCCGAGACCCAGCCTGATCGCCGCGTCGATGGCCTGATAATAACACAGTTCGAAATGCAGGAACGGCTTGTCGCGCGTGCAGCCCCAATAGCGGCCGTATAGCGCATCCGGGCCGATGAAATTGAGCGCGCCAGCAATCGGTTCCGCGCCATCATAAGCCAGAACCAGCAGAATCCGGTCGGCCATGCGTTCCCCCAGCAGCGTGAACGCTTCCCGCGTCAGATAGGGCGTGCCCCATTTGCGCGCGCCGGTATCCTGATAGAATTCCCAGAACGCATCCCAATGCCGCGGTTCGATGGCATCGCCCTGCAACTGGCGGATCGTCACCCCTGCCTGGGCGGCGGCACGTTCCTTGCGCAGCGCCTTACGCTTACGCGAGGCGAGATCGTCGAGGAAATCGTCGAACCCGGCATAGCCGCGATTGGTCCAGTGAAACTGGATATCGCTGCGCGGCAACCACCCCGCCTGTTCGAACAGCGGCAGTTGCGCCGGTTCGATGAAGGTGGCGTGGGCGGAGGAGAAGCCCTGTTGCAGGCAGAGCGATTCCGCCGCGCGCAGCAGCGGCCGGGCGAGACTGCCGTCCGACAGCAGCAGGCGCGGGCCCGTGGCCGGGGTGAACGGCGCGGCGATCTGCAATTTGGGATAATAGTCGTGCCCGGTGCGATGCCAGGCATCGGCCCAGCTATGATCGAACACATATTCGCCCTGGCTGTGCCCCTTGAGATAGGCGGGCATCGCCGCCAGCAGGCGCCCGTCCAGGCTTTCGATCCCGATGGGCACCGGGGTCCAGCCCGTGCCCGGCCCGACGCTGCCCGAATCTTCCAGCGCGGTCAGGAAAGCATGGCTGATGAACGGATTGCCCGGCCCCGCCAGCGCATCCCAGCTGGCGGCGTCGATCGCCCCGACCGCCGCGAACACCCGAGCCGCCAGAGGATCGCTCTCGCTCACCCCAGACCGCCCCCTTCCGCGATCGGCGCATCGGCGTATTGTGCGGCGCGCGCGGCCAGTTCCGGGCTGCGCACCGTCCAGGTCAGCACCGGCAACCCGCGCTTGCGCTGCGCTTCGGGGAAGCTGCTGGGCAGATCGCGAATGTCATAGGCGAGGAAATCGGGCCGCGCATGCCACAGCGCCAGATAACGGCGGCCTCGCCCGCTCAGTGTGCGGGCGTTTTCCTCCGTCACCACCAGCCCGCGCACGGTGTGCGGCGAATATCTGGCGAACCAGCGCGAAACGCGCGGATCGAAGCTCATCACCGCATGCTGCCCGGTATAGCCTTCCAACGCACGCCGCACGGCAAGGCACAGGGCGAACACCCGCTTGTCCCGGCGCGATTTTACTTCGATCAGGATCGGCACCTGTCCGCGCACCTGCCGTAGCACCGCCGCGAGCGATGGGATCGTGTCTTCGCCGCCTTTGAGCCGGATCGCACCCAGTTGCGCGGCGGATCGTTCACTCACGGCGCCGCTGGCATCGGTCAACCGGTCCAGTTCCCAATCGTGGAACACCACCGCCTGCCCATCGCCGCTGCGCTGGACATCGCATTCTACCCCCAGCCCCCGGGCAATCGCCCCGGCAAAGGCGGTAGGCGAATTTTCGGGTACGCGATCGCCATGCAGGCCGCGATGGGCATAGCCCTGCTGTGTCAACCAGCGGACTTTTTCGGCAGACGGTGCCGGCGCCCGCCAGCGATCAATCGCCGCGAACAGCAACGATCGCGTCCACCTCGACCGCCGCGCCCAGCGGGAGAACCGGCACCCCCACCGCGCTGCGGGCGTGTTTCCCCGCATCGCCGAACACCTGCGCCATCAGTTCCGAGGCGCCGTTGGCGATTTTCGGCTGATCGGTGAAATCGCCGGTGGAGCTGACGAACGCGCCCAGTTTCACCACCCGTTCCACCCGGTCGAGCGAACCGAGCGCCGCCTTGAGCTGCGCCAGGATCATCAGACCGCAGGCCCGCGCGGCGGCCGCGCCCTGTTCGAGCGCGACATCCTCGCCCAGACGGCCGGTGACGAGTTGCCCGTCGATGAAAGGCAATTGCCCCGAAACGTGTGCCATGCCGCCATGGACAACCACGGGGACATAGGCCGCCACCGGCGCGGCGGGTTCGGGCAGGACGATGCCGAGTTCGGCGAGTTTGCTTTCGATGCTCATAGCGCCGGTCCATGCAATTTTTCGCGCAGCCATGGCAAGGCCTCATCCCACCGGTCGATCCGGGCATGGGCATGGCCCTGCTGGAAAGCGCAGGGCAGGTGCGGCGCCACCAGCGGTTCTCCGATCAGATGCAGGCGCGCCACATCCGGCACGATTTCCGCCGCCGATTCGATATGCTGGGCCAGATCGTCGATGAATACGGTGCGATTCGGGCGGTATTCCTCGATGATCGCGCGCAGTGCCGGGCCTTTCGGTCCCTGATTGGTGAACACGCGGATATCGAGACCCAACGTGGCCAACTGGCGCACACGCGCTTCGCGGCGGTGATCGGAAAGATTGGTCAAAATCACCACGTCAGCATCGGCCGCCAAGGCCTCCAGCGCTTCCAGAGCGCCGGGAATCGGTGTCTGGCGATGCATTTCGGTGTCGAAGAATCCGTCGAGCAGTTCCCACATCCGCGCGATTTCCACCTGGCCGCCATCGCGATAGCGCATGGCATGGTGGAAATCGCGGCCATCGAGATGGAACGCGATCTCGTGCGCTTCTTCCAGCCAGTCGCGGAAATGCACCATCATATGCAGCAGCACTTCATCGCAGTCGGAAATCAGCAGGGGGCGGCTCATCGTGACAACTCCATCGCGGCCCGGACAAGGCGTTCGGGCGGGATCTCCAGCGCATCGGCGGCGGCGACCAGATCGGGTTCGTGCGCGGCGAGATAATCCATCACCGCACCGAGCACCGCCGAATCGGTCAGCCCGGCGCGCAGGCCATCGGGCGTCAGCCCGGTCAGCGCAAGCAGGCGCATGGCGCGGTCCTCGTCCGCCAGTATCCAGCCGAGCGCGGCCAGCGCCAACGCCTGGGGATCGGCCTGAACACCCGAATGCGGGGGTTGATCACGGTAAATAATTTGTCACCGCCTTTCTCGGCTTCTAAGATCGGGGCGGATGTACCCGGTTCAAGACCGGATGAGAACCGATGAGCACAGGGGCTGAAGAATGAAGCGGATTCTGGTGGTCGAGGACAACGATCTCAACCGGAAGCTGTTTTGCGATGTCCTCGTCGCCAACGGCTTTTCGGTGGAACCGGTGGCCGATGGCGAAAACGCGCTGGGTCGCGCGGCGGATTTCGTGCCCAATCTCATCATCATGGACATCCAGTTGCCCAATATCTCCGGGCTCGATCTCATTTCCGATATCAAGCGCGATGCCAAGCTGCGCAACACCCCGGTTCTGGCCGTCACCGCCTATGCCGGGAAAGGGGATGAAGAACGCATCCGCGAAGCGGGCGCGGAAGGATATCTGGCCAAACCGGTCTCCATCGGGCCGTTCATGGCCGCGGTGCGCACCCTGCTGGAAGGGCGCCTGCAGGACGCCACCGCTTGACAATCGCCGCCCGCGCCCCTTTTGCGCCGCAATTGTCTGATTTCTAGCCAAGCCATCGTGCCGCCCTTTATCGTTCGTCGAAACCCGGCTGCGCCAGCGGGTACGATGCATCAGGAGTTTCCATATGGACCGTGCCCAAGTTGACGAACGTATCCGCGGCTTGATCGCCCCCTTCAACAAGAAGGGCGTAACTATCGCCGATGCCACCACTTTCGCGGGCGATCTCGAATTCGACAGCCTGACGGTGATGGATTTCGTCGCCGCGATCGAGGATGAATTCGACATCATCATCAGCATGAACCAGCAGGCCGAAATCGAGAATTACGGCCAGTTGGTCAATGCCGTGTGCAAGCTCAAGGGCGATTGAGAGCATGACCGACGCCGTCAGCAAGACCGACCTGTTCAGCAAGTTCGACCCGCTGATCCAGCAGCGTGAGGCGCTGCTCGCCAGCGGGCTCGAAGATCCGTTCAATCTGGTGATGGAGAAAGTGCTCTCCCCCACGCGGGCGATCTGCAACGGGCGCGATACGATCCTGCTCGGCACCTACAACTATATGGGCATGACGTTCGACCCCGACGTGATCCGCGCGGGCAAGGATGCGCTGGAGAATTTCGGCGCCGGCACCACCGGCAGCCGGGTGCTCAACGGCACCTATCAGGGCCACCGCGAGGTGGAGGAGGCGCTGAAGGATTTCTACGCCATGGATCATGCCATGGTGTTCTCCACCGGCTATCAGGCCAATCTCGGGATCATTTCCACCATCGCGGGCAAGGACGATTACATCGTCCTCGATATCGACAGCCACGCTTCGATCTGGGATGGCTGCGCGCTGGGCAATGCGCAGGTCGTGCCGTTCAAGCACAACGATATCGATGCGATGGAAAAGCGCCTGCGCCGCATTCCCGAAGGCGCGGGCAAGCTGGTCGTGCTCGAAGGGGTCTATTCGATGCTGGGCGATATCGCCCCGCTGAAGGAGATGATCGCCGTCGCCAAGAAGTACGATGCCATGGTGCTGGTCGACGAAGCGCACTCGATGGGCTTCATCGGGCCCAACGGGCGCGGCGTGGCCGAAGAACAGGGCGTGCTCGATCAGGTCGATTTCGTGATCGGCACCTTTTCGAAAAGCGTCGGCACGGTCGGCGGGTTCTGCGTCTCGAACCACCCGAAATTCGAAATCATGCGGCTGGTTTGCCGCCCTTACGTCTTCACCGCCAGCCTGCCGCCGAGCGTGGTCGCCACCGCCGCCACCTCGATCCGCAGCCTCATGCACGCCGGGAACAAGCGCGCCCACCTGTGGGAAAATTCGCGCACGCTGCACGCCGGGCTGAAAGCGCTGGGCTTCGAAATCGGCACCGAAGCGCCGCAAAGCGCGATCATCGCCGTTATCATGCCCGATCTCGAACGCGGCGCGGCGATGTGGGAAGCGCTGCTGCACGAAGGGCTCTACGTCAATCTGGCCCGCCCCCCGGCAACCCCCGCCAACATGACTCTGCTGCGCTGTTCGCTCTGTGCCGAACATTCGGCCGATCAGGTGCAGGCGATTCTCGGCATGTTCGAACGCGCGGGCAAAGCGGTGGGGATTATCTGATTCCGCGATAATGTCTCTCAGGCGGCCGCCGTTCCGGCCTGCCGCCTGAGGTCATGCCTCGATAATGGGATCGAGCGCCCGGGGCTTTCGCGCTGCGATGCACGCTTTAGGCTATGCGGCCGATAGGAGTGCATCCCGCGGCGACAGGCCCGCCCGCTGACGCAGATCGTTGGGCGTTGCGGGCGTGAAGCCGCGGCGAATGAGAAGATCGACGTAGTGATCGACCATCTGCGCATTGCCGCCCGGGAAAATGGCGGCATGGTCCCCCATTCCGACACGCATCGAAATGCCCCGGTCCAGCGTCGCTTCCTGGAAATACTCGTAGGTTTTCATGTCGGGCAGACCGGCGATGAACAGGTTGACTTCGGAATCCACATCCATGTGCCGCCATTGCCAGAGAAAGGCGTCCAGCCCTTCGATCGACGGCGTGGGGCCCCACATCAGATCACAGAAGAAATTGATCGAAACCAACACCGGCTTCGGGATCAGGCCTTCCCGCGCATAGGCACCCAGCAATCGCAAATCCGCCATGTTGAACACCCCGAAGAAGGGCGTGTACCCCCTGTCGAGCACTTCTTGGACGCATGACGGCAAACGGAACGGCAGGTCCGGCCGCAACGACTGGCTATCATCGATAGTAACCAGCCGGTTGCGATGCACATCGTAACCCGATTTCAGATGTTCGAACCGGAACGCGTCGATATTGACGATCTCAAGCCCGCCATGTTCCGGGGGCTGTTCGTCGAGAGCCCAGATATGCGGCAGGTCTGCCCGATCCGAAGGGCTGACCACGCCATACGGCATATTGGTCGGCTCCATGATGATGTTGCTCTGGCGGGCCGCGAGATCGAGCGCCCGGCGGTAAATGTTCGCCCCATTCCGGTCATCCTCCAGCGCTTGCCGGCCATCGTTCAGGCGCGAATGGAAATGCGCGATCGTGCCGCCCGATTTCCCGCACCGGATGGCGTCCTGCGCGATTTCCTCGGCGGTGTAGGGAACAGCCCCGTTTGTGGTCTTTTTCTGGAATTCGTTCATTCCGATCCGGACCATGACTTTGCCGTTATCTCCCAATGTCATGCTGTTCCTCCCGATTTCGCTCTTCCGATCGCCACACGCAGATGTGCCGCGCACGGCCACCATCACCCGCGTTCGGCACAGGTCCCCCTTGTATGGTGATTCCGATTTTCGCCCTTCATCCGATCGGATGAGCAGTTTGATTTCCCTCGCCGGGCGAGACGAGATCAGGTGCCGTCACGCGGCACGGCGCGCGCCGCAGGCGGATCGTTCCTCCATCCAAACTGCCTTGCGTATGCCCGAAGTGCCGCAGCCCGGGGCATTCCCCTGTTCAGCGTGCCCCGAACGCGGCGGCGAGCATGGCGGGTTCATCCTCGCAGACTTCGGCGAGAATCCACGCATCGAGAATGAAATTTTCCGATTCCGGCAACGCGGTGATCGCCGGGGCCTCGCCCTTCAGCCAGAGGCTGATGACCGCATCGTAGGGAAGCGAGGAATAGCCGACCGATTCCCCGTTCACCACGCCCACGGTCACCGTGCCGACCGTCGGCTCATCGGCAAGGGCAAGGCCATAGGCAGCCAGCGCGGCATCAAACGGGTCCGGGGCCACGCCGTCGGGCTTGCGGATCAGGAGAAGCTGGCGGCGCGCGCCCTTGGGGGCAATGTCCACCGCCGGGCCGCTAATGACCCGTTCGTCAATCGAGCCGGAACGCATGTCCTCCGGTGTCATGAAGGCATGCTCATCCTCGTCGAAGATGGCGCGGATCGCCGGATCGAAATTGACCGCGACGTGATCGAAATCGGGGGCCATCCTACATTGCATGAAAACGTCGAACCATATCCCCGGCGACGCTTCGATCACGTGATTGCGCAAGTATTTGCTGAACTTGAAATATTTCATGCCCAGGCGGGAATGCACGTTCTCGTAGTAGTCCTTGAACTGCTCACGGGAAAAATCGGACCGCTTCGGAATCAGAGATACGCCAATCATATGCCCATGCACCCTCGTTTCGATCGCAGACGGGTTGGCCCCGTTCGCCGATCTGCCGATGCCAGTTGATCGTCCGGCGCGGCGAAAGTCAATGCGGCGCACATCACCGGTCATCGCGCCACCCGTGGCGTTCGGCCCGCACATACAGACGCCGCAATCGCCGGGAACTTTCCGCTGCCTGAGGCATCGTTTCTCCATCAGGCAAGGAGGCCCCCATGGCGATTATCAAGACCGGCAGCGCGAAATACGAAGGATTGGGCAAGGACGGCGTGGGCCACGTGTCCACGGGGTCGGGCGCGCTCAGCGATCAGCCCTACGGATTCCAGACCCGGTTCGAGGATAAGCAGGGCACCAATCCCGAGGAACTGATCGCCGCGGCCCACGCAAGCTGCTTCACCATGGCGCTGTCTTTCGCGCTCAACCGCGCCGGGCACAGCGAAGGCACCCTGGAAACCGAGGCCAAAGTCACGCTCGACAAGGAGGGTGACGGGTTCACCATCACCCGCTCGGCGCTGACCCTCACCGCCCGCGTGCCGGGCATGGAACGCGCGCGGTTCGAGGCCATCGCCGCCGATGCCAAGGCCAATTGCCCGGTCTCCAAGCTGCTCAACGCCGAAATCTCGCTGGATATCGCCGATTTTCAGGGGTGAACGAAACCCGCCCCGGCTACGCCTGCACGCAATCCCGCCAGTAGCGGTGTAGCGCTGCGACACCGTCACCGGTCAGCAAGGGCAGGGCTTGGAGCAGGTGGTCTATCGGCCAGTCCCACCACGCCATTTCCAGCAATTGGGCAATCGCCGGTTCGTCGAAGCGCTTGCGCACCGGCTTGCCCGGATTGCCCACGACCACGGCATAGGGTTCGACATCGCGCGCCACCACCGCGCGCGTGCCGATCACCGCGCCATGGCCGATGGTGACGCCCGGCATCACCACGGCTTCGCTGCCGATCCACACATCGTGCCCGATCACGGTATCGCCCGCCGGGCGATAGCCGTTGGCCGCACCGGCGAATTCCGGCGCATCGGGATAGAAGAAGAACGGAAAGGTGCTGATCCAGTCGGCCCTGTGCCCCTGATTGCCCGCCATGATGAAACTGGCCCCGGAACCGATCGAGCAGAAACTGCCGACGATCAGCTTGTCGGCGTCCTCGCCGGGCAAGAGAAAGCGGGCGCAATCGTCGAAGCTGTGCCCATGGTAGTAGCCGGAATAGTAACTGTACCGGCCCACCGCGATATTGGGATGCGTCACCTGCCGGTCGAGCGGAATGCCCCGGAACGGGCTATCGAAGAAATTGTCCATGAAATCGCCTTTGCGAAGGCGGCGGGCGAAACGGGGCCCCTGCCGCCGGATATACGAATACCATCGCCGAACGGGCCATTGGCCGGTTCGGGCACGGTTCCTCACGTCAACGGCGCGGGAACCCGATGCAGGTGATACACGGGGCGGACTTCATAAGGACCATCCGTGCCCGAAGCCGCCGTGCGGGGCAAGCGGCAATGCGCCGGGGGCGTGGACGCGGAGCCCCAAATGCCCGCATGGACCGGCCATTGTCAGGCATGAAGCCGCTCTCTACAACCGCGCACCATGACCAATGTGTTCCGGCTTGTGGGCGGCATTTTCACGCTGGTGGGGGCGGCCATGCTGGCGATCTCGCTGTTCCTGCTGGCGCAGCGCAACGAGGCCAGCCGCGACGATCTGCGCGCAGCAGGGGTGGTGCATGCTCTGATGCCGGGCCGCGACGAAGATGGCGGAGTGACCTACACCGCCATCGTCCGCTTCGCCGACCGGCAGGGGCAGATGCACGAATTTGCCGATGGCATCGCATCGCGCCCGCCGCGCTTTTCGCGGGGGGAACGGGTGCCGGTGCTCTACGATCCGCAAACGCCGGAGCGGGCGGTGATCGACGATCTCTGGGGCCGGTTGGGCGCGCTGCTCATCATCGGGCCGCTGGGGCTGCTGTTCGCGATTCTCGGCGCCATGCTGCTGATCGTCGATCTGCGTGCCGGGCGGCGCAAGGCCCGGCTGCTGCGCGGCGGCCAGCCGATCCAGGCACGCTTCCTCCACGTGTTCCGCGACACCCGGATCGCGCGGAACGGCGACCACCCCTATCGCGTGGTGGCGCAAGGCCAGGATCCCCGGACCGGCGCCCTGCGGCGGTTCGAAAGCGAACCCGTGTGGGTCGATCCCACCGACCGCCTGCAGGGGCGCATGATCACCGTGCTGACCGATCCGCGGGACCCGGACACGCACCATATGGACCTTTCGCCCTTCGTCGACCGGGCCGCGCTCGGCTGAACGGACCTGGTGGGCGCCCGGGGGGCGACTTGCCCCGGTGGCGCCCTGCGGCTATGTTGCAGAGAGCAAGGACGGCCTTCCCTGTCATCGGCGGGAAAAAATGTCCGGGACGGCCCGGCAGCTTACTCGAAAGGAGGCTGTTGTGGCCTGGGCTTATCTTGTTGCGGCCGGTATTCTCGAAATCATCTGGGCCTATGCGATGAAGCAATCATACGGTTTCACCCGGCTCGTGCCGACATCCATCACCATCGTGACCATGATCGCCAGCTTCGCGCTGCTGGCGCTGGCGATGAAAAGTCTGCCGCTGGGCACGGCCTACACCATCTGGACCGGGATCGGCGCCGTCGGGGCGTTCGCCATCGGCGTGATCGTCCTCGGCGAACAGGCCAGCGCGATGCGCATGGGCGCGGCGGCGCTGATCGTCAGCGGGCTGGTGCTCATGAAACTGTCCTCGCCAGGTTGAGCGCATCGCGGGCGGCCACATCCGTCCACTAACGAGGCAACGTCCTCACCTGCACGGTGCAGGGTTCAAGTCCGGGACGGCCCGGCTCTCTTGGAAAAGGAGCATCCATGCCGTCCCCCCCGCCCCTCGCCGCCCTGCCCCTCGACAGCGGGGCAGCGTTCGCGCTCGGCGACTATTTGCCGATCCTGATTTTCCTCGGCATCGCACTGGCGCTGTCAGCGCTGTTCACGCTTTTCCCGATGGCGGTTTCCCGCATCACCGGCACGCACCGGCCCAACACCGAAAAACTGTCCGAATACGAATCCGGCTTTCCCGCGTTCACCACACCGCGCAGCCCGTTCAACGTGCGCTTCTACCTCGTCGCGATCCTGTTCCTGATCTTCGACCTTGAGGTTGCTTTCCTGTTTCCGTGGGCGGTGGTGGTTTTCGATCTTGGCTGGGAAGCCTGGATCGCGATGATGATCTTTCTCGGCATCCTGACCATCGGCTTTCTCTACGAATGGAAAAAGGGCGCGCTCGACTGGGAATAGGCGAGGAGGCGGTGCCGAACCGGCGCCATTATCAGGGGATCGCCCCGTGCAGGACAAAAAAAGGAAGGCCGTAGCGAACTACGGCCTTCCGCGGGGGGAGAAGTCATGCGTCAGCGGCTGGGAGGGGGGAGAAGCCGCATCAGCAAGGCCATGTCTAGCAGACCCCGCTGAATTGCATATGAACCTGCCGTTTAGGTTGGCTACAGGTTCCCTCTTCCCGTGTGGAAAGCCGATTTTCCGCCAGGTGGCGGCCTGTCCCGCCCGCCCGCGCGTTCGCCGCAAATACGGCTCGTGGTTCATTCTCCGCACAGATTCCGCCGCTCACGAAGGGCACTCCACCCCCTGACTTCGGAGAACCGCCATGAAACTTGTGAGCTTCGCCATCGCGCTTTCGCTTGCCCTGGGTGGCACGGCCGCCGCAGCCCATGATCGGTACGACCGGTACGATCGCCATCGCCACGAACAACGCTATGAGCGGCATCGCTACGAACCACGCTACGAACACCGCGAACGCTATCGCCATCACCAACCGCGCAGGACCTGGCGGCATGCGAACAGCCGCTGGGAACGGCACGTCTATGCCTGCCAGCGGCGCTACCGCCATTACAACCCGCGCACCGACCGCTATCTCACCCGCCATGGCCAGTGGAAGCGCTGCCGCCTGTGACCGGTGCGGCCGGGCTTTGCAGCCCGGCCCCGTGCCCCGCGATCAGTTCCCTGGATGGACTTCGGTCGCGTGGGCGCATTTTTCGGTGGTTTCCTGCCCTTCGCCCGACAGGAGCGTGATGGCGAGGAAGCCCGCGATGATCGCCGCGACGAAAGCGATCGTCACCAGCCCGAGGTACTTGTCGATGAAGCGCTTGATCGGGGTGCCGAACAGGCGGAACAACACACCCACGATCATGAAGCTGATCGAGCGCGAGACGAGGCTGGCCAGCGCGAATGTCAGCAGGTTCATGCCGATGAACCCGGCGGTGATCGTCAGCAGCTTGAACGGGATCGGCGTCGCCCCCTTGGCGACGAAGATCCAGAAACCGGTTTCGCGCAAGTAGCAGGCGGCGACCGGGAAGCTCTCGGTCAACCCGAGCAGAGCGAGCAACTGTTCGCCGACCACATCGTAAAGCCCCCAGCCGATAGCATAGCCGAGGAACCCGCCCGCCACCGAGGCGAGCGTGGCGATCGCGGCGAAGCGCACCGCTCTGCGCGGTTCGGCAAGACACATCAGGCCGAGCAGCGGGTGCGGCGGGATGGGGAAGAAGCTCGCTTCCACGAAGCAGAACAGCGCCAGCCACCATTCGGCATGGGGATGCGCCGCCTTGGCCATGGTCCAGTCGTACAATCGCCGCAGCATCGAAATCTCCAGAAAACCGCCAGAACCGGCCCGGGAACGGTATCGTGATCGGAGGCGGCCGGTGATCTGCCGCGGCTCCCGCATCCCGGACGGGCTGCGCGAAAGCCCGTGTAAATCACCCCTGCCCCGCCCGCAAGCGTTAGGAAATAACCTATTTGGTTATTTTCACTTGACATCGTGACGCTATACGGTTAGAGAAACGGAACATCGCGATAATACGAATCGGCGCTGCCGCCTTCCCCACAGTTCTACATCGTCACCCTGCACTTGATTTGTGCGAGCACGCCTTCGGCTCCAGGGTCCATGTCTCCACTCATACCGTCGCGCCGTAGGCGTGATGGATGCTGAAACAAGGTCAGCATGACGAAGTGAGCGCTGCGGTCGATAAAGCCGACCATAACCGCCAAAGGCGGGGTGGTAGCCAGGCGCGCCCAATAGGCCGCGCCAGTGCCTGAAGCCCTATTCAACCAACTCTCGCTCCGAAGAGGAATCATCATGCCACAGCTATCCGCGCTCGCCGAAGACCGCGAGCGGCTATGGGCGCAGCTTTCCGACGCCGATTTCCTCTCTGCCGATGAAAAGCGCGAACTGCTCGGCATCACCCCCGCAGCGGAACCTTCCAAAGGAGCCCCCTCATGAACAGCGAAGACATGCTGGCGCGGCTGGTCGCGCAGGCCAATGGCGAAGGGGGCGATCTCGTCACCCTGCGCGCGATTGTCGAGGAAGCGAGCGAGATCGGCGCCAACCGCACGCTCGCCCGGCTAGGCCTCGCCGATCCGGGAGCGGAAGACGATATCGGCGAGTTGCGCCAGCTTTTGCAGGCATGGCGCGATGCCAAGGCCAGCGTCTGGCGCGCGGCGATCGGCTGGGCGGTGCGCGGCCTGTTCGCGCTGCTGCTGATCGGCATCGCCTACCCCCGCGATGCGCTGGGAAACCATGCAGCCATCACTCACGCTTGCGGCGCAGACCATGCTCCAGCTTGCACAAGCCCATGCGGGCCAGCCGCTCTGGGTCCGCCAGATCGGGCGGTTCGCCCCATCCGACCCCCTTCTCCTCACCACTCTTGCCTGAGGCCCATCATGACCGATCCGATCCAGTTCGCATCCGCCACACCGCGCTATCGCCTGCCTCTGCTGTTCGCCGGGCAGGCGCAGAAGGAATTCACGGTCAACGAAGCCCATGCGCTAACCGATGCCCTGCTGCATCTCGCCGTGGAAGGAGAAGCGGCCAGCCCGCCGCCCGCCCCGGAAGAAGGCGATTGCTGGCTGGTGCATGCCGCCCCCACAGGCGATTGGGCGGGCCATGCCGGGCGCATCGCCTGCCGCCAGAGCGGAACATGGCTGTTCATCGCGCCGCGCGACGGAATGCGCGCATTCAACCGCGCGACCGGGCAAGACTGGCGCTTCGCCGGGGATTGGCAGGCGGCCAATGCGGTTACGGCACCGGCGGGCGGTGCGACGGTCGATGCCGAAGCCCGCGCCGCAATCGGCGCTTTGCTCGAAGCTCTGACCACGGCGGGCATTCTCCCGCCGGGCCCGGGCTGATCGCCCATCAGGAACGAGCGGCCAGCATGTCCATCAATTGCCGGATGGGAGCCACGTCATACCCGCCGCACGCCGCGGCGGTGGCGATATCGTCGACATTGCGTCCACGGCTTGCCTCCGCCAGCGACCACAGCAGCGTCGACCGCGTGCCCGAACGGCAATAGGCGAGCACCGGCCCCTGATTGCGCGCCAGTGCTTCGGCCATGGCTTTGACCTGGCCTTCGCTGAAGCCGGCATGCGTGACGGGGATATAGAGATAGTCCATCCCGGCAGCGCGCGCGGCGGCTTCGATGTCGGCCCCCGGGGTCTGATCGGGCGATTCGCCCTCCGGCCGGTTGTTGATCACCAGCGTCACCCCCAGTTCGCGGGCCTGGGCGATATCGCTCACCGCGATCTGCGGGCTGGCGAAGATACCCTCTTCCAGTTTGCGGAAATCGCTCATGATGCGGTGCCTTCCTCTGCCGCGGCGAGCCGCATCCTGCGGTTGCGGCCAATCATGTTGAGCAGTTCGACCGCGACCGAGAAGCCCATCGCCGCATAGACGTAGCCCTTGGGCACATGGAAGCCGAACCCGTCGGCGATCAGCACCAGCCCGATCATGACCAGGAAGGCTAGGGCCAGCATCACCAGCGTGGGATTCTTCTCGATGAACCGCGCCAGCGGATCGGCGGCCACGAGCATGATCGACACGGTGATGATCACCGCCGTCACCATGATCGGCACGTGATCGGTCATGCCCACGGCCGTCAGGATCGAATCGATCGAGAAAACCAGGTCGAGCGCGATGATCTGCGCGATGGCAGCGGAAAATGTCATCTGCACCGCCCCCTTTTTGGGATCGAGCAGATTACCGCTGGCAGGGGCAGGATCGATGTTGTGGTGAATTTCCTTGGTCGCTTTCCACAGCAGGAACAGGCCGCCCACCAACAGGATCAGATCCCGCCCGGAAAAGGCCGTTTCGAATGTGGGCATGCCATGGCCATCGCGCGCGCCCTCGATCCCCAGATCGAACAGTGGGGTCTGCAAGGTGACGATCCAGCCGATCACCATCAGCAAAGCGATTCGCATGATCAGCGCCAGGCTGAGGCCGATCTTGCGCGCGCGCGCCTGCTGCTCCGGCGGCAGTTTGTTCGACAGGATGGCGATAAACACCAGATTGTCGATGCCGAGTACGACTTCGAGCGCGATGAGAGTAATCAACGCCGCCCAGGCTGCCGGATCGGACAAAAGTGCGAGTATTTCCATAACGCGCCTCTCTGCCGAACCTGCGAATGCGAGGCAAGCGGGCCCGTGTTGCGGATGGCGATTCACGCATTTTTTTTCGAAAAGGGGCTTGATGTGGCGCGCAAACAACACAAGCGGCTTTGAAATCATTCGCACAGCCACCGATTCTGCGTTATGAACCCAAGCATAGTTGGGGAGTTTGCCGCAAATTTTGCGACTGCTGCCAGATTCGGGGCGATTCGTCCGCGTTACCGAATTGAGATTTTGGGCGAAACGAAGGTACGTTCAGCTTTATGGGTTTTGATAGAGGGCGTCGCGGTCGGGGACGCGACAAGCGTGACGGTTTTGGTGAAGAAGGCTTCGACCCCTTCATGGGCGGTGATCGCTTCGGTGGCGGCGACCGCTTCGGCGGTGGAGGTGACCGTTTCGGCGGCGGTGGCGGCCCTCGTGGCGGCGGCGATCGCTTCGGCGGTGGCGGTGACCGTTTCGGCGGCGGTGGCGACCGTTTCGGCGGCGGCGGCCCTCGTGGCGGTGGCGCCCCGCGCGGCATGCCCGCCCAGGTGGTCGGCACGGGCCGCGGTGCTGTAAAGTTCTTCAACGCCAACAAAGGCTTCGGCTTCATCCAGCGTGAAGACGGCGGAGAAGACGTGTTCGTGCACATCAGCGCCGTGGAACGCGCCGGGCTGGAAGGCCTGGCAGAAGGCCAGACGCTCGAATTCAACCTCGTCGATCGCGGCGGGAAGATTTCGGCCGCCGATCTTCAGGTCGTCGGCGATGTCATCCCCGTGCAGCAGCGCGCCGAAACGCCGCAGCGCCAGCTGACCGGCGAACGCGCAACGGGAACGGTCAAGTTCTTCAATGCGATGAAGGGCTTCGGTTTCATCACGCGCGATGACGGGCAGCCCGATGCCTTCGTTCACATCAGTGCGGTGGAACGGTCCGGCATGCGTGAACTCAACGAAGGGGATCGGCTCGAATTCGATCTCGAAGTTGATCGACGCGGCAAGCATTCGGCCGTGAACCTCGTTCTGCTGAACAGCTAAGCGCGAGGGCCACGGTCGGAATATTTGACCGGCGGCCCACAGCGTCATAAACCAACCTGTGTGGCGGCCCTTTCGGGGGCCGCCTTTCTCTTTTTACTGGTGCGGCCCTTTCCGATGCCGCTGCAATTCGAGGAGCCCGATCGATGGCGATCGAACCGCTGATGCCTGTCTACCCCCGGTGCGATGTGCGGCCGGTGCGTGGCGAACATTGCCACCTGATCAGCGAAGATGGCCGCCGATTCCTCGATTTCGCGGCCGGGATCGCCGTCAACATCCTCGGTCATTCCCATCCGGGCCTGATCGGCGCGATCCAGCAGCAGGCGGCCACGCTGATGCATGTGTCGAACCTGTACGGCAGCCCGCAGGGCGAACAGCTCGCCCGGCGGCTGGTCGATCTCACTTTCGCCGATACGGTGTTCTTCACCAATTCGGGCGCCGAAGCGGTCGAATGCGCGATCAAGACGGCGCGCGCCTATCACCAGCATGTGGGCAACGATCACAAGTATGAACTGATCACGTTCAACAACGCTTTCCACGGGCGGACACTGGGCACGATCAGCGCATCGAACCAGGACAAGATGCACAAGGGCTTTCTGCCCCTCCTGCCCGGCTTCAAATACGTCGAATTCGACGATCTGGAAGCGGCCAAGGCCGCCATCGGACCGAACACCGCCGGATTCCTGCTCGAACCGATTCAGGGCGAAGGCGGTATTCGCGTCGCTTCGGACGCATTCATGCACGGGTTGCGCGCTCTGGCCGACGAACATGATCTGATGCTCGTTCTCGACGAAGTGCAGACGGGCGTTGCCCGCACCGGCGCGTTCTATGCCTACGAACATTACGGCATCCAGCCCGATATCCTCGCCACCGCCAAAGGTCTCGGCGGCGGCTTCCCGCTCGGTGCCTGCCTGGCCACCGAAAAGGCGGCGCGCGGCATGGTCTTCGGCACCCACGGTTCGACTTATGGCGGCAACCCGCTGGCCATGGCGGCGGGCAACGCCGTGCTCGATGCCGTCGCCAACGAGGATTTCATCACCGAGGTGCAAGAAAAGGGCGAACGGATCAGGGGCCGGCTCGAACAGTTCATCGGCAACTATCCGGATCTGTTTGAACTGGTGCGGGGCAAGGGCCTGATGCTGGGCCTGAAAATGAAAGTCGAAACCCGCCCCTTCGTCACCCATCTGCGTGACAATCACGGGCTGCTGACCGTTTCGGCGGGCGACAACACACTTCGCCTGGTGCCGCCGCTGGTGATCGGCGACGCAGAAATCGACGAGTTCTTCGAACGCCTCTCCGCAGGCGCATCCAGCTATACCGTGCCGGAGACTGTCTGATGGCCCGCCACTTCCTCGATCTCAACGATGCGGGCGGCGATGCGCTCGCCGCGATGATCAATGACGCCATCGACCGCAAGGCGGCGCGCGCAGGCCGCCCCAAAGGCGCGGCGGATGACGATGCGCCGCTTGCCGGGCGCGTTCTGGCGATGATCTTCGAGAAGAATTCCACCCGCACCCGGGTCAGCTTCGACATGGCCATGCGCCAGCTCGGCGGCAGCGCGATCGTGATGGAATCGGGCAGCATGCAGCTTGGCCGCGGGGAATCGATCGCCGATACCGCCCGCGTGCTTTCGCGCATGGCCGATGCGATCATGATCCGCACCGACGATCACGCCAAGATCGAGGAAATGGCCCGCCATGCCACCGTGCCGGTGATCAACGGACTGACCGACCGTTCGCATCCCTGCCAGATCGTGGCCGATCTGCTGACCATCGTCGAACGCCGCAAGCCCCTGCCCGGGCTGGAAGTCGCCTGGCTGGGCGACGGCAACAACGTGCTGCATTCCATTCTCGAAGCGGCCGGGCTGATGAAGTTCAATGTCCGCGTGGGCACGCCCGCAGGCTACGAACCCGATCCCGAATTCATCGCTTTCGCCCGTGAAAACGGGGCCCAGGTCACGCTGACCAACGATCCCGCCACCGCCGCCGATGGCGCGGATGTGGTGGTCACGGATACCTGGGTTTCGATGGGGCAGGACCACGCCGATCAGAAGATCGCAGCGATGATGCCGTTTCAGGTGAACGACGCGCTGATGACACGGGCCAAACCGGATGCCATTTTCCTGCACTGCCTGCCTGCCCATATCGGTGAGGAAGTGACCGAAAGCGTGTTCGAAAGCCCGGCATCGGTGGTGTTCGATGAAGCCGAAAACCGCATTCACGGGCAGAAATCCGTGCTTTTGTGGTGCTTCGAAGCGATCTGAACCCGCCCTCGCCCTTTCTTTAACGGACTTGCGACCCCATATCCCGCGCGATGACGGATACACACGAAACCTACGCCGACCGATTGCTGACTTTCACACTGCCCCAGCGCCACGTCCGCGGCCGCATGGTGCGGTTGGACAGCGTGTTGAGCACGATCCTGTCGGCGCACGACTATCCCACGCCGATCCGCGATCTTCTGGCCGAGGCGCTGGTGCTTGCCGCGTTGAGCGGCGGTCTGCTTAAGGACGACGGCAGCCAGGTCACGATCCAGGCGCAGACCGACAGCGGTATCGTCGAACTGCTGGCCTGCGATTATCGCGGGGGCGAATTGCGCGGCTATGTCCAGTTCGATCCGGAACGGGTCGCGCAACTGGGTGCCGACGTTTCACTGGAAACGCTGTTCGGCAAAGGCTTCCTCGCGGTGACATTCGATCTCGCCACCAACGATCAGCGCTATCAGGGGATCGTCCCGCTCGAAGGCAATTCGATCACCGCGGCATTCGAAAACTATTTCGGCCAGTCCGAACAGGTGCCGACTCTGATTCGCGTCAGTGTCGATACCTCCACTGATCAGCCGGTGGCCTCGGGCATTCTTCTCCAGCACCTTGCCGATGGCGAGGAAGGGCGGGAACGGCTGCATGTGCGCATGGACCACCCCGAATGGGAGCATGTGGCCATTATCGGCGACACCATCCGCCCGGAAGAACTCATCGACGGCACCCTGTCGCTGGAAGCTCTGCTCTGGCGGCTGTTTCACGAAGAAGAGGAAATCCGCGTCACGCCGGGCCCATACCTCAGCCGGGGTTGCCGCTGCACCACGGTGCATTTCGAGAACGTGCTGGCGCGGTTCCCTTCGGAAGAGCGGGCCGCAATGCGCAACGACGACGGGATCATTATGGTCGATTGCGCGTTTTGTTCGCGCCTCTTCCCTATTCAGGATTAAGTCAGTTCGTCGCTTGTATGGTGCAACTTAACGCGCCATATGGAAGCGAATGGCCGATTTGGTCGGAGTTATGCCTATGCAGAAATCTGCGAAAATCCGTGGGGGTTTGCTGTCGCTGGCAGGCGTATCGATGCTTTGCGGCCCCGCAACCCCCGTTATCGCCCAGGGCAAGGCGCTGGAAGCATTAAGCAGTCTAGCCCCGGGAAGTTGGGAAATCCGCAATCGGTCCGACAACACCCGGCATCGCATTTGCGTGCGTGACGGGCGCGAATTCATCCAGTTGCGCCATCGGCATCCGGGCTGCCGCCGCTTCGTGATCGAAGACACGGACAATCGCGTGATCGTGCAGTACACCTGCCAGGGGCATGGTTATGGGCGGACTCAGATCCGCAAGGAAACCGCGCAGATCGCCCAGATCGAAAGCCAGGGCGTGGTCGATGGGCAACCGTTCCAGTTTTCCGCCGAGGCGCGCCGGATCGGTGCGTGCTGATCGGGATCGCCCTTGAAAGCGGGCCACGCGGGCAGTAGCGCGCTTTCCATGATCAAAACCGATACCACTTCGAAATCGGCGGTTGTGCTGCTGTCCGGCGGGCTGGACTCGATGGTGTCCGCCGCGCTGGCACAGGAACAGGGCTACAGCGTCAACGCCCTGACCATCGACTACAATCAACGCCATCGCCGCGAACTGGACGCGGCGCGGGATGTCGCGCACATGCTGGGCGTCACGCGCCATGTCATCCTGCCGCTCGATCTCAGCCTGTTCGGCGGATCGGCGCTGACCGACCGTGCGATCGACGTGCCCAAGGGTGAATCGGGGGCGGCAATTCCGGTCACATATGTCCCGGCTCGCAATCTCGTTTTCCTGTCACTGACGCTCGCCTGGGCAGAAACACTCGATGCCCATGACATTTTCATCGGGGTCAATTCGCTGGACTATTCCGGCTATCCCGATTGCCGCCCGGAATTTATCGCCAGTTTCACGGAAACCGCCCGCCTCGCCACCAAGGCCGGGGCGGAAGGCTCCCCCTTCACCATTCACACGCCGTTGCAGTACCTCGGCAAGGCGGAAATCGCCCAGGAAGCCGCACGGCTCGGCCTCGATCCCGGCCGAAGCTGGTCATGCTACGATCCGCAATCTGACGGTAGGGCCTGCGGCGTGTGTGACAGTTGCCGCCTGCGCCGCGATGGTTTCGCCCAGGCAGGGCTGGAAGACCCCACCCCTTACGCGGCCTGATCAGCCGCGCTGCAAGACACCGCACGCGATGCGCCCGCCGCTGTTGCCCGCCGGATCGGTCTTGTAGTCGTCCGGACCGGCATGGAGTACGATGGCCGTGCCATCGGCATCGAACACGTCGGACAGGATTTGTTCACGCGCGCCGTCCAGCGCCACCGTCAGCGATCCCGTTCCATCGGCAGCAATCTCGATGTTCGGCAGATCGCCCAGATGGCTCCCCATCGGATTGTCCGTGCCATGCTGCTTGCTACCCGGATTGAGGTGGCCGCCGGCCGTCGTGAATGCCGGCGCCTCACAACGTCCGACCGCATGCAAATGGATTCCGTGCGGCCCCGGCGTCACCCCGGCCAGCGCGATGACAAGCGACATTTTATTGCCCGCGCCAGTCAGTTCCGCAGTGCCAGCCGCCTGTCCATTGGCAAACACCAGCTTCGCGGATGCCAGCCTGTCGGCCTGGGCATCATCTCCCACCGATGCACAGGCCGCCAGCGCCATCGGTATGGTCAACATGAGCGCTTTGCGGATCATCTGTGTACTCCTCTTCGTTGTTGAACCCGATTATCTAACGCTGGCAAGGCCAGCTTGTGCCATTTTAGCCCGCCAATTTTTCAGGAGCGGCCCTCTTAAAACCAAGGCGGACAATAATTCGCGGGGCAGGTCAAGCCTTGTGCCCGCTGCACGAGGGCTGGACGCCCCCGTGGAACGGAGTAGATTCCGCCGAAGTGAGATGCGGAGGCCCGGATGTGCGATCAACATACCCATGACAATCTCGATGCCATGCTCGCCCGGCGCGGGCTGACGCGGCGGCAGTTCGCCGCCATGGGGGCCACCACCGCACTGGTAGCCTGCGCCCCTGCCGGAAAGGCCGCCGCCAGCGATCTCGACGAACGCGATGTCGCGATCACCACGGCGGACGGCACCGCCGACGGATTCTTTGTCGCACCCGCCAAGGGCCCATCACCCGGCGTCATCATGTGGCCTGACGTCGCCGGACTGCGCGATGCGTACAAAGTCATGGCCCGGCGGCTGGCCGGGGCCGGCTATGCCGTTCTCGTTCCCAACCCTTATTATCGCAGCGCCAAGGCACCGATCCTCAACAGCCTGTCCGAATGGTTCGAACCGGAAAAGCAGGCCCGGCTCAAGCCGATGATGGCGCTGGTCGACGGCGCAGCGACTGCCCGCGACGCCACGGCATTCGCCACCTGGCTGGATCAGCAGAGTGAAACGGACAGCAAGCGCGGCATAGGAGTGTGCGGCTATTGCATGGGCGGATCGCACGCCGTGCGCAGCGCCGCGGCAGTGCCGGAACGGATCAAGGCCGCCTGTTCCTTCCACGGCGCGCAACTCGTCACCGGCAAACCGGACAGCCCCAATCTGCTGATGGCCGGTACGAAGGCCCATTTCCTTTTTGCCATCGGCCGGGATGACGATGCCAAGATGCCTGAGGAAAAGGCAGTATTGCGTGCCGCCGCTGCCACAGACAGGCCGGTGGAAGCCGAAGTCTATCCGGCGGACCATGGATGGTGCACGCTGGACGCACCCAGTTATGACAAGCCGCAGGCCGAAAAGGCGTGGGGCCGGATGCTGGCGACGTTCGAAGCGGCGCTCTGATCCGGCCTCGCTTGCTCAGGCGTATTCTTCGGTAAAGACCAGTTGCCGCATGGCATCGCCATAGCGATGTCCGGCAATCGTGTCTTCGTTGATCAGCGCATCCGCGCGATCGAGCAGCGCCTGTTCCACCGCGATCTTGCCGGCGGCGAAATTGTCTTCCAGATGACGGAGACTGCGCGTGCCCGGAATGACGTGGACATGCCCCCCACGCGACAGGGCCCACGCCAGCGCCAGTTGTGCCGCCGTCATCCCCGCCTCCGCCGCCAGAGCGACCAGGGCATCGATCAAGGCGCGGTTCGCAGGCCAGTTTTCCGGCATGAAGCGCGGCATTGTGCGGCGCATGTCGCGCGCCGGCAAAGTGGCCGGATCGTCCAACTCGCCACACAATCCGCCTCTGCCCACTGGCGAGAACGCAACGAAAGCGATGCCCAGTTCACGCGTCGTCTCCAGCACTGCCAGTTCGACGTTGCGCGTCCACAGCGAATATTCGGTCTGGACGGCAGACATGGGATGCACGGCATGCGCCTCCCGGATTTGCGCCGCGCTCCATTCCGATACGCCATAGGCACCGATCTTGCCCACTTCGATCGCCCGCACCAGCGCGCCGACCGAATCCGCCACGGGCACGGTCGGATCGAAGCGGTGCAGATAGAGCAGATCGATATGATCGGTTTCAAGCCGTTCGAGGCTGGCATCGATCGAGGCCGTGATCGATTGCGGGCTGCAATCGACACCGCGCACCTCGTCCTGAATCACGATCCCGGTTTTCGACGCGAGGAAATACTCCTGCCGTTTTCCTTTCAGCGCTTCTGCAATCAGCTTTTCGCTTTGCCCGAGACCGTAGATATTGGCGGTATCGAGATGATCGTACCCCAGTTCCAGCGCCCGATGGAGAATGGCAATGGCTTCGGCATGCGTGGGCGGTTCGCCATAGGCCCAGCACAGGTTCATGCAGCCCAGCCCGACCGGATCGACCGGCCTCCCAGCGAGTGTGCGCTTCGTCATCTCGTTCCCATCGTTTCTGAATTGATCGTCGGCTGAGGCATATCAGCCCTGCTTTCGACTGCAACCGTGCATCCACGGCCCTATCCCGGACCGCATGGCGATTTTTCGCAATTGCGGTGGCGACTTCGGCAGACAGGCAGGCTAGAGCCCGCCCGGTTCATATCGCGAAACGGAATGCAGCAGGGAGATCCGGACGATGGCACAAGCCTATGTGATGACTTTGTCGTGCAAGGACCGGGTGGGCCTGGTTGCCGCAGTCACCACGCGGCTGGCCGAAATCGGCGGGAATATTCGCGAAGCACAGCAGTTCAACGCGCGCGACACCGGCATGTTCTTCATGCGGATCGTGTTCGATTGCCCGGGGCGCCCGCTGGACGATATCGCGCAGGAATTCGCGCCGGTGACAGAACGGTACGGCATGGAATGGACGCTGCGCGACACCACCACCCCGCGCAAAGTGCTGTTGATGGTCAGCAAGTTCGATCACTGTCTGGCCGACCTGCTCTATCGCAACCGGATCGGTGAAATGCCGATGGATATCGTGGGCATCGTCTCCAACCATCCGCGCGAAGCGCTCAACGTGCCGCTGGTGCGGGATATTCCCTTCCATCACCTGCCGATCACCAAGGACACCAAAGCCGAACAGGAAGCCCGGATCAGGGCCATCGTGGAGGAAACCGGCGCCGAACTGGTGGTGCTGGCCCGATATATGCAGATTCTTTCCGATGAAATGGCCGGCTATCTCACCGGGCGCTGCATCAATATCCACCACAGTTTCCTTCCCGGCTTCAAAGGCGCGAAACCCTATCATCAGGCGCATGCGCGCGGGGTGAAAATGATCGGGGCGACCGCGCACTACGTTACCGCCGATCTCGATGAAGGACCGATTATCCATCAGGACGTGGAAGCGATCAGCCATGCCGACACACCCGAAGATCTGGTCCGCAAGGGCCGCGATATCGAGCGCCGGGTGCTGGCCGCTGCCGTGCTTTATCACCTCGAAGATCGGGTCCTGATGGACGGGCACAAGACCATCGTCTTCAAGACCTGACGCCTTGAAGCGCTGACCAGGCGGCTACGCGCGGATAGTGCCGCGCCTCTTGGCCCGGAAGCGAAACCGGCCTAGCGCATAATCATGCCCGAGGCCCATCCCGCAGCCCAACCCGATCTCGACGTCCTGATCGTCGGCGCCGGTATCTCCGGCATCTCGATGGCGGCGCATCTTCACATGCGCTGCCCGGGCCTGCGTTATGCGCTTGTCGAACGGCGCGAACGGCTGGGCGGAACATGGGACCTGTTCCGCTACCCCGGCGTGCGTTCGGATAGCGACATGTACACGCTCGGCTTCGGCTTCGAACCGTGGACCGATGCCGATGCCATCGCGGATGGCGACAGCATTCTGGCCTATCTCGATCGCGTGGTCGGCAAATATGGCATCGCTCCGCACATGCGGCTGGCCACGCGCGTTCTGGCCGCCGATTTCAGCACAGCGCAGGGCCTGTGGCACGTCACGACAGAAGATCGCGATGGCCCGCGCGAGCTGACGGCGCGCTTCCTCTATCTCGCTTCGGGCTACTACGATTACGACAGCCCGCACGATCCCCCCTTCCCCGGGCGCGAAAATTTCGCCGGGCAGATCGTGCATCCGCAATTCTGGCCCGAGGATTGCGATTATACCGGCAAGCAGGTGGTGGTGATCGGCTCGGGCGCGACCGCCGTCACGCTCGTGCCCGCGATGGCGCAGCGTGCCGCGCATGTCACCATGCTCCAGCGCACGCCCACATGGATGAGCGCGCAACCCCGGCGGGACCGCATGGCGCGGATCGCTCAGGCGCTGCTCCCTGCGTCTCTTGCCCACCGGCTGATCCGCGCCAGGAATGTTCGCTTTCAGGACTGGGTGTTCAGGACCGCGCGCAAATCCCCCGCCCGCATCGCCGCCTTCCTGACGCGGGCCACGCGCAAGGCGCTGGGCCACCGCTATACCGAAACCGATTGGCAACCGCCCTATGGCCCGTGGGAACAGCGCCTGTGCCTGGTTCCCGATGGCGACCTGTTCGCCGCCATTCGTTCGGGTCGGGCCGATGTGGTGACCGATCGCATAGCCCGGTTCGACGCAAGCGGGATTATGCTGGAATCGGGCCGCCACCTCGATGCGGATATCATCGTCACCGCCACCGGCCTGCGGCTTGCCATGGCCGGGCAGATCAAGGTCACGCTGGACGGCGTGCGGGTAAACTGGCGCAAGCATTTCTACTATCGCTCGTGCATGTTCTCCAATGTGCCCAATCTGGCGGTTGCTTTCGGCTACCTCAATGCGGGCTGGACGTTGCGCGCCGATCTGACGGCCGCCTATGTCTGCGATGTGCTGAATGCGATGCAGGGCAAGGGGGCGGCCATCGTGCGCCCCGACCTGCCCGCCAATCATGGGCTGGAGGAGGATAACGTCTACCAGTTCTCCTCCGGCTATATTCAGCGCGCGCTGCCGCTGATGCCGAAAAGCGCCACGGCGCTGCCATGGCGGCTCAATCAGGATTACCTGGAGGACCTGCGCGATTATCGCCGCCGCCCGGTGGACGATGGCGTGCTACGGTTCGAAACCGTGGTGGCGGATAGGCAGAAAATCGCCTAACGCTGGCAGATATGAAAGAGACCCAGCGTATCTGGACGGCAGCGGCCGTCATCATCGGTGACGAAATTCTTTCGGGCCGCACGCATGACAAGAACATCGCCCAGATCGCCACCTGGCTGCAGGTGCAGGGCATCCGGCTGACCGAAGTGCGCGTGGTGGCGGACGATATGACCGCAATCGCCGAAGCGGTGAACGCGCTGCGGGTGAAGCACGATTATCTTTTCACCACCGGCGGTATCGGCCCTACGCACGATGACATAACCGTGGACGCCATTGCCGCGGCACTGGGCATCGAAGTGGTGATCCACCCCGAAGCCCGCGCCATGCTGGAAGACTATTACACCACGCGCGGCGGGCTGAATGAGGGCCGCCTGCGCATGGCCCGCGCGCCGGCAGGAGCCGATCTCATCCCCAATCACTATTCGGGCGCGCCGGGGATCAAGCTCGGCAATATCTACATGATGGCGGGTGTACCCCATATCACGGCGGGCATGCTCGACGGCCTCACCGGCACGCTGGAAGGCGGCGCACCGCTGCTGTCCGAAGTGATCGGATCGTGGGTGCCCGAAAGCGAAGTGGCCGTGCTGCTGCGTGACGTGGAACAAGCCCACGAAGGATGCCAGATCGGCAGCTATCCCTTCTTCCGCGAAGGGAAAAGCGGGGCAAATTTCGTGATCCGTTCGACCGATCCGGATGCGCTGAAAAGCTGCGTCGACACGCTGTGCGAAGGATTGGGCGAGCTGGGCTGGGATTTCACCCCCGGCGGGATCTGATCCCTCGGTTCTGCACTGCTTTACCCTTTTCCTGCTCTCCGGACACAAAAACGGGGGCGAACCGGTGGTTCGCCCCCGCGTTGTGTTGGCTTACGAAAGTCTTAGAACTTCGCGCCGATGGCGACCACGCCCTGGTGGCGCTCAACGCCCTGTTCGTAGTTCGAGTAGCGGTACTCGATCTTGCCGAACAGGTTCTGGCCGAAGTTGTGCTGGTAGCCCGCACCCAGACGGAAACCGTCAAGGTTCACGGCGTCATAGGTTTCGCCGGCGTAGGTCGCCTTAACGCGAGCATTGGTGTAACCGCCCAGAGCATAAAGCTTGGCGGCTTCGCTCAGGTTGGTGCCAAAACGCAGCGTGGCCGAAATGTCACGACCCGACTTGATGCAATCACGCTCACCGTCGATACGCACGCATTCCTTGGTGCTGCTATCCGACAGGCCAGCTTCCAAGGCAGCGAACAGGTTGTTGCCCAGCGGCACTTCGTAACCGGCGGAAACGCCGTAGAGAACGCCTTCGTCGTTGCCGAGGACCGAGGTGTCCACCGCGTCAAGACCGGTTTCGACCTGCACATAAGCCTGTGCGTGAGCGGCGGCGGGCAGAACAGCAGCAGCGGCTGCAAGAGCAGCAAGAGTGATCTTCTTCATAATTTCCTCAAATGTCTTCAAGTATTGCGAACATTTTATGGCCTTGTATTTTTGAGTGGCCATGGGCGGCCTGCTACGCCAGAGGCTCGGCGGGGTCAAAGCCTCGTAGCCCCTTCCGGCCAAGACAGATTCTTTTCGTTGCCATTCTGCAACACAGTGATGCACAGATGCATTGCAACGGAAATGGAAGTGCGGTTTTCAGCATAAAACGGAGCTTTGCCTCTCCAGCCGCTTTCCGGTAACTCCCCGCCATGGTTTCGTTCCGCAAAGGCAATAAAGGTCTGGTTGCCGCAAGCCTGTCTCTGGCTGCCTGCACCACGCCGCACCAGCTTCCGCTGGAGGATTTCGAGGCCACGCTCGATTCGCATGTCAGCGCAACGGAAGCGCTGACCGAATGGTGCAAGGCGCATAACATGGGCAATCCGCCTATCATCCGGGCCGTCCAGCTTCACGATGCGGTTTCGCAGCTTCCCCCCGATCTGCACGGCCTGCTCGCGGTCCCGACAGACAGCCCTCTGGGCTATCGCCATGTCCGGCTGGTTTGCGGCGATGTCGTCCTGTCGGAAGCGCACAACTGGTATGTGCCCGCGCGCCTGACCGAAAGCATGAACGCCACGCTCGAACAGACGGAAACGCCGTTCGGCAAAGCCGTCGCCGCACTGCATTTCACCCGGCGCAAGCTTGGGGGAGAGCGCGGCTCGGGGCCGGGTTGCCCGGCGGGGACAATCCTGACCCAGCGCGCGCTGCTCACTCGGCAGGATGGGCAGCCGATCAGCCTGGTGGTGGAATGCTACACCGCCGCCAATCTTACTCCCGGCTGGTAGCCCAAGCCGCTCTGCGCCAACGCCACCCTACAAACAAAAGGGGCCGGAGGTTTCCCTCCGGCCCCTTTTGTTTGGACTATCGCCCGGCGCTTATGCGCCAGCGACGTCCGCCGTATCGATCTTCAGGCCCGGGCCCATCGACGAGCTGAGCGAGACCTTGCGGACATACTTGCCCTTGGCGCCCGACGGCTTGGCCTTGACCACCGCATCGACCAGCGCGTTGAAATTCGCCTTGATCGCGTCGTCGCTGAACGACATCTTGCCGATCCCGGCATGGATGATGCCCAGCTTTTCCACGCGGAATTCGATCTGGCCGCTCTTGGCGTCCTTCACGGCCTGTTCCACGTTCGGCGTTACGGTGCCGAGCTTCGGGTTCGGCATCAGGCCCTTGGGACCCAGCACCTTACCGAGACGGCCAACCACGCCCATCATGTCCGGGGTGGCGATAACGCGGTCGTAGTTGAGATTGCCGGCCTGCATGTCTTCCATCAAGTCTTCCGCGCCGACCTTATCGGCACCGGCAGCAAGAGCCTTGTCGGCATTGTCGCCACGGGCGAACACGGCCACGCGCACATCCTTGCCCGTGCCCGACGGCAGCGAGACCATGCCACGCACCATCTGGTCGGCGTGACGCGGATCGACGCCGAGGTTCATCGCGACTTCGATGGTTTCGTCGAACTTCACCGTGGCGAGTTCGCGCAGCGTCTTGAGCGCGTTGTCGAACGTGTGCAGCGCCTGATTGTCACCGAGCTTTTCGGCGAGCATCTTCTGCTTCTTGGTCAGCTTGGCCATAATCTCAGCCCTCCACCACTTGCAGGCCCATCGAACGGGCCGAGCCTTCGATGATCTTCGTCGCCTGTTCGATATCGTTGGCGTTGAGATCCTTCATCTTCACTTCGGCGATCTCGGCGAGCTTGGAGCGCGCGATCGTTCCGGCCGAAACCTTGCCCGGTTCCTTCGAACCCGACTTGAGATTGGCGGCCTTCTTGATGAGGAAGGTAGCGGGCGGCGTCTTGGTGACGAACGTGAAGCTGCGATCCGCATAGACCGTGATGATGGTCGGGATCGGCATCGCCTTTTCAAGTTCCTGCGTGGCGGCATTGAACGCCTTGCAGAATTCCATGATGTTCACGCCGCGCTGACCCAGCGCGGGGCCGATCGGCGGCGACGGCGTGGCAGAGCCGGCAGGCACCTGCAGCTTGATATAACCTTCGATTTTCTTGGCCATGGGGCCACTCCTTTCACACTGTCGGATCACGCGCCGGGCAAGCCCGGCACCCCATCCTCATGTTTAGCGGTCTGACGGACGGACCGGCTGGCCGGCCCTGATCCTTCCGCATGAATCCCTTGCGGGAAGCGCGCGCCCTAGTCGAAAGGGCGCACAAAAGCAATGTCGCGATGCACAATCCGGCCCGCCGGCCGGAATGCGGCGTTACTTGACCAGTTCGACCTGTTCGAAATCGAGTTCGACCGGCGTGGCGCGGCCGAAGATCGAGACCGAAACCTTGACTTTCGACTTGTCGAAATCGAGCTCTTCCACCACGCCGTTGAAGCTGGCGAAGGGGCCATCAAGCACTTTGACCGAATCGCCGATTTCGTAATCGACGCTGACCTGGCGCTTGGGCTGCGCGGCGGCTTCTTCCGCCGCCCCGAAGTAGCGCGCGGCCTCTTTCTCGGAAATCGCCTGCGGCTTGCCGCTGGCGCCGAGGAAGCCGGTCACTTTGGGGGTGTTCTTGACGAGGTGATAGACATCGTCGTTCAGCTTGAGCTTGGCCAGAACGTAGCCGGGCATGAACTTGCGTTCGATCTGGACCTTCTTGCCCCGCTTCACTTCGGTCACGGTTTCGGTCGGCACTTCGACCTGTTCGACGCCTTCGGACAGGCCCAGACGTTCCGCCTCGGCCAGAATCGAATCGCGCACCTTGTTCTCAAAGCCCGAGTAGGCGTGGATGATGTACCAGCGTGCGGCCATAGTCCTGTAGTCCGTATCCCGTGTTGTAGATGTGTCAGGCGAGCGAAAGCAGCCAGCGCACGACCGCGCTGAACAGAGAATCGATACCCAGGAAGAACAGCGACAAGACCAGCATCAGGATACCCACGAAAATCGAGGTCCGGATGGTTTCTTCCCGCGTAGGCCACACCACCTTGGAGGCTTCGGTTTTGACCTGACGAAAAAATTCAAGGGGACTGGTCTTGGCCATGTGACGTTACGACTCTTGCCATTCAAACACTGACACCTTCCGCCTAGGGGCCATCGCCACCCCGGAACAGGTCCGGGAGGGGCAGATTGGCTCCGATGTCGGAATGCAGCGGGCATTTAGCCATGCATGACGCGTTATGCAAGGCTGACAGGCACAGACATGGTCATTCGGCCCCGCCAGACCGGTTGGATTTGGATGGATTGCAGCGCTCCGCCCGCCGCACGGCCCGAACGGTCAATGATAACCGAGCAGGCGCTCCCAAAATGTCGGCTGGTGCATGGGCTGGATCGGGCCATGCTTCTGATAGCGCAGGCTGGGATCGGAATGGGGGCGCGGCAGCGTCCACTGGTCGGGGCGACTGCTACGGAAAGTCAGGCTGCTCATTGGCCATACTCCTCGATGTAGATGCGTCCTACCGCACAAAACGCACAACTCGTCCCGAGGTTCCCGATTCGTCCGGAGTTTGCTCGCGGAATTTTTGCGCTTTCCCTGCGCCGCCGATCACCGTTAGGGGAAGGGCCGCAAGCGCTGTCAGGAGTTCGCTGCGGGCTTTCGCGAGATCATCCCACCGCCACCCGGCCCGCCGGCTTGAAGGCCGCGGCGAACTGTCCGTTCCCTGACGGGGTCAGAATACCGAAAAGCGACAACGTCCCATAGTCCAGCACGCGCCAGCCATGGGTTGTAGATCATGCCCTGCGTTTCCGGGAGAACCTCGGAGCCCGGCAAAGGCTGATTTTAGGGGAATTTGGCAGGAGTGGCAGGATTCGAACCCGCGGCCCTCGGTTTTGGAGACCGATGCTCTACCAACTGAGCTACACTCCTGTGGGTGGACGGGCCTGTAGTGCGAAGCGGAAGGCTTGGCAAGGCACGTTGCGCGAAAGCCGGAGGCGATCGGCGAAAACAGCGCATTTCCTGTTCCCGGCCCGTCTGCTAGGCTGATGAGGTGCATGCACCGGTGTCATCGATTATCCCGCCCGACCTGCTGCTGAAAGCGTATCGCAGCGGCATATTCCCGATGGCCGATTCCCGCGACGATCCCGAAATCTTCTGGATCGAACCCAAACGGCGGGCGATCCTGCCGCTTGATGGCTTTCATTGCTCACGCTCGCTGGCAAAAGCGCTCAGGAGCGAGCGGTTCACCGTCACCTGCAATGCCGCGTTCGACGATGTAATCGCCGCCTGCGCGGCTCCCCGGCCCGACCATCCGGATAGCTGGATCAGCGAACGGATCGCCGCCAGTTATCGCACTTTGCATGCCGCCGGCCATGCCCATTCGATCGAATGCTGGCAGGGCGGCAAGCTGGTCGGCGGCCTCTATGGCGTGGGCTTCGACCGGGTGTTCTGCGGAGAAAGCATGTTCAGCCGCGTCACCAACGCATCGAAAATCGCACTGGCATGGTTGGTGGCTGCGTTGCGCCATGCCGGGGTGGAACTGCTGGATTGCCAGTTCATCACCGGCCATCTCGCTTCGCTCGGCGCGATCGAGATCAGCCAGAACGCCTATCTCGACCGGCTGATGCAGGCCCAGGATCAGCGCGGCGCAGGCTGGCTGTCGTTGCCCGAAGGGTTCGCGGCGTTGCTGGCTGCCGCCGGGGCTGCTGTTTCGCCGGCAGGTGACGCCGGAACCGGGGGAGCGGCGGGCGCGACAGGAGATTTGGGCGCGGGTGTGGACGGCGTAGCACCGGAGGGTGCGTTATCGCCCGCTTCCTCACCGGGGAAGTTCATCGCGCAATCCTTGACCCACACATCGTAGATCGGATGTTCGACCACGTTCAGGGAAGGCGAGTTCTTGAACAGCCAGCCTGAAAAGATGCGCTGCCAGCGCAGCGGTTCATCGACCGTGGCCCGCTGCTGCACCATCACCTGAACGAAAGCCCCCGTTTCCGGCGGCTTTTCCCATGGTGCGGTGCGTTCGCATGCCTCCAGCTTGACGACGATATTGCCGATCCGCTGCGCTTCACCGGGTTTGAGCTTGAGATCCTGCGTCAGATTGTTGCGCTTGTTCAGCACACCGATCGTCGCCACCCGTTCGGCCATCGGCGTGCCGATTTCGGCCGCCGCAGGCTGCTGCGGCCTGGCGCCGAGTTGCCCGGCCAGTTCCTTGGGCAATTCTGTTTCAGGCTTGGCCGATTGCTCCGCAGGCTCCTGCGAACAGGCCGCCAGAAACATGGCTCCCACAGCCAGGGGCAGCATCACGGCCCGCATGGACGGCCTGAACCGCCGCATGGTCAGGAATCCGGCGCCCAGGCTTCGTAATCGCCCGTGGCGGCAGCACGCCTGCCTCCGCGCTCCAGAGCGCCCTGCGGACGATAGGCCTGCGCTGTCCCCGTGGCGTTGGGCGTGTATTCCACTTCCCAGATCTTCGGCGGCGGCAAACGGCTTTCGGGCACGTCGTCGAACGCGCCGTGCAGCCAGCCATGCCATTCTGAAGGCACGCGGCTGGCGTCGTTGGCGCCGTCATAGATCACCCAGCGGCGTTCCTGCCCCCGGGCGTTCGGCTTTTTCGAGCGATAGTAGCGATTGCCCTGCGAATCGGTGCCGACCTGCACGCCTGTCATCGCACTGTTGACCAGCGTGCCGATGGTGGCGCCGTCCCACCAGGTGAAGATCTTCGAGAGGATTCCCATGCTGCGCGCGTTAGCTTGTGTTCAGCCTCGCGGCAAGCACCTCACCACTTTACCTGTGCCCCGGGGCCGATCCCCAGCGCCGCCGCCCGGCCGCCGTTCAATTCCAGAACCGCTTTCACCATCCCGGCGGAACTGCGCGGTTCCAGCGAATAAGGCTCCGCATTGGCGTTGATGTTCAGCACCCGCCCGTCGGTGCCGATAAAAATGATATCCAGCGGGATTACGGTATTTTTCATCCAAAAGCTGGCATCGCGCGGCGGATCGAACGGAAACAGCATGCCTTCATCCGCCCCCATCGCGGTGCGGAACATCAGCCCCTTGGCCTGCTCCGCCCCCGTGCGCGCCAGTTCGACCCGGAAATGATGCGCCTTGCCGCCATGGCTGACAGTCAGCGGCACCACCTGCAGGCCCGATTCGGTGTGAATATCGGCCGCAGGGGTCGAGGTCGATCCGACCGGCGGCGCGGCCTGCGCGCTTTCCCCCGCGCCGGGCGAGCAAGCGGCCAGCAAAAGCAGTGCAACGGGCCAGATACGCATGCTATTCCTCCTGTGCCTCTTCCACCCAGCGTTCCGCCGCGTCGACACTTTCCGCATAGACCATCGCCGCGGCACAGCCCCGCTCATGGCCCGCCCGCACCATCGCCGCAATCTGCTTTTCGCGTCGGGCCGGATCAGGCGGTTCGGCACCGAACGGGCCGAAGCGGCGCTTGCGGGCGAGCGTGAACGCCGCGTGCCGCTGTTCGGCCACGCCCGGCAACACGCTGCCGTGCAGGTTTTCCGCAATGCCTGCCATGCCCAGCACCTCGCGCACGCGGCGCGGGCCATAGCCCCGCCGCAGCAGCCCGGCACTGCGCATGCGGGCGAAACTTTCATCATCGATATAGCCGCGCGCGGCGAAGCGGGCGACCAGTGCGGACAGATTGGGGGAGCCTTCGCCGGCCCATCCGCGTTCGCGCAGCTTGCGCGCCAGATAGTGTTCCAGCTTGCGCGCACTGGTGTCAAACCGCGCCACATAAGCCAGTGCCAGTTCCTCCAGACGCGCGTCATCCAGAGGACGAACCGCCTTCCCCGCGCCACGAGATGATGGGGATTCCTTAACCATTGGCCTTATTCGTGCCACAGTCCCGTAAGAATGGAAGAGCCCCGTAGCACGCCCATTTCATCGCGAGAGGGCCTGCCGCACACAATTTTGAGCGAAACTCGGCATAAATAATCGAGTTAGACCAACAGGTTGAGCAGAAATATGACCGATAGCGCCCTTCAACCGACGCCCAATCGCTGCGTTCTGCCGCGTCGTTTTTCGGATTTCGCCACATTCGGCGAAGCGCTCGACTATGCCGCGCAGGGCAGCCGCGGGCTGAATTTTCACGATCCGCGCGGCAATCTCGCCCGGGTTTATCCTTTTGCCGAACTGCGCGAGGATGCGCTGGGCATGGCCCATCGCCTGATCGCACGCGGGATCAGGCCGGGGGACCGGATCGCGCTGATCGCGGAAACCGGAGTCGATTTCGCCGCACTGTTCTGCGGCACGATCTATGCCGGGGCATGGCCGGTGCCCTTGCCCCTGCCGACCAGCTTCGGCGGCAAGGACAATTATATCGACCAACTGGCGGTGCAGCTGGCCAGTTCCGATCCCGAAATGCTGCTGTTCCCGGCGGAAATCGCGGAAATGGCGGGCGCCGCCGCCGCGCGCCAGGGCTGTGCCGGGGTCACTTACGAAGATTTCCGCGCGGGTGAGGCGGCCGAAGGCACCCTGCCCGAACAGAAGCCCGACGATATCTGCTATCTCCAGTATTCCAGCGGATCGACGCGCTTCCCCCATGGCGTCGCGGTGACGCATCAGGCGCTGCTCGACAATCTGGCCGGGCACGGCATCGGGATGAAGCTGGAACCGGACGATCGCTGCGTCTCCTGGCTTCCCTGGTATCATGACATGGGTCTGGTCGGCTGCCTGCTGTCGCCCATCGCCAACCAGGTTTCGACCGATTACCTCAAGACCGAGGATTTCGCCCGCCGCCCGCTGGCCTGGCTGGACATGATCAGCCGCAATCCCGGCACCACGCTCTCCTATTCGCCGACGTTTGGCTATGACATCTGCGCCCGCCGCATTTCGAGCCAGAGCCACGTGTCCGAACGCTTCGACCTGTCGCGCTGGCGCATCGCGGGCAACGGCGCGGACATGATCCGCCCCGACGTGATGCAGGGCTTTGTCAACGCCTTCGCCGAAGCCGGGTTCAAGGCATCTGCTTTCCTGCCCAGCTACGGCCTGGCCGAAGCGACGCTGGCCGTCACCATCATGCCGCCGGGCGAAGGCATCCGCGTGGAACTGGTGGAAGAAGAACGCCTTTCGGGCACTCCGCGCGATCTGTCGCGCCCGGCCCGCTACCGTGCAATCGTCAATTGCGGCAAGCCGGTGAAGGATATGCGGGTCGAAATCCGGGGCGAAAACGGCCAGCCCAAGGCCGAACGCCAGATCGGCAAAGTCTGGTGCAAAGGCTCCAGCGTGATGCATTCCTATTTCCGCGACCCCGCCGCGACCGAGGAATGCCTGGTCGATGGCTGGCTCGACACCGGTGACATGGGCTATATGGCTGATGGCTATCTGTTCATCGTTGGCCGGGCCAAGGACATGATTATCATCAACGGCAAGAACCACTGGCCTCAGGATATCGAATGGGCGGTGGAACAACTTCCCGGCTTCAATCACGGCGATATCGCCGCTTTCTCGGTCGAGACGGAAAACGGGGAGGAAGCGCCCGCCGTGCTCGTCCATTGTCGCGTGTCCGACCCGGACAAGCGGGTGGAACTGCGCGAACAGATCCGCGACAAGGTCCGTTCGATCACCGGCATGAACTGCGTGGTCGAACTGGTTCCGCCGCGCACTTTGCCGCGCACCAGTTCCGGCAAGCTGAGCCGGGCCAAGGCCAAGAAGCTCTACCTTTCGGGCGAGATCGAACCTTACAAGCTGCTCGAAGCGGCCTGAGACCTGTGCATCATCGCCAACCGCCCGGCCTCATCCGCCGGGCGGTTTGCCTTTGCGCCGAACCGCCGTATTCCCCCGCGCAAAAAGCGCTTTCCGCCGTGCGGCGAGCCTGCCATTCTCCGCCCGTTACATATCCAGCAGGAAGGATTACCCTTACATGCGCGTCACCGTGCCCCACGAACTGACCCGGGAAGAAGTCCGCAAGCGGCTGCACGAACGTGCGCAAGATCTGGCGGGGAACGTGCCCGGCGGCATGGCAGAGGTGACCACCAACTGGGTGAGCGACGATCAGGTGGATCTCACTATCGCGGCGATGGGCCAGAACCTGACGGGCAATATCGTGATCGAAGACGGGCAGGTGGTGATCGACCTTGCCCTGCCGCTGGCGCTCACCTTCGTCGAGCCGATGATCGCCGGGACAGTGAAGGAACAGGGCCAGAAATTGCTGGCCTGATCCGCCATGCGGCGCCTGCCATAATGGCGGGCGCCCGGCCCTTCAGAGTTTGCGATCCCATTCCATGAAGCTGTGCGGAATGCGCAGGCTAGCCGACGCGATTCGCGTTTCGCGCACGAACAGCAGCAAGGCATACATCATCAGCGCGATGGCAAGCGTGAACGCCACCGCCGTCGCCCGATTGAGATTGAGCGAGGTGAAGCCATCGAGGAACAGCATGGCGATCACCACCCCGATCGTCAGCCCGCTGATCAGCATGGTGAGGATAGCGCGGCCGATGATCGCGATACGCCGGTCGAGCATGCGCATTTCGCGAACCACCGCATCGTGATCGCTGCCTTCGGTCTGCCCGTGCCGCTCTATGAGAAAGCGGGAACGATCGACGATCCGGCTCAGCCGGGTCGACAGGATATTCATGACATTGCCGATCGCCACGAGGACGAAAACCGGCGCAAGAGCGAGCTGTATGGTGTGGGCGATCACCCCGCCAGCTTAACACCAGTTTGGCGGGCCTGCGCAAGCGGGCAACGCGTTCCGCGCATTTCCGATAGCCGCATCAGTAAAACCAGCGCTGACGCCAGGCATATTTCCCGGGCACCGCGTTGCCCTGCGCATCCATCGCCGGACGGAAACGGAAACGCTCGCTCGCCAGGCGGCAGGTGATCGTATCGGCCGCCGGGTCGGGGCTCGGCTGGCTCACCCGGCAATCGGTCACGCGCCCTTCGGCATCCACCGAAAGGAGGATGATGACGCTGTGCCCGACCCGCTGCGCGCGGGTGGCCTTGGGATAGTCGCGCGCCGAATTGATATCCCCGGCGATCTTTTCCAGCTTGCGCACCGGCATGCCGCCGCCGCCCGCACCGCCGCGCCCGCTGCCCGGGCCACTGCCCGCACCGCCCGCGCCCGGCCCGGTGCCCGCCTCCGTCGCGCCCGCGCTGTTATCGGGCCCGGTTGCGGCACGGGGCGGCGCAGGTGTTTGTGCAATGGGCAGTTTGGTTTTGGGGGCCGCCACCTCGCGCGGGGCGGCCTTGCGCCCGGCATCACCCGCAGCCCCTTCATCCGGGGCGGGGTCGGGCTGCTGCTCCGGCTGGGCCGGAGCTGGTTCAGGCGGTGGAGGAACGGCAACATCGAACACCGACAGCGCCCGATTGATAGTGGCGGTGGTGAAACCGGGCGCAAAGGCCCGCATCAGGCCATAAAGCGCCGCCAGATGCAGCAGGACGATAGCGAAGGCGAAACCGAGGCGCGCGGCGCGCGGCGGCCTGAGATCGAGATCGTCTGCTTGCACCCGGCCACTGTCCTACAGCGATGGTGCGGGTGCAAGCCTGATGGGTGCGAGGTTGACCGGCGGCGTTACTGCCGCCCGGAAAATTCCACCGGGCGGGTTTCCGTCCAGTCGAGCACCAGCACGCGGCGGGCGATCTTCCACGCGCCGTCGATCAGGCGCAGATCGTCCTGATAGCGGATCGCCCAGACCAACGCGGTATGCGGGTGGCCATCGCCTGCGGGCGGCTGGATATGGCTGGCGGTGCAATAGGTTTCGCCCTTGGCTGTCGTTTCCGACAGCAGTTCCACCGTCTGGTTATGGACGAGGTGTTCCGTCGCCAGGAACATATCGCGCAGCATGCCGGGAATTTTGAGGATCGCCTCCGTGCCTTCGATGATAACGCCGACGGAATCGATCACCGCATCGGCGGCCATCACCTGCCCCAGCAGTGCAGGCTCGTTCGCGTCCACCGCCCGCGCGTAGAGCGAGGCGTTACGGCGATAGGCCAGTTCAACATAATCCTGCGCGGTCAGACCGATGCTCATACCGCAATTCTCCCATTTTTCGTGATAAGTGCCCCGCTCAGCGTGAGCGGTATTGGGCGACGATTTCCTCGACCGCCGCAGTGATATCGTTGCGGCGATAGCCGAGCAGCGCGGTTTCCGCCGGATCGGGCTCGTAGCGGACATGATTGCCCCGGCCGGTGTAGAGGCCGACATCGGGCAGGAACGGATGTTCCTTGTCCAGCGCAGGCACCGGGGCCGGATTGCCCGCCGCCTTGAAGAACAGGCCGAAATATTCCGCGAAGCCGAGGTTTTCATCCCCGACGAGATAGGCTTTGCCATTCTCCCCCCGCTCCAGCGCGCCGGCGATCGCCTCGGACAGCGAACGGCAGGAGATGAAATTGATCCCGCCTGCCGGGCCATAAGGCTCCAGCCCTTCGATCTTCCCTTCGGCATAGCGGACATAGCCTTCGAACATCGGCAGGCTCATGCCCGGCACGGTGCCGACCACGAACGGGGCATCGAGACTGCAGACGTGGAAATCGGGGCCCGCCAGCGCGATGATCCCGTCCACAGCCAGCTTGCGCGAACGGATGTAATCGTTGGTTTCCAGCAGTTCCGGCGCGATATGTGGGTAGAAGCTGCCGATATGGACGAAGCGCTTCACCCCGGCTTCCTTGCACAGGGCGGCAAAGGCCGGGACGCATTCGGCATTGGAATGCAGCACGTGCTGCGCAAAATTCTGGCCCTTGGGCAGGTGGCGGATATCGTTGCCCGCGGCGAAAACCACGGCATCGAACGGCGCCACCTGCTCGCGGGTGAAAGTGCCCGCCATGAAATCGCCCTGAAGGAAGGGGAGCCCGGCCAGATCGGTCGTCGCCTGCGGCGGACGCCGCCCGGCAATCGTGACGTCATGGCCCAGCGATTGCAGATGGAGCGCCGCATGGCCCCCGATCATGCCGGTTCCGCCCACCACCAGGATTTTCACAGCGCTTCTCCCGCCTCAGAAATTGAAGCCGTTGCCGCTGACCACCGGCACATTGGTCCACAGCCCCTTGGGATCGCGATACCAGCCACCGGCCGCCAGCGCGCCGCCATCGAGATTGATCGTGGTGCCGGTGATCCAGCCCGCCAGATCGGACGCCAGGAACAGCGCCGCACCCGCCGCATCTTCCGGCTTGCCGAAGCGGCCCAGCGGAATCCAGCGGCCAATATGATCCTTGTGCTCTTCGGCGACCAGCGAATGCACGGGCACCTGCGGGGTTTCGGTGGTTTCGGGCGCAATCGCGTTGACGCGGATGTTCTGCGGCCCGAGTTCGAGCGCAAGGCTGCGGGTGAAGCCGGTGATGCCATGCTTGAATGTGGAATAGACCGTGGTGTTCGGAATGCCGCGAAACGCCTCGATCGAGGAGATCGAGATCACGCTGCCGCCCGAACGCAGCAGCGGGATCGCCGCCCGCGTGGCGAGGAACACCGTTTTCATGTTGGTGGCGTAAAGCGCGTCCAGTTCTTCGTCGGTGACGTACTGGAAGGGCTTGGCGATGCCGAGGAAATCACCGACATTGTTGACCAGCACATCGAGCCCGCCGAAGCGATCCTGGACCTGTTCCATCAGCGCATCGATTTGCGCGCGTTCGCGCACATCGGTCTGCGAAACCAGCGCGGTCACGCCCGCCCCTTCCAGCGCGGCGCGCACGTCGGCCACGCGTTCGGCATCCAGTTCGGCGATCACCACATTGGCGCCCGCCTTGCCGAACGCTTCGGCAATGCTGCGCCCGATACCAGCCCCGCCACCCGTGACGAGAACAGTCTTACCCGTGAAATCCAGCATACAATCTCCCAATTTTCGGTGACCCTAAGGGCTTGTCCGCCGGGGGGCAACGGTGAAGTCCCCCCGGTGCGCGTCTTTGCGATCAGCCTTGCCAGACCAGCCGTGGCTTGCGCGCGGCCAGCGTTTCGTCGAGCCGCCTGCGCGGCGCGAGCGTGGGGGTCTGCGCCAGCGCGGAATCGCCCGCCCGCGCCCGTTCGGCAATATTACGCAGCGCCCCGATGAACTGATCGAGCGTGGCCTTGCTTTCGCATTCGGTCGGTTCGACCAGCATCGCGCCATGGACGACGAGGGGGAAATACATCGTCATCGGATGGAACCCTTCGTCGATCAGCGCCTTGGCGACATCGATCGTCGAGAGGCCATCGGCAAAGCCCTTGTCGCTGAACAGGGCCTCGTGCATGCACGGGCCGGAAGCGCCGAACGGGGCATCGAGCACGTCATCCAGGCTGCGCAGCATGTAATTGGCCGAAAGCACCGCGTCTTCCGCCACCTGCTTCAACCCATCCGCCCCGTGGCTGAGGATATAGGCCAGCGCACGGGTAAACATGCCCATCTGGCCGTGGAACGCGCTCATCCGGCCGAATGCCTGCTCACCCCCAGCCTCGGCCGCGCCTTCTTCCTCGACCAGATGATAGCCATCGGCCGTCTGCACCACGAACGGCAGCGGCGCAAACGGGGCCAGAGCTTCGGACAGGACCACCGGCCCGCTGCCCGGCCCGCCCCCGCCATGCGGGGTGGAAAACGTCTTGTGCAGATTGATGTGCATCGCATCGACGCCGAGATCGCCGGGGCGGACCTTGCCGACGATGGCATTGAAATTCGCCCCGTCGCAATAGACGAACGCGCCCGCGGCATGAACCGCATCGGAAATCGCTTTCATATCGCGTTCGAACAGGCCGCAGGTGTTGGGATTGGTGATCATCACCGCCGCTACATCGGGGCCCAGCCGCGCTTTCAACGCTTCGAAATCGACGCGCCCATCGGGCGTGCCGGGGATGCTTTCGACGCGATAATTGGCGAAAGCCGCCGTTGCCGGATTGGTGCCATGCGCGCTTTCGGGCACGAGGATCACTTCGCGCGCATCGCCGCGCGCTTCCAAAGCGGCGCGGATGCACAAGATGCCGCACAGTTCGCCATGCGCGCCCGCCTTGGGGCTCATCGCCACGCCCGCCATATTGGTGAGGCGCAGCAGCCATTCGCCCAGTTCCGCCATCACGCCCAGCGCGCCCTGCACCGTGGTGATGGGCTGCAACGGATGGAGATCGGCAAAGCCGGGCAGCCGCGCCACTTTTTCGTTGAGGCGCGGATTGTGTTTCATCGTGCATGAGCCGAGCGGGAAAATGCCGAGATCGATGGCATAGTTCTGGCGGCTGAGCCGCGTATAATGGCGCACCGTTTCCGGTTCGGAGAGACCGGGCAGCGCCAGCGCATCGTCCCGCTCCAGCCCGCCGAGACGGTTGGTGGCCGCCATGTCGGGCACGGGCAGATCGACGCCGCAGGTCTCCGCCGTACCCAGTTCGAACAGCAGTGGTTCTTCCAGCAGCAGCCCGCGATTGCCGGTGACGGTGCCCGTTACATCCTGCACCATGTCGTTCGCGCCCAGCGAAGGACGCCAGCCCGAGGGATTGATGCTCATGCCAAGGCCTCCTCAAGCCCGGCGGCAAGGGCTTCGATGTCTTCCTCGCTCACCGTTTCGGTGACAGCGACGAGCAGTCCGCCCGCCAGTTCGGAATGATCGGGATAGAGCCGCCCGAGCGACACGCCCGCCAACACGTCCTTCGCTGCCAGCGCGCGCACCACGGCCCGCGCATCGCCTGCGATCTCCAGCGCGAATTCGTTGAAGAACGCGGTGTTGACCAGTTTCACCCCCGGCACTTTCGCCAGCCTGTCCGCCGTGCGGCAGGCCAGACGATGATTTTCCGCCGCCAGCGCGCGCAGCCCCTTTTCGCCCAGCAAAGTCATGTGGATCGAAAACGCCAGCGCGCAGAGGCCGGAATTGGTGCAGATGTTGGACGTCGCCTTTTCGCGGCGGATATGCTGTTCGCGCGTGGACAGTGTGAGCACGAACCCACGCCGCCCGGCGGCATCCAGCGTTTCGCCGACCAGCCGCCCGGGCATCTGCCGCACGTATTTGTCCCGCGTGGCGAACAGGCCGAGATAGGGCCCGCCGAATTGCAGCCCAACGCCGAGCGACTGCCCTTCGCCGACCACGATATCCGCGCCCATCGCGCCCGGACTGCGGATCGCGCCAAGAGCCACCGGCTCCGTCACCACCGCGACCAGCAGTGCGCCCGCCGCGTGCACGGCATCGGCCAGCGCGGACAGATCGCCGATCCGGCCCAGAATATCGGGATACTGGACGACGACACAGCTCATATCCGCATCGATCCGGCCAATCAGCGCCGCCGTGTCGGGCTCCGCCGCGAGTTCCGGCACGGTGTACGCGATCGCATCGCCGGTGAAGCGCGCCATTGTCTGCACGGTCGAAACGTAGTGCGGGTGGAGCCCGGAGGAGAGAAGCGCCTTCTTCCGCTTCGTGATCCGCGCGGCCATCGCAATCGCTTCCCAGCACGCGGTGGAACCGTCGTACATCGAAGCATTGGCGACATCGCAGCCGAACAGACGCGCGACCTGCGTCTGGAATTCGAACAGCATCTGCAACGTGCCCTGCGCGATTTCCGGCTGATAGGGCGTGTAGGCTGTCAAATATTCGCCGCGCTGGATCAGATGGTCGACACTGGCGGGGATATGGTGGCGATAGGCCCCCGCGCCGAGGAAGAAAGGCACGCTCCCCGCGTTGACATTGCGCGCGGCCAGCCGCGTCATATGCCGTTCGACCGCCAGTTCGTCCGCATGGCCCGGCAGGCCTTCGACCGGCCCGGCAAGGCGCGCCGTTTCCGGCACATCGACGAACAGCACATCAACCGACGGCGCGCCGATCCGCGCGAGCATATCCGCCCGGTCAGCCTCGGTCAGAGGGAGGTAACGCATCCTGTTTCCTTACATCTCGATCGCGCCAGCGCTCAAAGGCCAGCGTTCAAAGGCCAGCGTTCAAAGGCTTTCGACGAACGCCTTGTAGGCGGCTTCGTCCATCAGCCCATCAAGCTCGCCCTTGTCGGCGATGGTCAGCTTGAAGAACCAGCCCTGGCCTTCGGCATCGGAGTTCACCAGCGCCGGGTCTTCTTCCAGATTCTGGTTGCCGGAAACGACCGTGCCGCCGATCGGGGCATAGACGTCGGACGCGGCCTTGACCGATTCCACCACAGCGGCTTCCTGCCCCTTGGTCAGCACCGCGCCTTCATCGGGCACTTCGACGAAAACGATATCGCCGAGCTGGCTCTGGGCATAATCGGTGATGCCCACGGTCGCCGTGTCGCCATCGACTTCGATCCATTCATGTTCATCGGTGAAATAACGCGGCATGGGTTCAGGCTCCCTGTCGGTGGTACTTGTGGGGGACAAAAGGCATCGCGGTCACGCTGGCGGCCAGCTTGCGCCCGCGCACTTCGATTTCGAGCGTGGCGCCCGGCGCGGCATGGGCGGCATCGACCATGGCCATGGCAATCGGGCGTTCGAGCGTGGGCGAAAACCCGCCCGAGGTCACCACCCCGATTGGCGCGCCATCGGCCAGCACGGGTGCCCCTTCGCGCGCGGGCAGGCGGCCGTCGAGCAGCAGACCGATACGCTTGCGCGCCGGGCCCGCCGCCAATTCGGCAAGAATCCTTTCAGCGCCGGGGAAACCGCCTTCCGCCCGGCGGCGCTTGTTGATCGCGAACATCAGCCCGGCTTCGACCGGCCCGGTTTCGGGCGTCAGGTCATGGCCATAGAGTGGCAGCCCCGCTTCCAGCCGCAGCGAATCGCGCGCGCCCAGCCCCACGGGCATCACCGCTTCATCAGCGCAGAGCGCATCGGCCAAAGCCGCGATATCTTCGGCGCGGACGGAAATCTCGAACCCGTCCTCCCCGGTGTAGCCGGAGCGCGAAATGCCCAGCGGGCGCCCCTGCCACAGGTAGGGCGCGGCCTGCATGAACGTCAGCCCATCGACGGCGGGAGCATCGGCCATCGCCGGTTCCAGCCCAAGCCGCACCAGCACGGCCGCCGCTTCGGGCCCCTGCAGGGCCAGTAATCCGTGTTCATCGAGATGGTTGAGCGTGATGTCGTCCGGCAGCGCGTCACGCAAGTGGGCGATATCGTCCCACTTCATCGCACCGTTGACGACCAGGTAATAGGTGCCACCGCGATTGGTGACCATCAGATCATCCAAAATGCCGCCCTGCTCGTCCAGCAGCAGCGAATAGCGCATCCGCCCCGGCGCGAGGCCCGCGATATCGCCCGGCAGCACCGCTTCCAGCGCGGCCACCGCGCCCTCGCCCGAAATTTCGAGCTGGCCCATGTGGCTGACATCGAACAGGCCCGCCTTGCTCCGGGTCCAGAGATGTTCCTCGATAATCCCGCGGAACTGCACCGGCATCCAGTATCCGGCAAAATCGACCATCCGCCCGCCGTGCGCGCGATGCCAGGCATCCAGCGGCAGCGGCTCGGTCGGCAGATCGATCGCGTCGTCCGCTTCGTCGAGCTGGGTTTGCAAATCGCTCATCACACTACTCCCGACACGTGGCGCCAACGCGCTGCTCTAGCGCGTTTTCCTCGCCACACCCCCTCTGTCGGGAAACCTGAGAGCTTGACCGGCGGCCATGGCCGCAAGCTTACCCCTTCGGTGGGGCGGTATCCCGCCCGCTTTCCAGAGTGCCCACACGCAACGCGGTCCTTTTGCCTGAGAGTTTCCGGGGCGGTTGCTCCTTCGGCGTCCCGAACGGCAGGCGGCAGGCCCGCATCCGGAATCTCTCCCACGCTGCGCCCGGAGCCTTGCGACTCCGGAAAGACAGCCCGTGCTTTCCCAATGTGCCCGCACAGAGTCAATCGGCCAAAACCCGGATATCGACATCTTGCGGTCATCCCCTTCCGCTTATGACGCGGCGAGGATATCAGCCCACTGGACAGCGCCGGCGCGACCGCCGATATTAGTTACAGCATACAATAAATCACCCCTGCTTCATTTGGAGAGACCCGCACATGCCCCAAGCCGCAACGCTCGCTTACACGCAGCCCGCCTATTCGGCCGCTGTGGAGAAGACGCTGGGCCGCAAACCGCAATTGTTCATCAACGGCGAATGGGTCGATTCGAGCCATGGCGCGCTGCTCGATGTGGAAGACCCTTCGACCGGCAAGGTCATCAGCCAGATCGTCGACGCGTCGGAAAAGGATGTCGATCGCGCGGTCGCCGCCGCCCGCATCGCGTTTGACGATGGCCGCTGGTCCTCGCTGCCCGCCCTGCAGCGCGAAAAGACCATGATCCGCCTTGCCGAACTGATCGAAGCCAATGCCGACGAACTGGCCGAACTGGAAGCGATCGACAACGGCAAGCCCAAAAGCATCGCGGGCGCGGTGGACGTGCCGGGCGCGGCCAACCAGATCCGCTTCATGGCGGGCTGGGCGGGCAAGCTCGCCGGGGAAACGCCCACCCCCTACGGCCTGCCGCAGGGCGCGACGTTCGCTTACACCCTGCGCGAGCCGGTGGGTGTCTGCGCGCAGATCGTGCCGTGGAATTTCCCGCTGCTGATGGCCTGCCAGAAGATCGCCCCGGCGCTGGCCGCCGGATGCACGCTGATTCTCAAGCCCGCCGAACAGACATCGCTCACCGCGCTGCGCCTCGCCGATCTGGTGGCCGAAGCCGGATTCCCCGCCGGGGTCATCAATATCATCACCGGCCTTGGCGAAACCGCGGGCGACCGGATGGTGCGCCATCCCGATGTGGACAAGGTCGCTTTCACCGGTTCCACCGATGTCGGCAAGCTGATCGGCCGCAACGCCACCGACACGATGAAGCGCATCACGCTGGAACTGGGCGGCAAATCGCCCGTGATCGTAATGCCCGATGTCGATATCACCCAGGCATCGCAGGGCGCGGCCAGCGCGATCTTCTTCAATTCGGGCCAGGTCTGCGTCGCCGGTTCGCGCCTCTATGCGCACCGTTCGATCTACGACCGGCTGCTCGAAGGGCTGGCCGAAGCGACTCCGCGCTGGGTCCCTCGCCCCGCGCTCGATCCTGCCGCACAGATGGGCCCGCTGGTTTCCAGCGAACAGTATGACCGCGTGATGGGCTATATCGAAGCGGGCAAGCGCGACGGCGCCAGCGTGGTGATCGGCGGCGACAGCCCGTCGAACGACGGCTACTATGTCAATCCCACCGTGCTGGCCGACGTGAACCCGCAGATGAGTGTCGTACGCGAGGAAATCTTCGGCCCGGTCGTCGTCGCTCAACGGTTCGACGATCTCGACGAAGTGGCGAAGGCCGCCAACGACACCTGCTACGGCCTTGGCGCGGGCGTGTGGACACGGGACATTTCCGTGATGCACAAGCTGGTCAGCAAGATCAAATCGGGCACCGTGTGGGGCAACTGCCACACCGTGGTCGATCCCGCTCTGCCCTTCGGTGGCTACAAGCAGTCCGGCATCGGCCGCGAACAGGGCCGCCAGGGGATCGAACCCTATCTCGAAACCAAGACGGTGTTCATCCAGCTCTGATAGCGCCGAGCTTTCAACCACCGGATACGGAAGGGGCTGCCCACGGGCGGCCCCTTTTTGTTTGGGCCGGGTGCGAATGGGGTATCTGCCTTGAAGGTGCACCTTCTCATCGTCACCCTGAATTTGTTTCAAGGTCCATTTCTCCAGATCAGGCTTCGGTTCGTGGGGTGAAATGCAGGCGCTTTCTCCCCACAAAAAGCGCGGATAATTCGCCCCGCCCTCTTGGGCAGGGCAGTCCGCACAGCTACCAGCGGGCCGTGGACGCGCAGATTCTCATAGGTCAGGATTCGGCGGGGCAGGATATCTCGATCGATCTCGAGGAACTGCTCGCCACGCGCCTGCTCGTGCAGGGCAACAGCGGTTCGGGCAAATCCCACCTTTTGCGCCGCCTGCTGGAAGAAAGCGCCGGGCGCGTCCAGCAGGTCATCGTCGATCCCGAAGGCGATTTCGTGTCGCTGGCCGAACTGTTCGGCCATGTCGTGGTCGATGGCGAGGCCTATTCCAGCGCGGAAATCGCCACGCTGGCCGCGCGCACGCGCGAACATCGCGCTTCCGTGGTGCTGGCGCTGGACGGGCTGGATGTCGAACAGCAGATCCGCTGCGCCGCCACGTTCCTCGGCGCGCTGTTCGATGCCCCGCGCGAACACTGGTATCCCGCGCTGGTGGTGGTGGACGAAGCGCAGATGTTCGCCCCTGCCGTGGCGGGCGAAATCAGCGAAGACACCCGCCGGATGACGCTGTCGGCGATGACCAACCTGATGTGCCGGGGGCGCAAGCGCGGCCTTGCCGGGATCGTCGCCACCCAGCGGCTGGCCAAGCTGGCCAAGAACGTCGCCGCCGAAGCCTCGAACTTTCTGATGGGGCGGACTTTCCTCGACATCGACATGCTGCGCGCCGCCGATCTGCTGGGTATGGAGCGGCGGCAGGCTGAACTGATCCGCGATCTGCAACGCGGCTCGTTCCTCGGGCTCGGCCCGGCCATCTGCCGCAGGCCGATTGCGGTCAGGATCGGCCCGGTCCGCTCCGGGGCCAAAGTCGCTTCGGCCACGCTGGTGCCTTTGCCATCCGCTCCGCCGGAAGAAATGCAGGCCCTGCTTCATGCCGAACTCGCCGCGGCAGCAGCGGAACGCCCGGCGATGCCTGATCCGATCGTGCCCACGCCGCGCGGCCCTGCGCTAAGCGAACTGGCCGAACGGATCGCGGATTTCGATGGGGAACCGGAAAGCGCCGCCGGAGAGGGAGGTGCCACCGACACTGGTGGGCCGGGGATCGACGATGTGCTGCGCGAAATGGCGGCGGAACGCGATTGCATGTTCCACCCCACCAGCACGCTTTACCAGAATTTCCTCTCCCGCTGCCGGGCACTGCGTATTCACTCGCGCGGGCTGGACATGATGCGGTTCCGCCGTGCGCTGGCCATTGCGCTGGTCGATCTCGACCATCTCGACCCCGATACCAAGGCCCGTATTCAGCAATTGGGCGCCGGGTTGGATGACGACCTTCTGGCCCCCTTCCTCGCCATTGCCCGCTCCGCCGCCGAAGGGCTGAGCGGCCCGGATGACGAGGAACTCGGCCGGGTCTATGGCACCAATTCACCCGGCCGCATCCGCCGCCTGCTCGAACATCTCGAAAAGAAGGGCCTGCTCGTAGTACGGGAGGATTTCGGCGGCGGGCGCACACTGATAGTGCCCGGCATTTCCGCCTCGGTCGACGGCTGACCGCTTTCGGCGCTGTCCGCGCCATTGCCCGCCATTGCCGACCGGCCAGACACGCAAAGGCGCGGCAGGGAAAAGTCTTGGGGGGCCCTGCCACGCCCAAAGCATTCTCCGACACCGACGGGAAAAGTTTAGCGCATCACCACCCTCCAGCGGTGGAAAACCGCCGATATGGAGACGCTTTTCCCCCTTTCTCGATACCTCGCGAAAAATGATCCATAACGGATTGAACCTCATTTGACCGCGGCAGGCATGCTCCCCCACCCAAAGGGCCAAGGCACTGCTTGGGGGTTTTATGCCGGGGCTGATCGAAGCTGCGACGGGAATATTGGCGTCATCGGAACGGCGCGTGGCAACGGCCGCGCAGAACATTTCGAACGCGGCAACGCCCGGTTACAAACGGCAGGTCGCTTTCACCCACCTGCTTGACCGTGCGGCAGGCCCGGATGCGCACGAGACTCGGGCAACGCAACTTTCGTTCCTGTCCGATTTCGCGCAAGGCAAGCTGCGCGATACAGGCCGCCCGCTCGACCTTGCCTTGTTCGGCCCCGGCTTTCTCCGCCTGCGCGATGGAGAAAGCTACGTCTATGCGCGCGGTGGATCGTTCGCCATCGGCGCGGATGGCGCAGTGATCGACAGCATGGGCCGCGTGCTGCAGGAGGCGGGCGGCGGCGATCTCATGCTTGAAGGGCCTGCCCCGCAATCGCGGGCGATGGCAGCGTGATCGAAAATGGCCTGCCGGTGGCGACGATCGGCCTGTTCGAACCCATTTCACCCTCCACACTGGCCGCGCTTGGCGGCGGGCTGTTCCGCGCGCCTGAGGCCGCGATGCAGGCCGCTGCCACCAGCGTGATCCATCAGGGCCGGCTCGAAAGCGCCAACGTGGTGATGAGCGACGAAATGATCGCGATGATGGCCGCCTCCCGCCAGGCGGAAGGCGGCGCGCGGCTGGTGCAGTTCTACGACCAGCTGATCGGGCAGGCGATCACCACTTTCAGCAGGAGCGGCAAATGAACGGGGCATTCGAAATCGGCGCCGTAGCGCTGCGGGCAGACCAGAAGGCGCTGGAACTGCTGGCGAACAACATCGCCAATGTGAACACGCCCGCGTTCAAGCGGTCGGATGCCCGCTTTGCCGCGATCCTTGCCAATCAGGTACAACCAGATGGCACGCTGGCCACCGCCGTTGCGGCTGATGCCGCCGCTCTTAATGGCGGGGTCCGCCTCGCCCCCCATGCCATGCTGTTCGCGCAGGGCGAATTGCGCCCCACTGGCAACACGATGGACCTGGCCATCGACGGGCAGGGCTTTATCGAATTGATGGGGCCTGCCGGGCAGACGCTACTGTGGCGCGGCGGCACTCTGCGGGTGGATGAAGATGGGGCGCTGGCCACGCGGGAAGGCCTGCCCCTGCGCACTGGGATCACTGTCCCGGCGGATGCCACCAGCCTTACCATCACCGCTGAAGGCGTGGTCAAGGCCGGAACCTCCGGCGGGGAAGTGATCGAACTGGGGCAGATCGCGCTGGTCCGGGCAGAACATGAAGGCGCGCTCGAACAGATGGACGGCGGCCTGCTCCGCCCCACCGATGATGCGCAGCTGCGCGATGCCGTTCCGGGTGAGGATGGCGCGGGCCTGTTCGTGCAAGGATCGCTCGAAGGCTCCAATGTCACGCTGACGGACGAAATGGTCCAACTGCTGATGATCCAGCGCGCTTTCGCCGCCAATGCGCAAGCCTTGCAGACGGCCGACCAGCTCGCCGCCATCACCAACAATCTCAAGAAGTAATGCCGGCATGCGCTCTCTTTCCGCTGCCGCCGCACTGATCGCCTGCGTCCTCCCCGCCGGCCTCACCGCGCGGGAAGGCGCGCCGCACACCGCACCCAACATGGACGCCCACAGCATGCATCTGGCGGAGCGCACGATCCGGGTGCGCGATCTGGCACGCTTGTCGCCCGATGAAGAGTGGCGGTTCGGGGCGCTCCCCGTGGCGTGGATGCCGGATGGGCGTAGCACGCTCGACCTGAACGCCGAACGCCGCGCGGCCCTGCTTCGCCGCCGGGTGCCGGGCTATCCCTTCCCTTTGCTTGTCGAGGGGCCAGCACGATTTGTCGCGCAGCCTGCTGCAACCATGGGCGGCCCCGCACGCGCCTGTTTCGCACTTCGGCACAATCTGGCGGCGGGCGGCTATGTGACAGAGGACACGGTCACTGTCGTACCGTGCCAGCCCACTGTTCCTGTCTCGCTATCGCTCCGCTTCGATCCTGCGGTGGGAGCCACGCGTGCCGATGCCCCGCTTGATGCGGGGGTCTATCTCGGCCCGCTTGCTTTGCGCCACGGTGGCATTGTCGAACAAAGCAGCAGTCTGACACTGGCGATCACCGCCGGGCCGGTGCGGATAGAGCGCCATGTGGCGGCGATGCAACCCGCACGCAGCGGCCATGCGCTGTTCGTGCGCACAGCCGATGGGGCCATTCTCGCCGCCCCGCTTGCCACGGGTGCGGACCGATAAGCCGCCCGTGCCGCCTCGTGCTGGCGATGATCGCCGCCTGCGCCACACCCGTTCAGGCGGAACAGCTTTTCACCGGCACCACCTGGTCCGCTGTCGCGGCGGACGACAAGGCCCGCACGGTGGGCGACACGGTGACGGTGCTGATCCACGAAGCCGCCAGCGCCTCCAGCAAGTTGCACAACAACTCCTCGAAGAAGACCGATTTCGGCGGCAGTTTCGCCGCGGGCGGGATCGATGAATCCGCCGGTCTCAAATTCGGCGGCACGTATGGCGGCAAAGGCGAAGTCGTCCGCACCGAACAGTTCCTCGCCCGGATGACGGCCCAGGTCACCGGCCTTGCCCCCAATGGCGATTTTCTGATCGAAGGAACGCAGAAAATGCGCGTCAACGGCGAGAATACGACGATCGGCGTACGCGGGCGGATCAGGCCGCGCGACATTTCGGCCGATAATGTCGTGCTGTCCTCGCGCATTGCCGATGCCCAGATCAACTACGATGGCAAGGGCTTCGTCAGCCGCAGCGCGAAGCCGGGCATCGTCAACCGTATTCTCAGCTTCCTGGGTATCGGCTGATGCGCCTGCGCCCTCTTCCCCGCGCCGTGGCCGCCGCGTTCTGCGCGCTGCTGGCTTTCACTCTAGCGCGATCAGATCGTGCATGCCGCCCATGGTGAAGAAAATCGCCGCCGCGGCATACGCGAAGACTGTGCCGGCCAGCGGCATTTCCGCCTGCGTGGCCGGATCGGCAAGCACCGCGAGCCCAAAACCCGCCTGAATGTCGACCGCACGCCCCGCCCACAGGATCGCCGCGAAAGCCAGTTGCAAACACAGCGCAAAAGCCATGCCGAGAAACAGTTCCCCCGCCGCGAGCAAAACCGGCGAGGAGCCCGATCGGACGACCGCCACCGTCGCCTCCGGGCGCGCGGAAACCAGCCACAGCGAAAGCGACAGCGCGAGCAGAACGCGGATCGCCACCGGCACACGCAGCAGCGTGAACGGCCCGCCATAGGCGAAGGCGGGTGCGATTCGCAGCGCGGCCAGCAGCGCCGCGATCAATCGCGCGGTGAGATCGTCCACCGGCAATGCCTATCCGCCGAGCGTAGGGATAGTGAGGTAGAGCGAGCGGGCAAACCCCGTCAGCCGCGCGATCATCCACGGGCCGAGCGCGATCAGCAACACCATCGCGGTGATGATCTTGGGCACGTAGGAAAGCGTGATTTCCTGAATCTGCGTCGCCACCTGAAAGACCGAGACGAGCAGGCCCACGGCCAGCGTCGCCACCAGCACCGGCCCCGCGACGATGGCCGCGTTCCACAGCATCGCATCCAGCAGATTGAGCGCGCGATCCGGCCCCATGTGTGACAGCCCCCGGGCGAGAGCCTACCGCGCCCCATGGCCCGGCATCCCCGCAACGCGCCAAGGCTAGACGCGCCGCGCGAGGCCGATCAAGCCAGCGGGCCGGACAACAATCTCCATTCTGGAGCAAGTCCTGCGGTCAGGCAGGCGGCCCTTTGAGAGTGAGCGGCAAGCCCGCCACCACCAGCACGACGCCGTCCACGCTGGCGGCCAGTTGCTGGTTCAGCCGCCCCGCCGCATCGCGGAACCGCCGGGCCAGCGCATTGTCCGGCACGATGCCGAAGCCGACTTCGTTGGCAACCAGCGCAATCGGGCACGGGCAAGCCCGCACCGCGCCTTGCAAAGCCGCGCTGGCCGCATCCACATCGCGCCCGGCCAGCATCAGATTGGTGAGCCACAGCGTCAGGCAGTCGACCAGCACCGCCGCCGCGCCCGGTGCCGCCTGCCCGATCGTTTCGGGCAGATTGAACGGCGCATCCCACGTCCGCCAGCGGGCATCCCGGTCCGCCCGGTGGCGGGCGATACGTTCCTCCATTTCGGCGTCGAACGCCTGCGCGGTGGCGATAAAGGCAAGCTGCCCGTCATGCCGTTCCGCCCAGACCTGCGCATGGCGGCTCTTGCCCGAACGCGCTCCGCCGAGGACCAGCAGAGCGCTCATGCCGCGTGCTCCCGCGCCAGGGCGAGCAGGCCATCGATATCGCAATACCGTTCCAGTTCCGCCGCGATATCGTCCAGCGCGGTATCGACCGCATAGGCATGATCGCCCCCCGCCGAATGCGCGCCGATCCAATCCAGCAGCGCCGCCCGCAAGGGGCCGCCGCCCAGCAATCCATGACAATAGGTGCCCATCACGCGGCCATCGACGCTTATCGCGCCATCGGGCCGCCCCCCATCCAGCGTGGCGAAAGGCCGCGCAGCGTCCGGCCCCTGCGTCCGCCCCATATGCATTTCGTAACCTTGCAAGGGCTTGCCCAGCGCCGTGCCCGTGGCGGGCCGCAGCACCTTGTCCCCGGCCAGTTCGGTGGCGACATCCAGCAGGCCCAACCCCGGCACCGCGCCCGGTGCGCCTTCGATCCCCAGCGGATCGGCAATCGTATGCCCCAGCATCTGATAGCCCCCGCAAATGCCCAGCACCGCACCGCCACGGCGATAATGGGCAAGGATATCGATATCCCATCCTTGATCGCGCAGGGCCCGCATATCGGCAATCGTCGCCTTGGAACCGGGCAGGATCACCAGCGCCGCCCCGGCCGGGATCGGCTGGCCGGGGGGCACCATCACCAGTTCCACATCGGGTTCCGTCTTTAGGGGATCGAGATCGTCGAAATTGGCGATGCGCGGCAGGATCGGGCAGGCGATCAGCTTGCGCGCGCCAGCCTTGCCCAGACCGCGCTCCAGCACCACGGCATCCTCGCTCGGCAAACGAGCCGTCGCAGAGAGCCACGGCACCAGCCCATAGCCGCGCCAGCCGGACCGCTGCTCGATCGCGGCGTAGCCATCGGTGAACAGCGCCGGATCGCCGCGAAACTTGTTGATGATGAACCCGCGGATCATCGCCGCGTCCTCCGGTTCCAGCACCGCACGGGTGCCGACCACCGCCGCGATCACCCCGCCCCGGTCGATATCGCCGACCAGCACCACCGGCACCCCCGCCTCGCGCGCAAAGCCCATGTTGGCGATGTCGCCCGCGCGCAGATTGATTTCAGCGGGCGATCCCGCCCCTTCGACCACCACCAGATCGCACTGCGCCTCCAGCCGGCGGTAGCTGGCCATGACTTCGGGCAGCAGGCCGCGCCGCGCCTCGCGGAAATTGGCGGAACCGAGCGTGCCGCGCACTTTGCCATGGACGATCAGTTGCGAAGTCCGGTCCGCCTGCGGTTTCAACAGCACGGGGTTCATATCGCTGTGGAGCGGTGCGCGCGCAGCCAGCGCCTGCAAGGCCTGCGCCCTGCCGATTTCCCCGCCATCCCCGGTCACGGCGGCGTTGTTCGACATATTCTGCGGCTTGAACGGCAGGACGTGCAGCCCGCGATTGCTGAGCGCACGGCAAACCCCCGCGACCAGCACCGATTTGCCCACGTCGGAGCCGGTTCCCTGCAACATCAGACCAGCCACGCACATCCTCCGGCAATCATCCACAGCATCAGGCAGGCCCGCGCATAGATCCACAAACCCGCGCGCACGGCCCCGGCATCGGGCGCCGCGCCATCGCCGATCCACGACTTGTCATGCGCCACGCCATCATAGCTGACCGGGCCAGCCAATCGCACGCGCAAGGCGCCCGCCATCGCCGCTTCGGGCCATCCGCCATTGGGGGAGGCATGGCAAGCGTGATCGCGCGCCATGATCCGCCAGCCCCCGCCCCCCGCGCAGCACAGCAGCACCCCGGCAATCCGCGCGGGAAGCCAGTTGGCACAATCGTCCGTGCGAGCGGCGGCCCAGCCGAATGCGCGCAGCGGCGGTTCCGGATGGCCGATCAGGCTATCCGCCGTGTTCACCGCCTTGTAGGCCCACAGGCCCGGCAATCCGCCCACCAGCAGCCAGAACAGCGGTGCGGCCACGCCATCGCAGAAACTTTCCGCCAGGCTTTCCAGCGCCGCGCGGGCAATACCCGCGTCGTCCAGCGTGGCGGTATCGCGCCCGACGATCATCCCCACCGCCCGGCGCGCGGCTGGCAGATTGCCCACCGCCAGCGGCGCGGCCACCGCACGGACATGGCAATAGAGGCTGTGCTGCGCGAGGCCGGGAAAGGCGCACAATGCCACCACGATCCACCCGGCTGGCCCGAGCGCGGCATGGGCCAGCCACTGGATCGCCCAGCCCGCCCCGCCACCTGCAAGGACGAGCAACAGCAGAGTCGCCACGCCTGCCATGCGGCGGCGGCATTCGGAATACGTGGGCAGGTTCCAGCGGCGTTCGCACCCGGCGACGATCCGGGCGAATGCCCCCACCGGATGCCCGATCCGGCGATAGAGCCAGGCCGGCCAGCCCCATACCGCATCCAGCATGAGCGCGGCCAGAGCGACCGGTTCAGCCATGCCTGAGCGCCCGATCGATCCGCTCCAGCTCTTCCGGCCCGGCTGGCAAGCCGAACCGCAGCCAGCGCGGATGATCGTCGAACGGGCGGGTCAGCACTTGCTGCCGCGCGAGCAGGGTGAATATCCCATGCGCATCGTCATGTTCGATCAGGCGGAACAGCGGGCAATCACCCGCCGCCGCCAGACCATGATTGCGTAGCAAAGCGTCGAGCGCCCCCGCGCGGCACGCGAGCGCTTCACGCGCTGCGGCGATCCACGCGCCGTCGCCATAAGCCGCCCGCCCGATAGCGATGGCGGCGGCAGACAGCGGCCAATCGCCCAGCAGGCGGCGCAAGCGAACGATCACGCTGCGCGGGCCGATCAGGAAACCCAGCCGCACCCCGGCCAGCCCGAAGAACTTGCCGAACGAGCGCATCACGATCAGACAGCGGTCATCCGCCACGTGCGGGGCCATGCTGATCTGCGGCGCCCCGTCGGCGAAAGCTTCATCCACCACCAGCCAGCCGCCAGCCTCCCCCTGCCACACAAGCCATCGGCGCAAGGTTTCAGGCGATAGCACCCGGCCGTCCGGATTGTTCGGATTGGCCAGCACCAGCATGGTCGCCTGCGGCAATGGCCCCTTGGGCGCGGGTATGGCGCGGCTCCCGGGGAATATCTCGGCATGCGTGCGATAACTGGGGGTGAGATGGCGCGCGGGCAAATCGAACAGCGCACCCAGCAGGCGCAGGCCCAGTTCGCTGCCCGGCACGGCGCAGACATTGGCTGGGTCCACCCCGAAATGGAGAGCAGCAGCCTGTTCCAGCGCGCGCAAATCCTCCGGATCGGGCAAGCTGCCCCAATCGGGCGCAATCATCACCGCGCCCGGCCAGGCAATCGGATTGATCCCGGTGGAAAGGTCCAGCCATGGATGCGGGCCATCGCCGAACTGCGCCCGCGCCGCCGCCAGCCGCCCACCATGCCAGGTGAACGTGCCGCTCATAACCCAGCCACCGCCACCAGCGCGAGCAGCAGTGCGCTTTCGCACCATTCGATCCCCGCACCGTGGCCATCGCCCGAAATGCCGCCGATCCGCGCGGCGATCCACCAGCGCCACGCAGGGATTGCCAGAACGGCCACGGCAAGGCCGGGCGCGAACCACGCGGCCACGATGCCGGGCACCGCCCAGGCCGCCACATGGCCCCAGCCGATTCCTGCGCGAAAACGGGTGCCCAACCCTTCGTGCAACGGGGGCAGAGTCAGCGTCCAGACCAGCGGGCCGATCCGCGCGATCATGCACAGCGCAGGCAAAGTCCACAGCGGCACCGCGTCCAGCGCAAGGCGCAGCAGCACCAACTTGGCCAGCAGTTGCATGGCGATTGCCGTCACTCCGAAGCTGCCGATATGCGGATCGGCCAGCACGGCGGAAAGGCGTTCCCGCCCCTTGTGTGCCGCGCCCGCCGCATCGGCCATATCGCCCACCCCATCGAGATGGAGCGCGCCGGTAATGGTAACCCAGGCACCGAGGCCGAGCAGCGCCCCCAGCCATGGATCGATCCACAGCCCCAACCACACAGCCAGCGCCACCGCCGCGCCGACCACCATCCCAGCCAGCGGGAACCAGCGAATGCAGGCAGCGAAATCCGCCTCGTCAGCGCGCACGGCGGGCAGCGGCAACCGGGTCATGAACTGCAATGCCAGCACCGCCCGTCTCATGCCGCAAGCCCGGTGATTTGCGCGCCGACCGGTTCACCCGGCCAGACACGGAGCGAGAGAACCGCGCCATACGGCAGGTCCAGCGTCCAGCATTGCGTGGCGGAAAAGCCGAACAGGGAAGCGAGCGCCGCGCGCATTGCCCCCGCATGGGCGATAACCAGCGTATCGCCTTCCATCCGCACCAGCGCCCGCCCCACGCGGGCGACCAGCGCGCTCCATCGCTCCCCACCCGGCGGGGGGGTGGCGTCGGGATCGGCCCAGAACCGCGCGAGCGCATCGGGCGGCAAATCCGCCGGGGCGCACCCTTCCCATGCGCCGAACGCCAGTTCGCGCCAATCGGGATCGATCCGCAGGGGCACGCCCCGCTGCGCCGCCAGCGCTTCCGCCGGGCGGCGGGCGCGGATGAGATCGGAACAGACCACGCGCGTGAATGCCAGTGCCGTACCTTGCGCCACGCATCGCGCATCGCCTTCGCGCGTGGAAGGGACATCGCTGCTGCCGATCAGCCGCCCTTCCCCCTCCACCGCGCCGTGGCGCATCAGATGCACGGTGAAAGGCGTCATACCGCCCCGGTCACCGCCGCTTCGGCAAAAGTCGCCATGCCGTTGTGCGCGGCGAGCGCGGAGCGGACGATCTGCGCCGCGACTGCGGCGCCCGTCCCTTCGCCCAGCCGCATGTCGAGTTGCAGCAGCGGCACAAGCCCGAGCTTTTCGAGCAGGCGTTGGTGCCCCGCTTCCGCCGAACCGTGCCCGGCGAGGCAATGATCGGTGATCGCGGGCACGGCGGCGGCGAGCGGTGCGAGCGCGGCGCAGCAGATGAAGCCATCGAGCAGGACGGGCATCCGCATCATGCGCGCGGCCAGAATCGCGCCTGCCATCGCCGCGATTTCCCGCCCGCCCAGCCACCGTAGCGTTTCGAACGGGCCGGTGCACCGCGCACCGTGCAGCGCCAACGCCGCCGTCACCGCCGCGCATTTGCGGGCAATGCCCTCGTCCCCCACGCCCGAACCGCGCCCGACCCAGCGTTCCGCCGCGCCGCCGAAGCTCGCCGCGCAGAGGGCAGAAGCCGGAGTGGTGTTGCCGATGCCCATTTCGCCGACGAACGCCAGATGCGCCCCCCGTTCGATCACCGCCGCCCCGGTGTTGAGCGCGGCAAGGCATTCCTCCTCGCTCATCGCCGCTTCGCGGGTGATATCGCCAGTGAAGCGATCGAGATCGAGCGGAACCACGCGCAATTGCGCGCCGCAGGCCCCGGCCAGCGCGTTGATCGCCGCCCCGCCTGCCTGAAAGTTGGCAACCATTTGCGCGGTCACTTCGGGGGGAAAAGCACTGACGCCCTGCCGCGCGACCCCGTGATTGCCCGCGAACACCGCCGCCACGATCCGTTCCGCCTGCGGGCGCGGCGTGCCCTGCCATCCGGCCATGAACAGCGCGATTTCCTCCAGTCGGCCGAGCGACCCGGCAGGCTTGGTCAATTCCGCCTGCCGCTCCGCCGCCGCCGCCCGGGCCGCCGCATCAGCCGACGGCAGATCGGCCAGCGCCGCGTCGAACGCGGCCACGCTATCGAACCGGATCATACGGCGACGAACCCTTCGGGCGGAGTGCGGGTGATGAAATGCCCCTTCACCCCTTCGGGCCAATCGGCATAGCGCACCTGCCCTTCCACGCTCGCCGCATGGTGTGCCGCGTAGGCGAGGATCGCCTGCGCCGCCGCCGCATCGGGGGTGAAATCGCCCAATACGTAGCCGATCTTGCCCGGCGCGCGGATATGGACCGTGCAATGGCGTGAACACGCGAAGAGACAGGGCATTTCCTGCACCGCGATATGGGCATAGGCCGGATCGGCTGCCTGCGCGGCGCGCAAGGCATCGGCAAGCAGGGCCCCGCCGCGTTGTCCCGTGCCGTCTTCCCGCTGATCCGGCGCGAGGCGGCAGGTGTTGCACACCACCACCGATGGCCCGGCTGCGACAGCTTGCAAAGTCATCGCCGCGCTCTCCAACAGGGTGGGGGCGGGATGAGCGGCATTCGGGCGGTATCAAGCATAGGCGAATCCCCGGTTTCGAACACGAAACCCCGTTTGCCCGGCGATGTGCGGTATCAGGTTCGCAAACGACACCGCACACGACCCGGCGATCCGGGGCACAAGTGTCGTTGCGCGAGGGAATCCCCGTCCGGCCGGCTCACCCTGTCCGGTCGAAGAACGACCGCGTCAGGCAGGTCTCCTGGCTCGCGGGTCTGCGCCGTTCCGGCCGCCTTCTCAGGATCGTGGCGATCCCAATGGCTGAGGGCCGGTGGCTATCCGCTTACAGTTGCAGGGGCAGCCCGGGCCTTGCACCCGAATTCCCTTTCAATCCCCTCGCGGGGAACCTGTCGCGCGGTGGCTGATAGAACCGATGCCGGAAGGTGGCAAGGCCCGCGCTGGAGCCCGCCCCTCTTCCGCAGCGGCCTATGCCGCGCCCGCGCGGATCAGGCGGCCGGGCAGTTCCCCGGTGGGCTGCCCATCGCGATAGACCGGCGTGCCGTTGACCACTGTCGCCGTATAGCCATCCGCCCGCTGGACAAGACGCGGCATGCCGCCGGGCAGATCGTGCGTGATTTCCGGAGCGTGGAGATGCAGCCCGTCGAAATCGATCACATTGATATCGGCGCGCAGGCCCGGCGCAATCAGGCCCCGGTCGGCTAGGCCCATCAACGCCGCCGTATCGTGCGACAGCCAGCGGACGACATCGGGCAGCGCCATGCGCCCTTCCGCCCGATCGCGCGCCCAGTACATCAGCATATAGGTGGAATAGCTGCCATCGCAGATCGTGCCGCAATGCGCCCCGCCATCGCCCAGCCCCGGCACGATATCGCGATGACGCATGATTTCGCCCACCGCGTCGAGCTTGCCATCGGTGAAATTGGCCATGGCGAGATAGAGCGTCGCATCCTTGCCCAGCAGGATATCGTAAGCGAGGTCTTCCGGCGTGCGCCCTTCGCGCGCGGCGCGCGCGGCGATGCTGTTTTCGGGCGGCTGTTCGTAATCGGGCGGATTACCCAGTTCGAACATCGTGCCGAACTGGCGCACCACCCGCCCGAGCATGGACGCCGTCTCGGGATCGGGCGCTTCCGCCAGAATCGCCGCTTTCACTTCGGGCTTGCGCAGTTCCGCCAGCCGCTGCGCCAGCGGCAGATGGGCAAGCGCGGTGTAAGTCGGCGTCGAATAGAACGGGTTGAGCGTCAGCTGGTGGCCCAGCATCATCCCCACGCCGCGCGGCAGGACCTGCCCACGCACGGTCAGCCCCCTGTCGTTCGCCGCCTGCAACTGCGCCAGATGCCGCCGCCAGGCGAGCGGCCCTTCGTTGGGCGTGCCGATAGTGAACGTCACCGGGCGCCGGGAACGGTCGGCCAGATTGACCACGTTATCCAGTGTCGCATCGGGTAGATGCATGTCTTCCACGATCTGGAACACGCCTTTGCCCCGCGCGCGCATTTCATCGGCGAAGCCGAACAGTTCCGCCTCCCCCGCCTCCAGCGTGGGGATCGGCTTGCCATCACTCGACCGGTGGAACAGCGTGCGCGAAGTACCGATGCCGATGGCGCCATGCTCCAGCGCTTCGCCATAGAGCGCGCGCATCTGCGCGATATCCTCTGCCGTCGCCGGTTCGCGGTTCGCCCCGCGCTCACCCATGACATAGACACGCAGCGCGGCATGGGGGACATAGCACGCCACATCCATGTCGAAGCTGCGGCTGGCAAGGAAATCGAGATATTCGGGATAGGTTTCCCATGTCCACGGCAGGCCGGTGGCCAGCACAGGGAACGGGATATCCTCCACCCCTTCCATCAGGCGGATGAGCGTGTCCCGCTCATCCGGGCGGCAGGGGGCGAACCCGACCCCGCAATTGCCGATGATCGCCGTGGTGATGCCGTGGAAGGACGAGGGTTTCAGCCGCTGTTCCCACGTCACATGGCCATCGTAGTGCGTGTGCACATCGACGAAACCAGGGGTGACGATCTTGCCGCTGGCGTCGATCTCCTCCGCGCCCGCTTCGAGCCCCTGCCCCACAGCGGCAATCCGGCCATCGCGCACGCCCACATCGCCGACGAAGGGTTCGCCGCCCGACCCGTCGACGATCGTGCCGCCGCGGATCACCAGATCATAGGCGCTCATGCCGCGGCCCCCACGGCACCTGTGTCGAGCACGCGGCCCATTGTCGCCTCGCCGCGCAGAGTGGAACGGCGGGCAATCCGCAGCACATCCAGCGGGTGCCCGGCGGCGGCGTGCATCATGCGATAATTGTCCCACAGCACGATATCGTTGGTCGCCCAGTCGTGCTCGTAAATGAATTGCGGCTGGACCACGGCGTCGATCAACTCGTTGATCAGCGCATCGCTGTCTGCCTCATCCATGCCGACGATGCCCTGGATATTGAGCGGGCAGACATTCATCACCACTTGCCCCGTGTGCGGATGGCGGGCGACGATGGGCCGGGCCAGCGGCGGATAATCGGGGAACTTGGCGGAGGAGGTGCCGACGCGGGTGCCGCCCGGATTGCGGAAGCGCATCCGGCCGAGGTCGGCGCAGAATTCGAACCGCGCCTCCAGCCCGCCGATCCGCTGTTTGAGATCGTCGCTCAGATGCTCATAGGCTTTCGTCGTGTCGAGCCATGCGGTCATCCCGCCCTGTTCCGCCCGGTGGACCATATTGAGCAGCGCCCCGGCATTCGGCACCGGCTGGAACGCCAGATCGGTGTGCCACGGGATGCGGCCATAAGTCGGCACACCGTCATAGGCATAGACCGGCCCCTTGGGCCCGTCGCGATTGGTCAGTTCGATCAGTTCGGGATAGTCCGGCATGCGGATCTGTTCGATGGGATGCGGTTCCAGTTCACCAAAGCAGCGGCTGAGATCGAGCAGCGCCTCCGCGCTGGTGCCGATCCCGCGAAAGACGAGAACGCCTGCTTCATACCACCAGTCGCGCAATTGCGCCGCCGTGGCGGCATCGATGGGCTGTCCGGGATCGAGCCCGATCACTTCCATGCCGATGGTCGGCAAAGGCTGTGTGTGTAATGCCAAGGTGCATCTCCCGCTTTGCGCTGTTTATGCCCATGGTATGCCACAAGCCGCCAGCGGGCCATTCATCCATATGGGGGAAGGCGGCAGAAAATTCGCGGCGGGCGGAAACGCGCGCAATCCACTTGGCTATCAATGCGGCTGGAGCGAGAATTCCTGGCGGGTGCGGCGGTTGAAAACGCGGTCCACCTGTTGCCCGTCCCAATGCATTTCGTAGTGATCGGCCTGCCGGGGCAAGCCCACCGCATCGGGCCAGAACGCGCCGATGCACAGCCCGCCGGGGCAACGGACGGAACGGTAATGCACGCCATCCGCCCCCGCACCGCGCAGATCGGCGGCCAGCGCCTGCGGCACGCGCCAGTCGTCGGGATCGTGGCAATCGTCCCGCCCGCGCAGATCGGCGAACACCCGATCCACCGCGCCGACCAGCATGCGAAACTGTGAATGCCAGCCGGGGCGCTCCCCCGTGCTGCGCATCAGCCGCGCCTGATGATAGGCCACTTCGCGCAGAGCCACTTCCTCGCTGTCACCCGCGCTGTACACGCCGTATTGCCCGGCGGTGAAGCGGCCGGGCCGATCCGGGCTGACATGGACGAACGGGGCCATGACCAGGCTTGCCCCCGGGCCGTTCACCCGCCGTTCGGGCCGCACCAGATCGAGCCGGCCCATGTTTTCCATCAGGCGCGGGTTGGTCTTGCTTTCGACGGAGGCCAAAGCCTCCCAATCACGCGGGTCGGCAATATCCTCGAACAGGTCGATCGGCGGGTGGATCGAGCGGATCAGGCGAAATGCCCGGTCCCACTGCACATGGATCAGCGGCATCGCGCCGATAACCCCCGTCACCAGCCGCCACGCTCCGCATCGAGATAGGCGCGCACGCGTTCCAGCGCGAAAATCGATCCGTCCAGCATCACATCCAGCGCCCGCTGACCGCCGAACATCGCATTGGGCTTCTTGACCCAGGCATAGGCCTGATCGGGATCGCGGAAGAGATAGCGCAGCGCCTTGTGCGTGCCGAGGAGAAGCGAAAGGCGGGTGGCCAGATCGCGGTCGATCCGGCCGATTTCGCCCTTTTTCCAGCGGGCATAGGTGCGCAGCGAAAGGCCGCCGAGAATCTGCCCCGCTTCCTCGTCGGTCAATTCCCAGCGGGCGAACAGATTGATGACCGCGCGCGCCGCCGCCTGCGCTTCCTGCGCGGTGATGCCGGGGATATGCGGTGCGGCCTCGGTCCGGGGAATTTCCTGCAACATGCGCTTACTCCTGTTGGCAGGATATAAGCCATTTAATGCCAAATGGCAATATCAGACACAAAATACGCCAAGCGGCCGGGATAACCCAGCCGCTCAGACTTTGCCGAACAGTCCCACCACCGCCCAGACCAGCAGCGCCGCGCCCGCCAGCACGACCAGCGCCAGCAAAGGCGAAGTGAACCGCAGGATCGGCGCAGTGCCGGTCCATCGGCGGGAACCGCTGACCATCGCGCCCACCAGGTTTTCCCCGCGCACCACGCGGTAGAACAGGATCGCCAGCACATGCAGGCCGATCAGGGCCAGCAGCAGATTGAACACCAGTTCGTGCGTTTCCGCCGCCCAGCGCCCGGTATCGAACGACACCAGATAGGCGAACGGCCCGGATTCCAGCCCATCCACGTCCACCGAGAAGAAGCCCAGCAGAACCTGCAACAGCAGCAGGCCGAGCATGGCCACCACGCTCCACCCGCCAAGCGGGTTATGCCCGGCATGCCCTGGCGATCCGCGCCGGAACATATGGCCGCCGACATAGGCGCCGACCGCGCCCGGCCCACGCAGAAAATGGGAAAACCGCGCCGTGGTGCTGCCGAGGAAGCCCCAGACGATGCGGAACAGGACCAGCGTCAAAATCGTATAGCCGGTCAGCCGGTGCCACGAGATCAGGTGGTTTTCCGCCGTCCACCACGCGCAGACGATCAGAGCGACGAGCGCCCAGTGGAACAGGCGCACCGGCAGGTCCCACAGGCGGATACGGGCGGTCGGAAACATCGCAGCCATCACTTCTCGCGGAAGGGGGTATGGCAATCCTTGCAGGTCTTGCCCAAAGCCTCGCTGGCCCTGGTCAGTTCCGCCAGATCGCCTTTGCCCGCCACGCTGTCCAGTTCGGCGGCAGCGGCCACCGCCGCGTCACGATGCTTGGCGAATTCGGCCTGATTGGTCCAGATGGCGGCTTTCGCCTTGGTCTTGGCGCCCGATTCCGGCCCACTGCCCGCCGGGAAATAATCCTTGATCAGCGCGGTGCGGGTGGCCAGTTCGTGCGCTGCAGGGCGCACCTTTTCCAGATCGGGATTGCCCGTCTTGATTTCGTCGGTCACGATCTTGAACGCGCCGCCGATGGCTTTGAAATTGGCTTTGCGTTCAGTCACCGTTGCGTTTTCCGTCCCGGATTCCGAGCAGGCCGCCAATCCGCCCGCCACCAGCGCCAGCACAATCGCGATCCGCATCCCGGATTTCACCCTCGAACCCGCCATTTTCGTCCCTTCCATGGTTGTCGTTCCTGCCCCCGTATCTGCAGTGATCGCCCGAACGGCGCCTGAACGCCATCTTTTTTCCTCTTACCGGAAAACGGCATCGCCATCGAGGCAAAGCGTGAGGAACCGATCGCCCTGTCAAAGGGTTATCCCTCGCAAGCGGAGGAGTATGCGAGGGATGCAAAGCTGGCACAAGAGCGCCCCCCTTTCCTCAAATCCCATCGCCCCGTCAGAGGAGTCCTCTCCTGACGGGCTGGACCGGGCCGGCACGGGCATCAGCTCCCCATGCCGGCCCGGCTCTTTCGGCATGCGAAGCGGAAGAAAGCGCCAGGCATGACCGGAGACCGCGCATTCCGGCATATCAAGGCCAATATCGTGCTCTATGGCGCGCTGTTCGCCAATCTGGGCATTGCCGCGGCCAAGTTCGTAGCCGCCGCAATCAGCGGATCGTCCTCGATGATTTCGGAAGGCGTGCACTCGCTGGTCGACAGCGGCAACCAGATCCTGCTGCTCCATGGGCAGAACCGGGCCAAGCGTCCGCCCGACGATGCCCATCCCTTCGGCTATGGGCGCGAACTCTATTTCTGGGCGTTCGTCGTCGCCATCCTCATTTTCGCCGTGGGCGCGGGGGTGTCGATCTACGAAGGCTGGCTGCATATTGCCACGCCCGAGCCGCTGCGCGATCCCACGATCAACTATGTGGTGCTGGCCATCGCGCTGCTGCTGGAAGGCACATCATGGACGATCGCGGTGCGCGAATTCAACGCCCGGCGGCAGGGCGCCCCATGGTGGCGGGCGATCCTGCGGTCCAAGGACCCGGCCAGCTTCATCGTGCTGTTCGAAGACAGCGCGGCATTGCTGGGTCTGGTCATCGCGGGTGTCGGCATCTGGGCCAGCCACCATTTCGGCGATCCGCGCATCGATGGGATGGCCTCCATCGGCATCGGCATCACACTGGGCTGCGTTGCCGTGCTGCTCGCTCGCGAGGCCAAGGAGTTGCTGATCGGGGAAGCCGCCGATCCGGCCCTGATCGCGGCGATCTGGGCTGTGATGGAACGGCAACCGGCAGTGATCTGCGTCAATCATGTCCGTACCATCCACACCGCGCCCGATGCCGTGTTCGCCGCGATCAGCGCGGATTTCGACGATGCCCTGCCAATGGGCGCGGCGGAAACGCTGATCGAAACGATCGAAAGCGAACTGCATGCCGCCGTGCCCGAATTGAGTTCGATCTATATCCGCCCTGAAAAGCGTGCCGCCGCCGTGATCCAGCAGCGGCCTTTATAACTAGCCCTCGAATATCCCGCCCGGCTCGCATATGGGTTGCGGCATGGACGAAACTCTCCGCAACGCCGCGCTCGATTATCATCGCTTCCCCCAGCCCGGCAAACTCCGCATCGAACCGACCAAGCGTATGGTCAACCAGCGCGATCTGGCGCTGGCCTATTCGCCGGGGGTGGCCGCACCGTGCAGCGAAATCGCAGCCGATCCGGACAAGGCGCTGGATTACACCGCGCGGGGCAATCTCGTCGCCGTGATTTCGAACGGCACTGCGGTGCTCGGCCTCGGCGCCATCGGCGCGCTGGCATCCAAGCCGGTGATGGAAGGCAAGGCAGTGCTGTTCAAGAAGTTCGCCGATATCGACGTGTTCGATCTCGAAGTGGACACCACTGACCCCGAAAAGTTCATCGAAGCTGTGGCCTTGCTCGAACCCACATTCGGCGGGATCAATCTGGAAGATATCAAGGCCCCCGAATGCTTCGCCATCGAGGCGGCGCTGCGCGAACGGATGAATATCCCCGTTTTCCATGACGATCAGCACGGCACCGCCATCGTCGTGGCCGCCGCCGTGCGCAATGCGCTGGTGCTGCAAGGCAAGACGCTGGCTGAAGCGAAGCTCGTCACTTCCGGCGCGGGCGCGGCGGCGCTGGCCTGCGTCGATCTGCTGGTGTCCATGGGGCTGCCGGCCGAAAACGTCACGCTGACCGACAAGGACGGGGTGATCCATGCCGGGCGCGACGGGATGCTGCCCAACATGGCGCGCTATGCCCGCACCACCAACGCGCGCACCCTGCCCGAAGTGCTGCCGGGCGCGAACGTGTTCCTCGGCCTCTCGGCCCCCGGCGTGCTCAAGCCCGAATGGCTGCCCTTGCTGGCGGACAAGCCGCTGATTTTCGCGCTGGCCAATCCGGAACCGGAAATCCGGCCCGATGTCGCCCGCGCCGCGCGGCCCGATGCCATCGTCGCCACCGGCCGTTCGGATTTCCCCAATCAGGTCAACAACGTGCTGTGCTTCCCCTATATCTTCCGGGGTGCGCTGGATGCCGGGGCGACCGCGATCAACGAAGCGATGAAAGTGGCGGCGGCGGAAGCCATCGCCTCGCTCGCCCGGCTCCCCGCGCACGAAAGCGTGGCGCAGGCCTATGGCGGGCGCAAGCTGGGCTTCGGGCCGGATTACATCATCCCCACCCCATTCGATCCGCGCCTGATTGCGGAAATTGCGCCCGCCGTGGCCAAGGCGGCGATGGACAGCGGGGTGGCCCGCCGCCCGCTCGATCTTGAGGCCTATCGCCGGTCACTGGCGGAGCAGAACACCCGGTCGGCGCAACTGATGATGCCGGTGTTCGAAGCCGCGCGCGGCACCCGCACCCGCATCGCCTATGGCGAAGGGGAAGACGAACGCGTGCTGCGCGCGATCCAGGATGCGCTGGACGATGGCATCGTCAGCCCGGTGATCGTCGCCCGGCGGCGTATCCTGAATCAGCGCCTGCCCGAACTGGGGCTGCGCTTCGAACTGGATCGCGATGTCGAAGTGATCGATCCGGAAACCGATCATGCCATCATCGCGCCGCTGGTCGAAGCCTATCGCGCGGTGGCCGCGCGCAAAGGCGTGCCCGATGCCGAAATCACCCGCCACGTCTATCGCCGCCCCACGGTGACTGCGGCCATGCTGCTGCGCACCGGCCATGTGCAGGCCGCGCTGGTGGGCGGCAATTCGGAATACTGGGGCCAGATGGAACATGTGCTGCGGATCATCGACCGCGCCCCCGGGGCCCAGCGGGTCTATGCGCTGTCGGGCCTGATTCTCGATGCGGGGGCGCTGTTCATCACCGACACCCACATGGTCCCCGATCCGACCCCGGAACAGATCGCCGAAATGACCATGCTGGCCAGCAACGAACTGCGCCATTTCGGCCTGCCGCCGCGCGTGGCGCTGCTTTCGCACTCCAATTTCGGCGCTTCGCACAGCCCCAGCGCGCGCAAGATGCGCGCGGCGCTGGCGATTTTGCGGAACAAGGCGCCCGATCTGGCGGTGGACGGCGAAATGCACGCCGATGCCGCCCTGTCGCAGCCCCTGCGGGAAAAGCTGGTGCCCGACACCCGCTTTGCCGGGCCGGCCAATCTGCTGGTGATGCCCAATCTCGATTCCGCCAACATCACGCTGACGGCGCTGGGCGCATCGTCCAAATCGCCCACGGTCGGGCCGATGCTGATGGGCCTTTCCCAGCCGATCCACGTCATGCCGCCGGGCATGACCTCGCGCGCGATCCTCAATCTGACGACCATCGCGGCGGCCGAAGCCAACTACCGCTGAACGCGGCCCCCGGCCGATCCCCGAGGGGACCGGCCGGCGCTGTTCCGCTTACGAAGTGAAGAACTGCTGCGTGCCGTGCGCTTCGATCGCCTCGGCAAGGCGGCTCAGCGCGTGGACGTAGGCAGCGCTGCGCACCGAAATCCCGCGATCGTTGGCCAGGAGCCAGATCGCGCGGCCTTCGTTTTCCATGCTGGCTTTCAGTCGGTCGTGGATTTCACCCACTGTCCAGTAATAGCCTTGGCGGTTCTGCACCCATTCGAAATAGGATACCGTCACACCGCCCGCATTGGCCAGAATGTCGGGCAGGACGATGATACCCTTCTTCGCCAGGATAGCATCCGCTTCGGGCGTGATCGGGCCATTGGCCAGTTCGACCACGACTTTGCCCTTGACGGTATCGGCATTGCCTTCGTGGATCAGGTTTTCGAGCGCGGCAGGCACCAGAACATCGCAATCGACACCCACGATATCGTCAGGCGACAGCACGCTCGCCCCCGGCAGACTGTCCGCCAGGCTGGCAAGGCCCGCGCCCTGCTTGGCCGCGATCAGATCGTCATAGCTGACACCGCCGGGCGCGTGGATGCCGCTGCGCGAATCGGTGACGGCGACAATCTTGTAACCCACGCCATGCAACAGATTGGCCATGTGGCTGCCCGCGTTGCCGAACCCCTGGATGGCCACGCGCGCGCCCGGGCCGACGCCCAGTTCGGTTTCGAGATGGCGCAGCAGGTAGAACCCGCCGCGCGCCGTGGCGTCATCGCGCCCCAGCGAACCGCCCAGCGCGATCGGCTTGCCCGTGATCACCGCCGGCGACACGCGCCCGACGATCGAGGCGTATTCATCGGCCATCCAGCCCATGATCATGGCGTTGGTGTAAACGTCCGGGGCCGGAATATCCCGATCGGGGCCGATGATCCCGGCGAAAGCCTGCATATAGGCGCGCGAAAGGCGTTCCAGTTCCGATTTCGACAGCTTGCGCGGATCGACCTGCACCGCGCCCTTGCCGCCGCCATAGGGCAGATTCATCACCGCGCACTTGAAAGTCATCCAGAACGCCAGCGTTTCCACTTCATCTATGGATGCTTCGGGGTGGAAACGGATGCCACCCTTGGTGGGCCCGCGCGTGTCGTCATAGCGGCAGCGCCAGGCCATGAAGGATTTGCGCGATCCGTCATCCATGCGGATCAGCAGCCGGGTCTTGGTGGTTTCGCGCGGATACTTGAGCTTCTCCAGCACATCGGGGTCCAGCTTGAGATGCTGTGCCGCATCGTCCAGGCGGACCAGCGCCTGATCGAGCATGGATGTTGTCATGGGTTCTCCTTCGCGTACTGACAACCTGGCAGCCGATCACAGACACGCGCATGCGCGGCACCCGCGATCATGCCGCACCGATGGGAAAGGCATGTTTGGGGGTGCCGCTAGCAGGCTGCTTCCATTTCAGCCAGAATCTTTAGAAAAGCATCGTAATTTTGGCACATTGCCGGATTCGGGCCATCACCCCACGGCCTGCCGGGCCCAGCGGATGATCGCCCCGGTGGGCATCGCACCCGATTGGCGCGCCACTTCGCGGCCCTTGGCGATCACGATCAGCGTCGGGATCGACTGGATGCCATAACGCGCGGCGATTGCCTGCTCCGCCTCGGTATCGAGCTTGCCCAGCCGCAACGCTGGCTCCAGATCGCCGGCCGCCGCCGCGAAAGCGGGCGCCATCTGGCGGCATGGCCCGCACCAGCTGGCCCAGAAATCGACCAGCAGGGGAATATCGCTGCGCGTGGCATGGGCATCGAAATTGGCCGCCACCAGCGTCACAGGCTCGCCCGTGAACAGCGCTTTGCCGCATCGCCCGCATTTGCCGCCCGCGCCCAGCCTGGCGGCAGGCACGCGGTTGGGCGTGGTGCAGGCCGGGCAAATCACGATCTTGCTGTCGGGCGATACCATGTCACAACCTCCTGCTATGGCACGCGGGTGCTGCGCCATAAACGGCCAACGCGCAAGCGCACCGATGGTATCCGGCCCACTGCCCGGAGGCTCTTGCTTGCGCGGCCCCATCGGCATTACCCCTGTGGCAGAGGATGCATGAGGCAGGATGATCAAGGGAGGAATCCTTCAATGCTGCTCGGAATTCTCAAGACCGGCGCCCCGCCCGCCGCACTCGGCGCCTTTGGCGGCTATCCCGCGATGTTCCGCGATCTTCTGGGCGCCGATACTTTCACGTACCGCACGTTCGATGCCGAAGCGGGCGAATTACCGGACCGCCTCGATATCTGCCCGGCCTATATCGTCACCGGTTCGGCCTGCGGGGCTTACGATCCCCTGCCCTGGATCGCCGATCTCAAACGCTTCCTGAACGCGGCCAGGGCCGAGGCCACGCTGGTAGGTATCTGTTTCGGCCACCAGATCATGGCCGAGGCGTTCGGCGGCACCGTGGTCCCTTCGCCCAAGGGCTGGGGCGTGGGGGCGCACAGCTACGAAGTCTGCCAGCCCCCTACATGGATCACCGGGGCCGAGCGCTTTACTTTGCCCGCATCGCATCAGGATCAGGTGGTCGCGCTGCCGCCCGATGCCATGATCGCGGCGGGGAGCAGTTTCGCCCCATATGGCGCGCTGACCTATACCGGCAGCCGGGCGATCTCGCTCCAGCTCCATCCCGAATTCACGCCCGCTTATGCCGCCGCGCTGGCCGATCTGCGGCGTGGCCGCGGATTGACCGATGCCGAAGCCGATCTCGCCATCGCCAGCTTGCGCCAGCCGATGGACAACGCGCTGGCGGCGCAATGGATCACGCGCTTCCTGCAAGGCGCGGGCTGATCGCCGATCAGGCCGGGGCTTGCCGGGCGGCGGCTTCCCCGGCCGCATCCTCCCGGTCGGCCGCCGCGCGATAGCGCTGGGCCAGCACCGCGCAGACCATCAACTGGATCTGGTGAAAGATCACCACCGGTAACAGGATCGCCCCCACCTGCGATTGGGCGAACAGCACGCCCGCCATCGGCACGCCGGTCGCCAGGCTTTTCTTCGAACCGCAGAATTGCAGAACGATCGCATCCCCGCGCGGCATCTTCAGCATCCGCGCAAGCGCATAGCTGAGGCACAGGACCACCCCCAGCAACACGGCCGAGATCCCCAGCACCATCGCCAGATCCACAGGTGCAACCCGCCGCCACAGCCCTTCGACCACGGCGGCGCCGAACGCGGTATAGACGACGAGGAGGATCGAGCCCTTATCGACGAAAGCGAGCAGTTTCTTCTGCCGCGCCACCCATTCGCCGATCCACGGCCGCAGGAAGTGGCCCATAAGGAACGGCAGCAGCAACTGGAACGCAATCGTCAGCACCATATGCGTGGAAACGCCGCCGCTTTTCCCCGTGATCAGCAAGGCCACCAGCAACGGAGTGATGAAAATCCCGGCAAGATTGGAAAAGGACGCACTGCACACCGCCGCCGCGACATTGCCCCGCGCCACCGCCGTGAATCCGATGGACGATTGCACCGTGGAAGGCAGCAGCGTGAGGAACAGCAGGCCTGTCGCCAGTTCGGGTTCCAGCACCGGAATCGCATGGATGCCAAGGCCCAGCAGCGGGAACACGGCGAATGTCATCGCGAAAACCGCCAGATGCAAGCGCCAGTTGCGCAGGCCATCCAGCACCGCCTGGCGCGAAAGCCGCGCCCCGTGAAGGAAGAACAGCGCCACGATCCCGGCATCGGCCACGCCCCCGGCGATCGGCGCCCACACCCCCCGCGCGGGCAGCACGGTGGCCAGCGCCATCGTTCCCAGCAGCATCAGCAGATAGGGATCGATCTGCAAGCGGGCGAGCAAGGCTTTCACGCTATCGTATCTCCGAATGGCGGCGGATGGACACGCGCCCTATCGCCAATTGTTCGTTTGGGAAAGCATCGGGCGCATGGCCCGGCCCGCCGTCCGCCCCGGTGGGCAGGCGCACTGTGGACAGGGGCCGGAATTTTTCCCATGGGCCATGGAAAGGCGAAACGGCGGAGAATTGCGGTATGTACATGGGTCTGGTTCAGGGCATGGCGGATATCGTCAAAGCGGACCACCTGCCCGGCCGCCTGGCGCTGATCCTGCGCTTCCCGCCGCACCTGACCGAAGGGCTGGTGCTGGGCGCCAGCGTCGCGGTGGAAGGGGTGTGCCTGTCGGTCACTTCGATTGACGGCGATCTGATCGGCTTCGATGCGACCACCGGCACGCTCGACACCACCAATCTCGGCACCTTGGCGCATAACCGGGTGAATATCGAGCGTTCGGCCAGAATGGGGGATGAGATCGGCGGCCACATTACCGCCGGCCATGTTTCGGGCACGGCGGAAATCATCGGCTTCGAAAAGGATGCCGACAATCACATGTGGCTGAAAATCCGCGTTCCCGCGCCGTGGCACCGCTATGTGTTCAAACGCGGCTTCCTCGCCGTCAACGGATGCAGCCTGACCGTCGCCGATGCGCAGAACGACGTGTTCACGATCAACCTCATTCCCGAAACGCTGCGGCAGACGACCTTCGGCCTCTATGCGGTGGGAGATCGGGTCAATATCGAAGTCGATCACCAGACCATGGTGATGGTCGATACGATCGAACGCAGTGTGACTTCGGTGTTCGAACGGCTGATTGCGGATCGCTTCGCCAATCCGGCCTGACGATGCCTCCCCGGCGCACAAACTACGCCGGGAACGCAAAAAGGGTTCAGGCAGCCCCGCCAGCGGCAACAGCCTTGGAACGGGCCGCGCCCTTGGCTTGGCCTGACTTGGGTGAGCCAGACTTGGCTTGGTCGGACTTGGGTTGGCGCGCACTCTTCAGCGAAGACATTTCGCCCGCTTTCGAACGCCCGCGCCCGCCACGGCCCAGACCGATGGCCTTGGCCAGATCGCGGCGGCGGTCGGCGTAATTGGGCGCGACCAGCGGATGGTCGGCCGCCAGTCCCCAGCGCTGACGATATTCTTCCGTCGTCAGCCCATGATCGGCGGTGAGATGGCGCTTGAGCATTTTCATCTTCCGGCCGCATTCGAGGCAGGCGACATGATCGGGGCGCACCGATGCCCGGATCGGGACCGCCGGCTCGCGAACCACCGGCGCCGGGGCCGCTGCCTGACCGAGCCCGGCCAGCGACTGATAGACTTTCGCAATCAGGACGGGAATCTGATCGACGCTCACGCTGTTATGGCTGACATGGGCCGCCACCACATCCGAGGTCAAAGCGATCAACGTTTCGCGATCCTGGTTTTCTTCCGCCAATTTCTTTTCCTTCCATTCGCAGCAGCCCTGTCCGCATTCGCGCGCCCCATTTTACGGAGCGAAAGGCCGATCTGTTTTCCGAAGTATAGAATGGCTGAATTCCGATTTTGTGCCCGGCGGAAGACTGGGACAGGTCCAAAAAATCCCAAACAGTTGTTTAATGGGGCAGTTTATCCTGAAAATCAGTACTCTATCGGCAAAGCGAATTGTTGCATGCCCTCATGATATTGGTCACATGGCAAGCAACAAACCGCCTGCAGCGGAGGAAGCGCAAAACGATCCGCCGAACTTGTCAGGATATTTTCTCCACCCGGCACGTTCTGACACCGCAACAGGAAAGAAATGGCCATGATCTCTACCGTTACGCGTTTCTGCATTCCCCTGATTCTCGCCGCGGCGGCCACCGCCTGCGCCCCGGTCCCTGCGGCCGCGCCGGATGGTGCGGTGCACGAGGGGATGGCCACTGTCAGCGGATCGGTGCTCTATCGCGAACGGATGCTGCCCCCGCCCGGCGCCAGCATCACAATCGCGCTGCTGGACGTGTCGTATGCCGATGCGCCGTCCACCACCATCACCAGCCAGACCCGGAAGCTTGACGGCAAAGGTCCGCCTTACACCTACCGGCTCGAAGCCCCGCGCGCGAAGCTGCAATCGCGCATGCGCTACGCCGTGCAGGCCATGATCCACGACGCCGATGGCGGGCTGTTGTGGGTCAACGACGCCGCCAATTCGGTCGATCCCACCCTGGCCGAGCAGGAATTGCCGCCGATCGTGCTGGTCAAGACCGGCAGATGATACCCTCACCGCGCGGGTGGGCCAGCGTTGGGCATGACGTTCCCGCGCGGTTCCGCTATTCTAGCGCGCGCATAGCGGCTGCGAAGCAGCCTGACCCTGTGGGCTGAGCGGGAGGAGGCGCGTATGGGGATCGTCGAGATCATCGGCCTTGCAGGCAGCATCAGCCTGCTATCGGGCTGGCGGATCTATCTGTGCACGTTCGCCGTGGGCTTGGCGATGCGGACAGGGTGGCTCTCGCTGCCAAACCATATCAGCGGGCTCGACGTGCTGGCCAACCCGTGGGTGCTCGGCATTTCCGCTATCGGGCTGATCGCCGAATTTTTCGCCGACAAGCTGCCATGGCTCGATTCCATCTGGGACACCGTGCACACGCTGATCCGCCCGGTCGGCGGGGCGCTGCTGGCGATGGCCATCGTCGACGCGCAAGACCCGGCGTGGCAGGTGGTTAGCCTGCTGCTGGGCGGCGGGGCGGCGCTGCTGTCGCACAGCGCCAAGGCGGGCACGCGCGCGGCGGTCAACACCAGCCCCGAACCGTTCAGCAATATCGCGCTGTCGACCGGGGAAGATGTCGCCACCGGCGGCCTGCTGGCGCTGGCGCTGACCAATCCGGCGACCGCCATCGTGATCGCGGGTGTGCTGCTGCTGGTCGTCGTGGCCACGCTGCTGCTGCTGCACCGGCTGGTGAAACGGCTGCTGCGCCCCCCGCCCCCACGCTCCGGCTGAACCGGCGCGAGGGCGCAGAGCCTTGACTCAACGCAGCGTGATATCGACCTTTTCGATCTTGCCGCCCGCGAACGGATAACCGAGCGCCGCATCAGCGGGATAGTGGCCCGCCGCCGATCCGGTATCGATGCCGACATCGAAGGTTTCGCTGATCGAGAAGAACCCCGGCGGGCTGGAGGGCAGACGTTCCTCCCCGGCGGGCTGGCCATCGACAAGCAGGCGCAGAGTGCCGCCCTTGCCATAACCGCCGCCATCGTAATCGAACGCCACCTGCAAGGTATGCCGCCCCGGCGCCAGGGGCTTCGCACCGGCAAGATCGGCCGTTTTCAGTTCGAACAGGCGATAGGTGAACCGGGGCTTGCCCTGATCGTCGAGATAGAGCGACCACCCCGCCGCCGTGCCACCGATCGTCGCCACCACGCCTTTCGCCCCGCCCGCAGGGATATCGACAGTGGCGGTCAGATCCCATGACCGGTTCATCATTTTGGGCGCGCCGACTTCGGGCACGCCGACCGTGCCGGGATAGTACGTGAAGGCCGTCCGCTTGCCGGTGAAGCTGGGCAAGGCGGGATCGCCCATCGTCGGCCCTTTGAGCGGCAACACCTGATTGGCCGCCGCTTCCTTGGTGAACAGCGCTTTCAGTTCTTCCAGCCTGGCCGGGTACTTCGCGGCCAGATCGGTCGACTGGGAATAGTCCTTGCGCAGATCGTAGAGTTCCCATGTGTCGTTTTCGAACGGCTTTTCCGCCGTCACCATCCCCGTCGCCCAAGGCAGACGGTTATGGAACGCGGACGCCATCCAGCCATCATGATAGATCGCGCGGTTGCCGAACACTTCGAAATATTGCGTCGTGTGCCGCTCAGGCGCCTTCGCATCCCCGAAGCTGTACACCAGGCTGGTGCCGTTCATCGGCATCTGCTTGATTCCGTCCACTTCCGCCGGGGCGGCAAGGCCCGCCGCTTCGAGAATGGTGGGGGCAATGTCGTTCACATGGCCGAACTGGCTGCGCAGTCCGCCCTTGTCGGTGATCCGTTTCGGCCAGGTGACGACCATCGGATTGCGCGTGCCGCCCAGATGCGAGGCGATCGTCTTGGTCCACTGGAACGGCGAATTGAGCGCCCAGGCCCAGGCCGTGTTGTAATGCGCATAAGTATCCGCGTTGCCGATATCGTCCAGCCGGGCCAGCACTTTGGCGCGATCTTCAGGCACGCCCTGCAGCTTGCCCATGTAATTGATGCTGCCGTCCAGCCCGCCTTCGGGCGAACCGCCGTTATCGCCCACGATGTAGATGAACAGCGTGTTGTCGTACTGGCTGCTGTCTTTCAGGCTCTGCACCAGACGGCCGATTTCATGGTCCGTATGGGCGAGGAACGCGGCATAGGTTTCCATCAGCCGCGCCGCGATCTTCTTGTCATCGGCGCTGAGGCTGTCCCACGCAGGCATTCCCGCGGGGCGCGGGGTCAATTTGGTATCGGCGGGCACCACGCCCAGCTTCTTCTGGCGTTCGAGAATCTTGACCCGCAGAGCATCCCACCCGCCGTCGAACTGGCCGCGATAGCGTTCGATCCATTCACGCGGCACCTGCAGCGGGGCATGGGTCGCTCCCGGTGCGAAATAGAGGAAGAACGGCTTGTCCGGCGTCAGCGCATGTTGCTGATGCATCCATTCGACGGCCCGCGTGGCAAGATCGGCGGTCAGATGATAATCCTTGCCCGCCGGGCGCAGGATCGGGGTGGTGCCTTCCACCAGCGTCGGTTCGAACTGGTCGATTTCCCCACCCATGAAGCCGTAGAATTTCTCGAAGCCCTGCCCGGTCGGCCAGCGGTCGAACGGGCCGGACTGGGAGATTTCCCAATCGGGCGTCTGGTGCCATTTGCCGAAAGCCGCGGTGTTGTAGCCCGCATCGCGCAGCAGTTTCGCAATCGTGGCCGCATCGCGCGCATGCACCCCGCGATAGCCGGGGCGGCTGTCGGCGGTGTTCATCACCGCACCGATCCCCACCGCATGGGCGTTGCGACCCGACAGCAGCGCCGCGCGGGTGGGCGAACAGATCGCCGTGGTATGGAACCGGTTGTAGCGCAGCCCATCCTTCGCCAGCGTATCCAGTGTGGGCGTCGCCGAAGGCCCGCCGAACGTGGCCGCCGCGCCGAAACCGACATCGTCCAGCAGCACCAGCACGACATTGGGGGCGCCCTTGGGGGCCTGCACCTGCAACGGCGGCGCCATCGGCACCACGGCGGCCCCGGCCTGCGCGACATCCTGCGCCGAGGCCGCGCCTGCGTGAATCATCGCCACGGCGGCCATGCCAATCGCACCTGCCCGCCATGACCGCATTTTCCGCCCGCGCCGCACACTTCCATTCATGTCCATTTCCTCTCCCGTGCCCCGCTGCCGGGGCGATAGCCTGGTTGATGCCGATCAGCCCGCGCGATGCGGATCGATCAGCAGCTTGCATTGATCGGTGGGCTTGCGCAGCGCTTCGAACGCGGCGGGCAGTTCGCCGAAGCCGATGATCTGCGTCAGCATCGGGCTGGCATCCGCCCGGCCCTTAGCCAGCGCGTCGATCACCCCGGCGAAATCCCGCTCGGTGTAGCACTGCGAAAACTGCAGGTTCACCTCTTTCATGATCCCCGTTATCGGGCTGATCTGGTCCTCGCCGAAGCAGACCCCGGCCACGATCACACGCCCGCGCACACCGGCCAGTTCCATGGCCTGCTGCAAGAGGCCGGGATTGCCCACGCATTCGAACACCACCTGCGGGCGGTGCCCGGCAATAGCGGCGAACCCTTCAGCCACCGGGCCTGCCTTGGGATCGAGCGCATGTGTCGCCCCGACATCGAGCGCGCGCTGCCGCCGGGTGGGCGAAGGTTCGCTGACCACCACATGCCGCGCGCCCGCCAGCCGCGCGAACAGCGCAGCGCCCACACCGATCGGCCCCGCACCGATCACCAGCACCGAAGCGCCGGTCAGATCGCCCGCCAGACCAACGGCATGATGTGACACGGCCAGCGGTTCGACCATCGCCCCATCCGCAAAGGATACGCCCGCGGGCAACGCCTGCAGCATCACCCCGCGCGCTTTCACATATTGGGCATAGGCGCCCGGATTGGTGAGCGTGGTGCCGGTGAACAGGCCGGTGCTGCACAGGCCCGGCAGGCCATCGGTGCAGGCTTCGCAAGTGCGGCACGCCTGAATGGGCAGCGCGGTGACCCGGTCGCCCACTTTCCAGCCTGAGGAGACATCGCGGCCCACCTCCACGATGGTGCCCGCGAATTCATGGCCGAGGATCGTCCCCCTGGGCACGAACCCATATTCGGTGACATGGAGATCGGACCCGCAAATTCCGCAATGGGCCACTTCGATCACCACCTCATCGGGCGCGGGGCGCGGATCGTCGACCGTGGTGACGATCAGGGGCTGCCCGGTCTCTTCGAAAATGGCTGCGCGCATGGTTCAATCCTTTCCTCTTATAAGCGGAGCCGGCTCTGCCCCGATGCGACACATGCTGCGGGACCGCTGTCGCCGTCGATGATTTTCACAGATGCCCGCGCATCGCCAGAAAAAGGATGGACAATGTTCCATGATCTCCCCGCTCGTTGGCATCCCCTTGCAGCCAGCGAATCGGCCGGGGGCGCTTCTCTCTCTGGTCGGGAGGTTATGGTTCGGGGTCCCATGCCTCATCCTCCATCAGGACTATGCGCAATGTCGCAATAATTGATAAGAAGGCTGACAAAATGGCTGGGATATTCCCGATATCCAGCCGAAAAATAACAAAAGGCCGCACCGCCGGGCAAAGAGTGAGTTATAAATATCTCACCCCACCCGCGATGGAAGCAGAAAGGTGGAGAAGGATGGGGCAGACTTTCTGCATTAACGCAGATGACCGTGCGCGCTTGCTCGAACTGGCGCGAACGGCCCACACGCAAACGCTGGCGCAGCGGTGCCATATCGTGCTTGCCTCCGCCACGGCGGGCCGATCCGCCAGCATGATCGCCAGGGAGTTCGGCACCACGCCCGCCACTGTCAGGCGCTGGCAACACCGTTTCCTCACCGGCGGGCCGGACGGGTTGACCGACACCTGCCGCCCGGGCGCACCCCGGCAGATCGGCGCGGAGCAGCGCAGCGCGATTCTGGCGCTTCATGCCGGGGGGCTGAATTCCCGCGCCATCGCCGCCGAAACCGGGGCCAGCCAGAGTTCGGTTTCCCGGATCATCCGCGAAGCCTGCGGCACCGATGCGCGGCCGCCCCGCTCGCCGATACCCGTGGAGAAAGTGGTCGAACGACTGACTGTCACTCTGTTCGAAAGCCTGGCGGACGAAACCCCGCTCAGCCGCTTTCTCGATGCCGTCGAAGCGGCCACCGGGGCCGATTACAGCATCATGATGATTTTCACCAAGGACAAGAGGCAGCCATCGCTGATCCTGTCCAAAGGTCAGCCGCTCGAAGGCTCGGCGGACTATATCGCCCGCCATTACGATCAGGAACTGCTCGACGGTCTGCCCGAAGGCACGGTGACGACGGTCAGCGACAGGCTGACCCGCGATGAACTGCGCCGCACCGCGCTGTATCGCGAATATCTTGTCCAGTATGGCGTGGGATACATTCTCGGGATCGATATCGGCTCCGTCCGGGGGATTTCGGGCAAGTTCCGACTGGCCCGGCTCGAAACGGGCGCCGATTTCGGCGCGCGCGAACGGGCGATCTGTCAGGGCCTCGTCCCCTACCTGCGCGCCGCGTTGCAGCTTTTCGTCCAGCGGATCGACATGGAAGCGGAGAAGGAAGCGCTTGCGCTTACCGTCTCCGGCATGTCGGTAGGCAGCATCCTCGTCGATTCCGATGGCCTCATCCTCGAAGCCAATCCCCCTGCGCAGGCCCTTCTCAAGCAGCGGGACGGACTGTTCGCCACCAGCGCGGGAAAGCTTGCCCTGCACAGCGCCGGCCAGTCCCGCGAATTGCACGACCTGATCCGCCGCAATGCCGCCGCCGCGATCGATCCAGCCGCGCCGGGCGCGCCCCGCGCGATGCCGGTCAACCGGCCGTCCGGCAGGGACAGCATCGGCCTGCTGGTCCGCCCGGCGCGCGGCAGCAGCCACAATCCGCTGGCCATCCGCCCCACCGCGCTGGTCCATCTGGTCGATCCGGCCCAACCGCGCATGACCATGATAAACGCCCTGATGGAACTGTTCGGCCTGACCCCGGCGGAAGCGCGAGTGGCGCTTTCGCTGGCCAATGGGCATTCCATCGGGGAAACAGCGCGCAATGCGGCGACCAGCCGCAACACCGTGCGTTCGCAAGTCCGCTCGATCTTTTCCAAAATGGGAATCAACCGCCAGTCGCAATTGATCCGGACCGCGCTGATCAGCGTGGCGCTGTTTTCGCTGCCCGGCGATGGCCAGCCGGCAGCATCAGCGGCAACCGCGATGCGGGAGTGATACGGGATGGCGGCGGGGGCGGCGCATCGGCACCGCCCCCGCCGATCCTACATCGCCAGCGGGGCCATTGCGCTGATATCGATTTCGATCAGGTTCGGTCCGGCCATGGCCATCGCTTCGGCAAAGGCTTCCTCAAACGCCTGCGCCGTTGCCACACGCCGTGACGGCAAGCCCATCGCCTGCCCGAGCGCGGCGAAATCGGGCGTGTGCAATTCCACCCCGACATGCGGCGTGCCATAGGCCGTCTGAAGGAATTTGAGGCTGCCATAGCCTTGATTGTTGAACACCAGCAGCGTGAGCGGGGCCTTGTTTTCCACCGCCGTGGCCAGTTCTCCAAGATTGAGCATCACCCCGCCATCGCCATGGATCGCGATAGTGCGGCGGTCCGAACCGATCGCCGCGCCCAGCGCCAGCGGCAGCGCCGGCCCGATGGCCAGGCTGGTGGCATAAGTGAACTGGCGCGGCTGGCGAACCGGCAGGCGCAGATTGCCCCAGGTGGTCCCCGCCATGGTCGCATCGCACACCACGTTGCGATCCGCGGGGGCCAGCCGGTCGATCGCATCGCAGATCTGCTGATGATCGGCCCCGATCCGGCGCAGCGTATCCTCCGCCAGTTCTTCCCGCACCCGCGCCGCCAGCGCCAGATACTGGCTGTCCACGGTCCCATCACCGATGCGCCGGGCCAGTCCGGCCGCCGCCAGCTTGGCATCGCCGGTGATGCCGATTTCCGCCGGGTAATTGCGGCCGAGCATGGTGACATCGGCATCGATGTGGATCAGGCGCGGCGGCATCGGGATCGACCAGAACCAAGTGGCGACCGCCTGGAACCGTGTGCCGATGGCCAGAACCAGATCGCTCTGCCCGATCAGTTCGCGAAATGCGGGATAGTGCGTCTGGCTGCCGACGAACAGCGGATCGTCCGTCGCCACCACCCCGCGCCCGTTGAGCGAGCTGACCACGGGCGCGCCCAGTTTGGCGGCCAGTTCGCGCACTTCGGCCACTGCATCGGCGGTCACGCAGCCACCACCCAGCCACAGCAGTGGCCGCCGGGCGCCTGCGATCAAGGCCTCCGCCTTGTCCAGCAATGCGTCATCGGGCGCCAGCCGTTCGGGCAGGACACCGGGCACCTGCGCCGCCGGGGCCGGGGCGGAGAGGAGATCGGTGGGGATTTCCACCGCACCCGGCTGAGGCCGCCCGGTGAGGATATCGGCCGCGACCGACAGGATCGTATCGGTGATCCGTTCGGGATGCATCACGCATTCGGCCCGGCGCGTGACGCTGCGCAGCATGGCCAGTTGCCCGTCCGCATCATGGATGAAACCGCGCCCGCGCCCCAGATGCACGCGGTCGACCTGAGTGGTAAGCAGCAGCACCGGCGAAGAGGCGAAGCCCGCTTCGTAGAGCCCGTTCACCGCATTGGCGGTGCCCGGCCCGGTGCTGGTGATCGCAACACCCAGCCGGCCGGTGGCCCGGGCATAGCCATCAGCCGCATGCACCGCGCCCCCTTCATGGCGCGAGGCGACCATGCGGATGCCGCCATGCCGCGCCAGCGCGTCATAAAGCGCCAGATTGTGCTGGCTGGGGATACCGAACACCACATCCACGCCCAGCGCTTCCAGCGCCACGCACACGGCATCGCCGCCATTTCGTATCGTCATCGCAAATTCCTTGTTGAATGGTCAGTGGGCGGCCCGGATCACCCGCCCCGGCAATTGCCCGGTGGGCACGCCATCGCGCTGGATCGGGACACCGCCGACCAGTGTGGCCACGAACCCGTCCGCCCCTTGCGCCAGGCGCCGGCCGCCTGCGGGCAGATCGTGCAGCACCGATGGCTGATGCAGCGCCAGCCGATCGAGATCGATCACGTTGACATCCGCCTTGAGACCGGGCGCCAGCACCCCGCGATCGTGCAGACCGGCGGCATAGGCCGGTGTGCGGGACAGGGCGTCGATCACCCAGGGCAACGGCAGGCGGCCATGGTCCCGGTCGCGCACCCAATGGGTAAGCATGAACGTGGGAAAGCTGGCATCGCAGATCATGCCATAATGCGCCCCGCCATCGCCCAGGCCCAGCACGGTGTTGTCGTTCAGCATCATTTCGCGAATGGGATCGAGCGTGCCCTGCCCATAATTGCCGACCGCGACATAAAGCATCGCCCGCCCATCGTCCTCCAGCAGCAGATCGTATGCCAGTTCGTGCGGGGACACGCCTTGCGCCGCCGCCCGCGCGGCGATGCTGTCCTGCGCGCGCGGTTCATAATCGGGCCGGGGCCCCATTACGAACATGCGGGCGAAATCGGTGCTCATCGCCTGAAGCGGCGTCATCCCCCCGGTCGATTCCTCGGCCAGGATCGCGGCGCGCAACTGCGGATCGCGCAGGGCGGCGATGCGCCCCGGCAGATCGCGCGGCAGCGCCTTGTAGCTGGGCCGATCCATGAACGGATTGGCGGAAAGATCGTGGCCGATGAGAATACCGATCGGGCGCGGGAACACTTGCGCACGGATGGTCTGCCCTTCGGCATTGGCGGTATCGACAATCGCCAGCGCATCGCGCCAATCGTCCGGATTGGTCGCCCCCTGCCCCAGCGTGAACATCGTCATACAGCCGGTGGTGCCCACCACCCGGCGCACCACCGCCAGTTCTTCGGTCCAGGTGCTGTGCGGGGTGTCGAGCACGATCTGGAACACGCCCTTGGGCCCCATCGCTTCCACCAGCAGGCGCAGTTCGTTTTCCGCCACGTCGAAGCTGGGGATCATCGCCCCATCATGCGTGCGGTGGATGAACTGGCGGGACGTGGCAAAGCCCAGTGCACCCGCGCGCATCGCTTCGCGCACCAGGTCCTGCATCCGTGCCAGATCTTCCGCCGTGGCCGGTTCGCGCGCCGCGCCGCGCGGCCCCATCACAAACACGCGCAATGCCGAATGCGGAATATAAGCGGCGACATCGATATCCCGCCGCCGCCGTTCCAGCGCATCGAGATAGTCGGGGAAGCTTTCCCAGTCCCATGTCAGCCCATCGGCCATCACGACTTCGGGAATGTCTTCCACCCCCTCCATCACGCCGATCAGCCGCTCCCGGTCCTCGGCCCGGCAGGGGGCAAAGCCGACTCCGCAATTGCCCAGCACCGCCGTCGTCACCCCATGTTGCGACGACGGGATCAGCTGGTCGGACCAGATCGCCTGTCCATCGTAATGGGTGTGCAGATCGACGAAGCCGGGCGTGACGATACACCCGTGCGCATCGATCACTTCCGCATCGGGCGCGGTGATGGCGCCGATGGCGGCGATCCGTCCGCCCTGCAGCAGGATATCGGCCGCGAAGGGTTCCGCCCCCGTCCCGTCGCAGATCAGTCCGCCACGAATGACAATCCCGGCATCAGCCATGCTTTCTCCCATGTTTTCTTGGGATACAATGTGCAGCGGGCGGGCGTTGCCGTCATCATCCATTTGCATGAAAGCGCAGGAGCCTGCCCGCATCGGGCGGGCACAGCGCCCTGTCCCGGCGGAATATCGCAGCTGATACTCGCGCGCGAACCGGCGCACGGCGCGAGAAGGCACTTGCACGGCCCCCTTTCTTTAGTACTGTATGGTCTCGTACAAGGAATGACCGGCGCCAGTGCCGAAAAGGGGGCGATGACCATGAAACGAAATCCTGTCCGCAACGCGGCGGTGTGGCTGACGCTGGCCGCATCCGCAGGTGCGATGGCCATCGGCGCGGCCCCTGCCGTGGCGCAGAACGCCCCGGCGCAGCCGCCGGTGGAATACCAGCGCCATGCCCCCAAGGGCGCCCCCAATGTCGTGCTGGTGATGCTGGACGATGTCGGTTTCGGCGCGGCTTCCACATTCGGCGGCCCGGCACTGACGCCGACGCTGGACCAGCTGGCGCGCGAAGGGCTGCGCTATAACCGGTTCCATACCACGGCGATCTGTTCACCCACCCGCGCTTCGCTGCTGACCGGACGCAACCCGCACGCCACGGGGATCGGTTCGGTGATGAACTCGGCGGATGCGCGGCCCGGCTATTCCGGGTTCCATGCCAAGGACACGGCAACCATCGCCGAAATCCTGCGCCAGAACGGATACAGCACCGGCGCATTCGGCAAATGGCACCAGACACCGGATTGGGAAGTTTCGCAAAGCGGCCCGTTCGACCGCTGGCCAACCGGGGAAGGATTCGAGAAATTCTACGGTTTCCAGGGTGGGGAGACCGACCAGTTCGAACCCACGCTTTATGACGGGACCACCCCGATCATGCGCCCGGCGGGCGACGATTATCATCTGACCGACGATCTGGTGAACCAGTCGATCAAATGGGTGCGGGCGCAAAAGTCGGTCACGCCCGACAAGCCTTTCTTCCTCTATCTCGCCACGGGCGGGATTCATGCGCCGATCCAGGTGCCCAAGGCCTATATCGACCGCTATCGCGGCCAGTTCTCGCAGGGCTGGGACAAGATGCGCGAGGAGATCTTCGCCCGGCAGAAGCGGCTTGGCGTGATCCCGCGCGATACGAAGCTGACGCCCCGCCCCGACGGCCTGCCCGCGTGGGACAGCCTGACACCGGAACAGAAGACCTTCGCCTCGCGCCAGATGGAAGCCTATGTCGCTTTTCTCGCCCATACGGACGATCAGATCGGCCGGCTGGTCAAGGATTTGAAAGACAGCGGCCAGTTCGACAACACGCTGTTCGTCTATATCGTCGGCGATAACGGGGCGAGCGCGGAAGGCGGCCTGGGCGGCAGCCTCAACTATATGGGCGCGATTCAGGGCCTGCCCGAACCCGAACAGGTCAAACTCGCCGGGATGGACCGGATCGGCGGCGCGGATGCCTATGCCCATGTCAATTCGGCCTGGGCCTGGGCGACCAACGCCCCCTTCCAGTGGACCAAGACGATCGCTTCGCATCTGGGCGGCACGCGCAATCCGATGGTCGTCACCTGGCCCAAGCGGATCGCCGACAAGGGCGGGCTGCGCAGCCAGTTCGGCCACGTGAACGACATCGCCCCCACCATTCTCGAAGCCGCCGGGATCGCGGTGCCGAAAGTGGTGAACGGCATCGCCCAGAAGCCGATGAACGGCACCAGCCTGATGTACAGCTTCGGCGATCCGAAAGCGCCCGAACGGCACACCACGCAATATTTCGAAGTTTTCGGCAACCGCGCGATCTATCACGATGGCTGGATGGCTTCGGCGTTCCACGACCGGTTGCCGTGGAACGTGATTTCGAGCGGCAACAAACCCTTCGATCAGGACAAGTGGGAACTCTATGACCTGCGCAAGGATTTCTCGCAGGCGACCGATCTGGCCGCGACCTATCCGGCGAAGCTCGAAGAACTCAAAGCGCTGTTCCTCAAGGAAGCGGAAGCCAACAATGTGCTGCCGCTGAAAGGCCAGCAACTCGACAACGGCGGCCTGCCCGATCTGGCCCGGGGCGTGACCCGCGCGACCTATCACGAAGGCGCGATCAGCGTGCCGGAAAAGGCCGTGCCGCACATGATGAACCGTTCGTGGTCGCTGCTGTCGGATATCGGCGTGAAGGATGGCACCCGCGGCGTGATCGCCACGATCGGCGGCACGGCGGCGGGCTGGTCGCTCTATCTCGATGCCGAACGACGGCCCAGATTCACCTATCGCCTGTTCGAAGTGAAGACGGTCGATCTCAAGGGCGCGCCGCTGGCGCCCGGCGCCAACACGCTGCGCGTCGATTTCGATTATGATGGTAAAGGCTATGCCAAAGGAGGCAAGCTGACGCTGTCGGTCAACGGCCAGCCGGTGGCGAGCGACACCCTACCCGCATCGCCGCCGTCGATGTTCTCGATCAACGAGACGTTCGATGTCGGCACCGATACCGGATCGGCAGCGGGCAAATACCCCGTCGATGCGCCGCTCGGCTATGCTTTCGAACAGGGCAAGATCGACCAGGTGACGATCGAACTGCGCTGATCGCGGCGCACACAGTCTGACCGCCCCACCACGGGGCGGTCAGCTGCCATCCTGCCTCTCAGGCTAGCCCTTCGGCCTTGAGCGCGGCCTGCACCGCCGGGCGGGCGGCCACACGCGCGCGGAACGCCTCCAGCGCCGCAAAGCCCGACAGGTCGATACCGACCATGCCGGCCCAGTTGGAGATCACGAAAGCATAGATATCGGCCACGCTGTAGGCGTCGTTCGCCAGCCACTCGCTGGCGGTGAGCGCCTCGTTCATATCCACGAAATGCCCGGTCAGCTTGGCACTGACAGCCTGCTTGAACGCATCCGGCGCGCCCGGGTTGAACAGCACGGAAAAGCCCTTGTGCAGTTCGGTGGCCAGATGGTTCAACCATTCAAGCACGCGATAGCGCGGCAAATCGAGAGCCTGCGGGATCAGTGCGCCGCCGCCCGCCTTGTCCGCCACATATTGCAGCAGCACCGCGCCTTCGGTCAGCACCTGGCCATCGTCCAGTTCGAGCGCGGGCAGCGCCCCGCGCGGATTGACGGCACGATAATCGCCGCCATCCTCCAACTGCTTGGTCATGATATCGACCCGGGCCATAGCGAACGGCTGGCCGGTTTCGCGCAGGGCAATATGCACCGCGAGAGAGCATGAGCCGGGGGTCCAGTAAAGTTTCATCGGATCGGTCCTGTTTGTTATTGGGGTGTGCACAGCAGGCACGAACGCCGCACATGCCGCAAGGGGGATGTTCACCGCATCCTTACAAAAGCGACAACACAGCGGGATATTGCACCTGTGCTGGCCGCTATCTCTCATTACAGGCCAGCAAAAGGGGCGCTGCCCTGCGGCAACGCCCCCGACGGTTCTTCCAGCGAAGCGTGTTACTCGGCTGCTTCGGCCTGAACCAGCTGCGCCGATTGCGCGCCTTCGCTCCACACATCGGATTCGGCATTGGTGTCGACTTCCTCAACCCCTTTCATCCCGATATGCGCGCGGGCATCGGCCTTCGACATGCCGAGGATCGGTTCCATCTTGCGCAGGAACCACGGATCGGATTCGCGGCCCACGCGCATACCGTTGGTGATATGCCGCGACATCGCGGGCCAGGTCGATGGATAATGGATGATCGTGCGCATCAGCGTGGGCAATGCCATCACCGCCAGCAGCGTGCTGAGTTCACCTGCCAGTTCCGGATCGTCGAAATAGGCGAAATAGCCTTCGATGCGCATGAACAGCGGTGTCGTTTCGCCAAGGAAATCGAAGCCCGCGCCGCCCAGAAGGTGATCGAAATCATGCGTCTGGCCGGTGCGCAGATCCCAGTAATCGAGCATGCTCTGCGGACGCCAGCCGGGATTCATTTCAATCCGCGGATCGAGCACGATCTCGAAATTGTTCGCGGTGAGGTAGTGGTAATATTCCCCGCCCGCCGTGTTCGGCCCATAAACCTTCAGATCTTCGCGGGTATAGGTCGAGATGAACCCTTCCTCGAAGTAATCGCCCAGTTCGGTCTTGGTCTTGCACTGATCGGCCAGCATCTCGTTGATCCGCTTTTCATCGCGGATTTCGTAGAGCGCCTGAAACAGCTTCGGCAGGCCGTACGTGATCGGCATGTCGCGGCCATTCCGCCGCAGCGATTCCTGCATCACATATTCGCGGATATCCGGGTGATTGAGGAATTTGGATGAGCTGACAAGGCGGGACGATTCGGTGGGAATCTCCTGCAACCCGCGCATGAAATAGGGAATATAGTCGTCCATTGGGTCCTCTCCATTTTCGTTGTGTTCGTGATCGGGGCTTCTGTTCTGATTGTCGGCGAAGCGCCCTGAACGGGGCCGGGTTCGCCCGGCCCCGTGAGTAGTGTCTTATTCCGCCGCCTGCGCGTACTGGAACTCCGGCGCGGGCGCGAGGAACTGCCCCGGCCGCGTGCCGGTGGCGCCGTTGCGGTCGAACGTGGGGGTGCCGTTCACCAGCGTCAGGCGCATCGGCGCCGGATCGCGGGTGTAGCGCCAGGTGATCCCGCCCATGCCATCGGGCGCATCGAAAATCTTGCGCTCCTCGCGCCGTTCGATCTCGTCCATATGGAACACGGTGATATCCGCCGGATTGCCCACGGCCAGAACGCCGCGGCCCTGCAGGTTGAAATGCTCGGCCAGCTTGCCCGTCTGCACGTGCACGGCTTCCTCGATCGTGATCTTGCCCTGCCGGACATAGTACGTGAAGTAGAGCATGTTTTCGCCCGGGCCGCAGAACATCTGCGCATGGGCCCCGGCATCCGACACGTTGCCGACCGACTTGGGATCGCGGATCAGTTCCAGGATCACTTCCTCGTTCATCGGGAACGGCGCCATGTGGACGGTGGATTTCACGCCGTTGCGCAGAATCCAGTCGGCCATCGCGTCCGAGCGATGCTCGATCCCGGTCATCTTCATGTAATCGACCAGCGTGAGATTCATCGGGCCCACGCCGTTGTCCGAATTGCGCAGCAACAGGCGGTCGGGATTGTTCATCGGGGCATGGGCCCAGGCCTTGGTGTCCCAGCTTTCGCGGGCACGCGCGCGCCAGTCCGGATCAGCGAGCAGGCGTTCCTTCTCTTCCCAACTGTCGGCGGTGACAACTTCGTGCCACACGAAATCGCCCGACTGGGCGAAGATCAGCGACTTGGTAAGCGAGAGCGTGTTGGTGGGCGAGACATGGGTGTAAGCCGTCCAGAAGTCGCGGCCTTCGGCCTTGAGCTTCTCGTGCTGCTGCTTGAGATCGTCCAGAATCGTCTTCTGGAATTCCAGCGTCGGCAATCCGCCCCACTGGATGCGGACATCGAGGCCCTGGGACAGCCGGTCGAAACGTTCCAGCGCCGCCGGGCAGGTCAGCCGGATGAAGGTGTCCATCACGATCTGGCACACCGTGCCTGGATGACGGGCGAGCACTTCGAGCAGCGCGCGGTATTCCTTGTCCTCGGCCGCGAACGTCGGCACCGGGCGTTCGTCGCCGTCATAGTCGAGCTGGTTCGTCGACAGGCCCATCGCACCCGCCTTGCACGCATCGTCGAGCAGTTCGCACATCCGCGCGATTTCCTCGTCCGTCGCGGCGCGCGTCCATCCGTCCATGCCCATCACCGCCAGGCGAATGGCAATATGGCCGACAAATGCCGCATAGTTCAGCGGCAACTTGACCTTGGAAGTCATCGACGCCTTGTATTCGGACCACTTGCGCCAGTCCCACGGCAGTTCGTTGACGAAAGCTTCCTTGTCGATATCCTCGAAGAAGGCGAAAATGCCGACGATTTCATCGCGCACGTTCATGTCGTCGGAAATCGGGGCCGGCGAAAAACCGCAATTGCCCATGACAATCGTCGTCGCGCCGTAGCCCGGCAGGGGATTGAGATCGTCCTGCCACCACATCGTGGCGTCGAAATGGGTGTGCGGCTCGATAAAGCCGGGGGTGACATAGCACCCAGCGGCATCGACCACTTCCTCGCCCGGCCGCGCGGCGAGATCGGCCCCGATCTCCACCACCCGATCGCCCGACACGCGCACATCCGCCGCATAGGCGGGGGCCAGCGTGCCATCCACGACCGTCCCGCCCTTGATCAAAATTTCAGCCATCTTCTCTCCTCCGTATTGTCTTGTCCGATTGGAGCTCTCGAATTTGTAGATACCATACATTAATTCGCTTTGTCACGGCTAAAGCGCATCTCCGCGCGCATGAAAAAAGGCGCGGTGAAACACCGCGCCCTTGTCAGGTGCTGCCTGCTCGCATCCCGCTTGCATCGGCCGGGGGCTGCCTCTCCGCCCCGGACGCAAACGACGATTGAAACGAAGTTTCTATATTACAATCTCTTAACCAGCAACAATTGTGCATTCACCTTGTAAAACACCGGTATTGAATACCGTTCCGGGGTGGATTGACGCGGCCGGAACCAATCCACGATAAGCCACCGCACACCATTGGGAGGAACAGGCATGAGCAGGCTGGATGGCCGGGTGGCCCTGGTCGCAGGGGCGAGCCGGGGTATGGGGCAAGGCTGCGCCATCGAACTCGGCGCGGCGGGGGCTTTCGTCTATCTGCTGGGCCGCACCACGGGCAGCCCCGGCGATGGCCGCACCGATACGCTGGCCCATACGCTGGAAACCATCCAAGCCTTGGGCGGAGCAGGAAAAGCCATCGCCTGCGATTGCGCCGACCCGCAGCAACTGGCTGCTGCGATTGCGGAGATCGAGCGGGAGTGGGGGCGGCTGGATGTGATCGTCAACAGCGTCTTTTCCACTCCGACTTTCCCCGGCATGATCGGCAAACGGATTTGGGAAGTTCCGGACGACCTGTGGCACAGCGTGGTGGAAGTGCCCGGGCGGGCCGCCTATTTCACCATCGCGCATGCTGCACGACTGATGATGCGATCGGCCAGCGCCGCCGTGCCGGGGCTGATCGTCAACATTTCCGGGCGCGGGGCCCTGCGTTACCGCTACAACACGGCCTATGGCATCGGCAAAGCGGCCATTGCCCGCCTGAGTCACGACACCGCACTCGAACTGGAACCGCATCACGTGGCGGTGATGGCGGTTTGGCCCAACGGATATGCCGCCGATCCGAGCAAGCCGGAAACGCCGCGCTATACCGGGCGGGCCGTGGTGGCGCTGGCGGCCGATCCGCACGTGATGGCTCGCAGCGGCACCCATATGTGGTCAGCCGAAGCAGGCGCGACATACGGCTTCACCGACGAATTCGGCCACAGCCACGAAGTCAGCACGCTGACCGACCAGTACAGCCTCGAACACGAAGCCTGAGCATGACCTCCTGAAAGGGGTGAGGAGTGGCGGCTGGCGGCGGCGAAGCAGCCATCGCAATCAATCCCCGCGCGCATCGTTCCGAACGCCTTCCTGCTCCCGGTCGGCGTAGAGCTTCTGCAACGGTGTCAGGCGATCGCCGAGTTCTTCGCGCAGGTGCACGGCCAGGCGATAGGCAAGTTCCCGAATAGCATCGTCCGTCAACCCCAACCGGCTTTTCGCATCATCGGCCATGTGTTTACCCCCAATGGCAATGGCACATAGTAATATGCAAAAAATGCATATGCAATCTCTGCATGTACTTCAATGGGAATGTCGAAATCGGCTTTCTCAAAAACCCACGCGGTTCTCGTCCAGACGCTTATCGACGCGCGGCGGGAAAAAGGCATATTGCAAGCCGATCTCGCCCGGCGCCTGGGCAAAGATCAAAGCTTTATCAGCCGGATAGAAGGGGGGCAGCGGCGGGTGGATATGGTCGAATTCCTCGAATACGCCGAAGCATTGGGAATCGAGCCGCGGCAGTTGTTCACCGCTTTCATGGATGCGCTGCAACGCTGAAGCAGCGCCGCATGCGAGGTCGCACTCGCAAGCAAAAAGAAACCCGGCCACCCTTCGAAGGCTGACCGGGTCGATATGTTCCTGTCTATCGTTCTGTTTTCAAACAGGTGCCTATTCGGCGGCCTGCCGCAGCTTCTTGCCTCTTTCCGCCGCCAACGCGGCTTCGACATCGTGGCCGATCAGGCGGTCGTAATTGCGATGCATGCGCGAAACGTTCTGTTCGCGGCGCCCGAAGATGAGCGTTGGCACCGCGCCCCCTTCCATCATGACCTGCGAATTGGACTGGGCTTTCATATCCTCATCCATCGCGACCTGGATCAGCATGTCGGCGACATAGTCATCCCGCTGGCGTTCTTCCTCGGTCGGCGTGTGGCCCCAGCCATAAACGCGGAAGATGTAATCGCATTCGCCGGGCTCATTGCCCGGATCGCTGCGCTGGAAGAAACCGATCATTTCGCCCACACCGACCACGGTGTTGGGGAAAATCGCGTTGGTGGTCGAGAAATTGCAATATTCCGGCCACTGGTCTTCCGGCAGGTCCTTCAATTCCTTGATCGAAGGCTGAGTGGTGATCAGCGTGTGATGCAGCCCGCAATCGAGATGGAGAAATTGCGGCAGCGTCATCGGGCCGACCGTGTTGGGATGGAGGAACGGCACGTGATAGCCTTCCACACCGCCATCGACCGCGTGCTTCCAGTTGATCCGCGCCTTGGTGCGGAATTCCTTGATGAACCGCAGGTTCTCATAATGATAACCGGCGATCACATCCTTCATCGGACCCATGAATTCGTCGAAATCGAGTTCGCCATCGGGCTGCGGATGGATGAGGATCAGCCCCACTTCCTCATGCACCGGCAGAGCGATCAGGCCGCGATCTTCCAGCAATCCGTCGAAAGCGTCACGGCTCGGCACCCCGATCAGATCGCCATGTGAATTGAACGTCCAGGCATGATAGGGGCACGTGAAGGTATGGCCATGGCCGCAACCTTCGGCCAGTTGCACCCCGCGATGGCGGCAGGCATTGAGGAACGCGCGCGCCTTGCCATCCTTGCCGCGAGTCAGCAGGATCGGCTTGCCCGCCAGTTCGGTGGCGTAATAGTCACCGTTCTTGGGAATGTCCGCGGTGTAGGCGATCACTTGCGGGCGGTTGTGGAAGAACTCTTCCTTTTCCTTCAGGAAACGTTCCTTGTCGGTGAAGCGACCGATATCCGCTTCCCAAGCCGGCTCGTCCCCGTATTCGGTTTCGTTCCGGTCGATCATTTCCAGCAATTGCTTCGCGATCGCGATGCGCTGCGCACGTTCCATGGCATCCTCTCCTCAGGGCGGCACGATTCTTATGGCGCCTGCCTCTGCGTGCCATCTATCTCGCCATCCCGCGGCGCGGTCAATAGTTTAGGCCCTAAATAAATTCGAAAAGCGCAAAAATCCGGGCCTTTCAGCGGGATCGACAAACAGCGAGGAGGACCCTTTCCCGGGTGCTGGCAAGGCAGAACCGCGATACAGGCACATATTTAGGCACGAATCAGGCTACAGGGTCGTGCGGCGGGAGCCCGGCTAGTCGACAATGGCGCACTTGCCATAAAGGTGCTTCCGCATGCCATAACCCAAAGTCCAGCGAATCTCTCCGATGCCCGGAATATTGCGGACTTTCTCATGAATGAAACGGGCCAGATCGCCGGAATCGCCCGCAAGCGTGATGGCCAGCACATCCGCCCGCCCCAGCATGGTCGAAACGAACGTGATTTCCGGTATCGCCTTCAAAGCGGCAACCACGTCCTGCGTCGCCTCCCGCGAGGCGAGATCGATCCACAGAAACGCGGGGAAGCGATCGTGCAGCGCCGCATTGGTGATCACCGCCATGCGCACCGCACCCGCATCGTGCAAGCGTTTGACCCGCGTCCGCACCGCGCCTTCCGAAACATCCAGTTCGCGCGCAATCTGCCGCATGCTGGTGCGCGCATCCTCGCCCAGGCGGGCGATGATCCGGCGATCGAGATCGTCAAGGTGGATCGGCTTCATGTGAACGGCACCCACTGGTATTCGTGCTTGGAAATGCGGGTGGCAATGCCGGGGGCCATCGCCATGATCCCCTCGATCCGCCCGATCCTGTCCTCCAGCACGGCGGTCAGTTCGCCAAGGCTGCGCGCCAGAACCTGGATTTCGAGATCGTATTCACCCGCGACGAGGATCACGATCTGCACCTCCTCGATCAGCGCGATATCGTCAGCCACATCTTCGGGCGGGCGGCCTTTGACCTTGATCCCGACGGCCGCGAGGAAATCGTACCCGTCCGCCGCGAGATCAAGCATGAGCACGACCTTGGCGAGCTTTTCCTCATCCAGCCGCCGCAGATGGCGCGCGACGCTACGTTCCGAAACGCCAATCCGGCGCGCCAGTTCGAGATTCGACATCAGGCCATCAGCGCGCAAAAGCGCGATAATCTGTTCATCGATTGGCGTGAGTTTCGCCTCGCTCATCGCATGCTCTCTCCCTTCGTGCCATCCGTCATGCGCATAGATGCGGGAAAAGCGGATGGGGAGTCATGATTCATCATCTCACTCCGCGCCGTTCTACGCAATCCGGACAAGCGAATGCTTACCGGTGGCCCATCCAACAGATACGCGCCACCTACCACGCTTTAAAATGCGCATTACAGACAGGAATGCACGATATTTGTCCGTATAGCGCATTTCTACTTGCCATATATCGCACGATACAGCATTTTCCCCCGCAGCGAGTCGGGCATAAGGCCCGCGGAATGGAGAGGATGCCAAGGTAACCGGGCAAGCGGCCAATCAGCGCCGGTTCCCCGCAGGCCTTGCATCCATGGTGATAGCGGCGCGCAACTGCCGCGCGGAAGGGATAGCACACGATGACTGCACCCGTTGAAAGCCTGCGCTCAAATCTTGCCGGCAGCGGCCCGCCGCTGTTCTTTCCCGATCCGGAAGTGCCCGCGGTCTTCAATTTCGATCAGGGCCTCGCCGCCCCCGAAACTTTCCCCCGCGAAGATCTCACCCGCCTCGCCAAGCTGGTGCTGCAACGCGACGGGGCCGAGGTGCTGGACTATTTCGATCCTGACACCGGCTATGAAGAACTCGTCTTCGGCTACAAGGGCCTGCGCGAACAGATCGCCCGGCGGATCGCGGAAAAGCAAGGCGTCGATCTCGGCCCGCGCGGCGTCATCCTGACATCGGGCTCGGTCCAGGGCATTTCGCTCGCCGTTGCCGGATACATCAACAAGGGCGATGTGGTGGTCGTCGAAGCCGCGTCCTTCCCTTATGCGCTGCGCTTCATGGAAATGGCGGGGGCGGATATCCGCACCGTGCCGGTGGACGACAACGGTATGGATGTCGATGCGCTGGCCGAAATCCTGCGAGCGGAAGGCGGGCGAGTGAAGATGGTCTATACCATCCCCACATTCCAGACGCCGACCGCCACCGAAATGTCGCTCCCCCGGCGCAAGCAGTTGCTGGCGCTGGCGAAGGAGCACAGCTTCCTCATCATGGAAGACAACGTCTATGGCGACCTGCGCTTTGCCGGTGAAGATCTGCCGACTTTGCTGAGTCTGGACGATACCGGGCTGGTGATCCAGTGCGGCAGCTTCTCGAAAATCGTCGCCCCGGCGCTCCGGCTCGGCTGGATCGCCGGGCAGCCCAAGGCGATAGAGGCCCTGGCCGCGGTCCGGCAGGATCTCGGTGTCGGGCAATGGCTGGCGCGGGTGATGGCGGAATATCTCGCCGAAGGGCTGCTCGATCCGCATATCGCCAAAGCCAATCTGGTCTATAAGTCGAAGGCCGAAACCGCTTCGCGCACGCTGCGGGAACGGTGCGGCGATTTCGTCCGCTTCACCGATCCGCAAGGCTCGTTCTACCTCTGGGTGGAGATCGACGAGCGGATCGACTGGGACAAGGCCGCCAAGCTGGCGGAGCGGGAAGGGATTTTCTTCCGGCCAGGCGAACGGTTCATGAATGACACCGGCGGGCGCCAGTTCCTCCGTCTCGCCTACAGCCATGTGAGCGAGGACGTGATCGCACGCGGGCTGGAAACGCTGGGCGACATCCTGCGCCAATGCGCGCGGGTCCCGGCATGAGCGCACCACGCACGCTGGCAAGCGGGTTCGCCTTTCCCGAAGGGCCGCGCTGGCATCAGGGGCAATTGTGGTTTTCGGACCAGCACGATGGCGCGGTGATCGTGCTCGATCCCGATGGCACGGTGGTGGAACGCATCGCCGTGCCCGGCGGCCCATCGGGCATGGGCTGGATGCCGGACGGGACGCTGCTCGTCACTTCGATGCACGAGCGGCGCCTCTATCGCCGCGATGCGGAAGGCCAGCTGGCGGTGCAGGCCGACCTTTCTCCGTTTCACCCCGGCCACAGCAACGACATGGTGGTGGACGCCGCAGGCCGCGCCTATGCGGGCAATATCGGTTATGACTTCAACGGCGGCGAGGAACCACGCCCGACCTGTATCGCCGCCATCGCACCGGACGGCACGGCGACGATTGCGGCCGACGCGCTCGATTGCCCCAACGGCACCGTCATCACGCCCGATGGCAAGACGCTGATCGTCGCGGAATCGATGGGCAACCGTCTAACCGCGTTCGACATCGCCGGCGACGGCACCCTGTCCAACCGGCGCGTCTTCGCCCAGCTTGGCGATCATATCCCCGATGGCATCTGCCTCGATGCCGAAGGGGCGATCTGGGCCGCATCCCCTTATGCCGGGCAGGTGATCCGCGTGCGCGAAGGCGGGGCGATCGTGGACAGCGTGACAATCGCCGGGGCCAAGCCTTATGCCTGCATGCTGGGCGGCGCGGACGGCTGCGATCTCTACATCTGCTGCGCCAGCGATCACAATCCGCAGGTGACAGTGAAAGACCGCACCGGCCGCATCGACGTGGCCCGCGTGGCCGTGCCGGGGGCAGGCAGGCCATGAGCAGCCAACCCATACCCCTTGCGGCCGACACGATCCCTTCGCCCGCGGAACTCGTCGCCCGCGCGCGCGCGCTGATCCCCATGCTGGCCGAACGGGGCGAACGGCAGGATGCGGCCTGCCGCATCCTCGACGAAACGATGGCGGACCTGCACGATGCCGGCCTGTTCCGCATTCTCCAGCCGCGCCAATGGGGCGGCTACGAACTGGGGCCGGAAACCTTCTACGCGGTGCAGATGGCGCTGGCCGAAGGGGATGTCTCGACCGCATGGGTCTATGGCATCCTCTCGGTCCACAGCTTCCATCTCGCGCTGTTCGATCCACGCGCGGCGGCAGACGTGTGGGGCGCAAACGAGCGGGCGCTGGTCGCCTCGCCTTATGCCCCCGGGTCTGCGGTGCCCGATGGCGATGGCTACCGCCTGACCGGGCATTGGCGCTTCTCCAGCGGGTGCGAACACAGCGACTGGATCTTCCTTGGCGGGGTGATCGACCGGGGCGCGCCGATCACCAATTTCCACGAAGCGGATTACCGCACCTTCCTGCTGCCGCGCGGCGATTTCGAAATCGTCCGCACCTGGCGCACCACCGGGCTGAAAGGCACGGGAAGCCACGATATCGTGGTCGATGGCGCATTCGTGCCCGAATATCGCACGCACCGCATGTCCGATGCGGCGGCGGGCACCAATCCGGGGCTGGGGCCGGACAATCCGCTCTACCGCTATCCTTATTGGCAGGTGTTCCTACGCTCCGTCTCCACCTCTGCCATCGGCGGGTTGCAGGGTATGGTCGACGCCTTCATCCGCTACGGCTCCGCCCGCACGGGCAGCTCCGGCGTGCCCACCGCCGCCGATCCCGATGCCGCGCTGGCACTGGCCGAAGCGGTGGCCGCGATTGCCGAGATGAAAGGCACGCTGGAACGCAATTTTGCGCGCATGGCCGAGGGGGTGGCAGGCGGCGAACCACTTTCGGAGCATGAGCGGCGGTTGTTCAAGTTCCAGGCCGCCATGGTGCCGCAACGCTGCCTCGATCTCGCATCGCGGCTGTTCACGGCGAGCGGGGGGACTGGCGTGTTCGCCAGTCAGCCGTTCGGCCGGTTTTACAACGATTTGATGGTGATGGGGAACCACTTCGCCAACCAGTATCGCCCTGTCGGGCGCAAATGGGGCGAAGCGATGATGGGCCTGCCCAATCACGATCCGGTACTGTGATGCGGGCTGTGCCTTGGGCCTGCCCCACCCCTGCAAGCCCGGTGCAACGATAGAACGAGGGAACTGAGACATGGAAAAGGCGGTCTATGCCCTGTGGCATGATGGCGCACAGAGCCGCGAAGCGTTCAACGCCGTGCTGCGCGGCCCGGTGGCGGAGCGGCTTGTGGCCGAAGGCGTGCGCGGGCTGCGGCTCAACCTGATCGACGATCATGTGGCCCCCGCCGCCGGGCTGGTGCAGGCTCGGACCAGGCCGCAGATGCAGGCGGTGGTGCAGGTCTGGCTCGACTGCGCGCATGACGAATTCCGGGCCGGTATCGATGCCGTTCTCGAAAGCGCCTCGGCCCGCATGGCGGCGTGGCTGGTCACCGAATCCCAGCCCATCGTCAACACTCTGCACCCGCCGCAACAGGGCCAGCGGACGGAGGGGTTTTCTGAACTCGTCTTCCTTACCCGCCCGGCGCATCTGACGTATGAAGGCTGGCGAAAAATCTGGCATGAAAGCCATACCCGCGTCGCCATCGATACGCAGAGCACGTTCGAATACATCCAGAATACCATCGTGCGCCCGCTGACCTACGCCGCCGCACCCTATGATGCGATGATCGAGGAATGTTTCCCCGCCGCCGCGATGGACCAGCCGGAAGCGTTTTACGATGCGGTGGGCGATGCCGCGCGGCACAAGCGCCATCACGATGCGATGATGGAAAGCTGCCATCGCTTCATCGATTACCGGCGGATCGATGTGATACCCACCAGCCAGTACGATATCAAACCCCTGTTCTGACCGGCACAGACCCAGCGGCACAGGCCCAGGCGGAGAAAAGCACCATGGCACAGACAGCAGATTACAGCCTCGGCCCGCATACGTTCCCGCGCGGCTGGTTCATGATCGCCCGCGCGGACGAACTGGCGGCCAAACCGTTGCCGTTGCGCTATTTCGCGCGCGATTTCGTGCTCTATCGCGGGGAAAGCGGGCGCCCCTATCTGGTCGATGCCTATTGCCCCCACGCAGGTGCGCATCTGGCGAAGAACAGCACGTCCTATATCGTGCGCGACGGGGAACAGGTGGAAGGCGAAGCGATCCGTTGCCCGTTCCACGGCTGGCGCTTCGGCCCCGATGGTCAGTGCGACGATATCCCCTATGGCCCCTGCGTGATTCCGAAGGCCGCGCGGATCAAGACCTGGCCGGTGGAAGAGTGTGGCGGGATTATCTGGATGTGGTTCGACGAGGAAGGGGGCGAACCCGATATGGCCCTGCCCCCCTTTGCCGAATGGGATATGGGCGATCAGGGCTGGGTCCGCTGGCAGCTCGACGATTTCGGGCAACTGGCCACGCATCCCACGGAAATCGTCGATAACATGGCCGATATCGGCCACATGTCCCCGATTCACGGCAGCCGCAACCTGATCTATTTCGACAACGAATTCGCCGGAACCAAAGTCAGCCAAAGCTTCTGGGCCGGGCACCGCACGCTGGTGGACAACGATCCCGACGCCGTGCTCAGCAGCGAGGCGTTCTATACCGGCCCGGCCATCCTGCAGGCGCGGCTGGGCGGGCAGCATCCCTCTGTCATGGTGATTGCGCATACCCCGGTGGAAGACGGGGTGATCCGCATGCACCACGGGCTGATGGTGAAAATCTCGGACAAACAGCCCACCGCCGAAGAACTGGCCATGGCCCGCGCCTATCAGGAGGCAAGCCGCGATGCGCTGGCGCAGGATGTCGAAATCTGGATGAACAAGCGCCCGGCGATCAGCATCATGCAGGTGTCATGCGATGGCCCGTTCGGCAAAGTGCGGGTGTGGTATCAGCAGTTCTACAATCCGCGCGCCAAGGCCGGGGTCTATCAGGCCCGTGTCGATGGGCGCGAAATCCGTATCGGCGAATCCCGGCCCGCAGGCGCGCTGGAGATCGCCGAAATGGTGTGAAGCGGGGTAGGAACCTCTACCCCTCCTCCCCCTCCGGCACCTGCCGCAGCATGAAGTGGCCATAGGCCGACGCGATCGGCTTGGTCGGATCGTCCTGCCATGCGCGCGCCTCGAATGCCACGATCCGCCGCCCCTGGCGGACGATGGAAACGCTGGCGTAGGTATCGACCGGGCGGCCGGAACGCAGGTAGTTGATCGTCAAGCCGATCGGTTTGGGCTGTGCCACCACTTCCAGCTGCCGCCGCATCTTGTGCATGGCGGCGGTTTCGAGGAACGCGCCGATCAGCCCGCCATGAATCGCGGGGAGATAGGCATTGCCGATAATCCGCTTCGAAAAGCGCATGATCGCGATCCCCGGTTCCAGCGCGTCGATACCAAGGCAGCGGGCAAAAGGGCTGACCGCGAAGGGGCTGGTCGGATCGTCCGGCGTTTCGAGCGAAACAAGGTCCTGAAAGTCCGAAAGATCGGCCTTCGCGGCATCCATCGTGGTGGAATTGATCATGAAACAACCGGTGGCGGTGGCGACGGGATTGTTTTCGTCATCCTCGTACGCCGTCGCCCGGACGAAAGCGATGGAGCGGGTGATGCTGTAGCACATCGCATGGGCTTTCAGTTCCATCCCCGGCGTTGAGGCACGCTGGTAATCGATCCTGAGGTCGAGCGTCGCAATGGGCGTGCGCCCATCGAGCGCCAGTTGCACCGCCATGCCGCAGGTTTCGTCGAGCAGCGTCGTCACCACCCCGCCGTGCAGCACTCCGGTATCGGCATAGCCGACGAATTCAGGGCGATAAGGCAGCGTCGCCCAGGCTTCACCAGGCGCTTTGCGCACGACCTGCATTCCGGCCAAACGCCCGAAGTAGGAATGCCCGCCATCGGTCCGCTTCATGACCTCGTCGAATTCCGGGGTCGGTGCGCTGCCTGCGGTCATCGCCATGCTGTGTTCCTGCTTTCTCAACTGCTTGCCGGATCGCCCTGCACCGCAGGTCGATCCGGCGGCGAAGGTTAAAAACTCAGACTCAAGTCCAACATCAGCCACCCCAAGCCGTCAAGCGGAATGTGGCGGAAGCAACAAGCATGCTTGCGTACCCAAATCGCTCTGAACTTGTTCAGCATGGACGGAACGGGGATAGTAAAATCGCCGCTCTATGGGAACGGTGCGCCGATGAAGCGCCGCGCCACCCGCGTCAGGCGAAAGTGCGCCGGATCACTTCGCCCGCTTTCTCCACTGCCTGGTCGGCTTCGGCGATCGTGCCGAACATGCTGGCGAAGCCATGGAAAACGCCGGGATATTCGATGTATTCAGCGGCGATGCCCGCATCCTGCAACTGGCGTGCATAGAGCCTGCCGCCATCGCGCAAGGGATCGCATTCGGCGGTCATGATCGTGGCCGCGGGCAAGCCGGACAGATCGGCGGCGCGCGACGGCGAAGCCCAGGGATGCGCCCGGTCCGCCGGATCCGGGAGATAGGCATTGAGGCACAGTTCGGAAAAGTCGCGATCGAGGAAATAGCCTTCGTCGTATTCGCGGGCGGAAGGGAAATCCGTAACCATGTCGGTGCCGGGATAGATCAGCAACTGGTGGGCGATAGCCGGCCCGCCTTCATCGCGAATGCGCGCGGCGGTGACGGTGGCAAGAGTGCCGCCCGCGCTGTCGCCCGCCAGCATCATCCGCGCGGTATCCAGCCCGTATTGCGCGCCGTTTTCCGCCACCCAGCGCGCGGCGGTGAGCGCATCGTCCACCGCCGCCGGGAAGACGTGTTCGGGCGCCAGGCGATAATCGACCGAGACCACCGCGCATGCGCCCAGCCGGGCGAGGCGGCTGCAGAGCCGTTCGTGGCTGTCGATCCCGCAGGCGATATAGCCGCCACCGTGGTAGAACGCGACGACCGGCTCCGCCGCGCCCGCTTCTTCCCGCCGGTAGATTCGCGCGGGGACGCCTCCGGCATCGACATCCTGCATCGTCACCCGGTCCGCCGGATCGGCAGGCTGCACCATCTGCGCGCTGTAAGCGCGGAACTCCTGCGCCGTGAGCCCCTGCATCGACGGCATGTTGGCGTTCATGAATGCAAGGATACCGGCGGAGGTTTCGTTAAGCGGCATGGGGCATGTCCTGTCTGAAAGGGATGATGCGCGATCAGCCCGTTTTCCAATCTTATCGTCATCCCCGCCGCACGGCGGGGATGACGCAAAGCATTTGCGTAACCGGGCGAGCGAGAAAACCCCTAGGCCACTTTGGCCTTGGCTTCCTTTTCGCGGAAATGGGGAATGATCGTTTCGCCCAGATGGCGAAGCGTTTCCATGATCGCTTCGTGCGGGACGGTGCCCATCTGCATCAGCATCAGGCATTCGTCGGCCCCTGCCGCTTCCAGCCGTTCGAGATAGGCGATGGCATCCTGCGGCGTGCCATAGGCATGATCGACGTTGTACATATCGGTCGCGGCCGAAGTCACCGGAATCTTCGCTTCGTGAAGATAAGCCACTAGTGCTTCTTCTTCCTGCTTCACTTCGGCAACGTGGCGGTCTGCGTCCAGATCATCCACGTGGATATCGGGCTTGCCGCCGCCGCCATACCAGTGGTGGATCGCCTGAGCGAAGAAGCGCTGTCCGCGCAGACCAATACGCCGCGCCTTTTCCCGGTCGTCGCCAACGATGATCGGGCAACCGACCGCGAGGTATTCGTTAGGGAAGTAGCCCACCTGATCGGCCGGATTACGGTTGGCGAACGCTTCGCGATAAATCCGGTTGAGTTCCGCCGTTTCTTCCGGCGAGCTGAAACCCAGCACCATACCGCCCAGCCCGCGCGAACCGGCGACCTTGAGCGATTCCGCCCGCGTCGCCGCCATGAACATCGGCGGGTGCGGGTCCTGATAGGGCTTGGGATGGATCGGGCGGCGTGGGATCTTGATGTATTTCCCGTCATGCTCGATCTCGTCCTCCACCATGATCTTGGGGATGAGATACATGCTCTCGTCGATCATCGGCTGCAGTTCGTCGAGGCGGTAGCCGAACGTGCCCGCTTCCTGTTCCGTTCCGCCCTTGCCGATACCGAAATTGACGCGCCCGCGCGAAAGGATGTCCAGCGTGGCCACGCGTTCGGCGACTTTCACCGGGTGATTCATCATCGGCGGCAAGCAGACGACGCCATGGCCGATGCGGATGCGGCTGGTCTTGCCCGCCACGAAAGCCAGGAAGCTTTCCGGCGCGGACATGTGGGCATATTGGGTCAGCGCGTGGTGTTCCACTGCCCAAACCCCATCCAGCCCCATTTCCTCGGCATAAACGGCTTGTTCGACCGCTTCGAAGAAGGTGCGTTGTTCGGATTCGCGCGAGGTATCCACCATCTGCGCTTCAAAGCAGATCGAAAACTTCATACGGACCACTCCCAGTGATGTTTATAGCGTTTTTATATCATGCTATAAATACGAGTCAATCGAGAGGCCAGGGCCGACAAACTGGCGAAAAAACGTGAGGGACAAGCGCATGAAGACCCGGCCTCATTCCGGCGCGGAAAGGCGAAAGCAGGCGATTCTGACCGCTGCGCGGGCGATGCTGAACCGCGAACCGCTGTCCATGCGCCGTCTGGCGGAAGCCGCCGGCGTCAGCCAGGCGACGCCTTACAACCTGTTCGGCAGCAAGCGGCAGATCTTCGTCGAACTCTACGCGCTGCAACGCGGGGAACTAGGCGCACGGCTGGCGGCGAGCGAACAGCCCCACGCTTTCGCGCGGATGCTCCACGCCATCCACCTGTTCGGGCAGGAACTGGAGGCCGAGCCGGCATTTTTCCGCGCGATGATGGCGATGATCTATGCCAGCCCCGACGATACCCCCCCGGCGGAGGCAATCGAACCCGGCGCGGCCTTCTGGCTCGATCTGGTTCGCAACATCCAGACGGAAGGACTGATCGCCTCCGCCATCAATCCCGACGCTTTCACTGCCCATTTCGTCTATCTGTTGAGCGGGGCGACGATCGACTGGATCAACCACCGCGTCAGCGTGCGCCAATGGGAAACCATGGTCGGATACGGCCTGACACTGGCCACTCTCGCCGTGGCGTCGCCCCCATTCCGCGCCGAACTTAGCGAACGGATGCAACGCTACGAAAGCGAACTGACCGCTTTTCGCCTGGCCTAGCCCTCGCGCCCACGGATCAGACGGGCGGTTCGCCCACGCGGAATTCGAGCAGCTCCAGCACCAGCGGATCGCCCGGTCTTTCCAGATAGGCATAGGCCGTTTCGGGCGAGATGCGATCGAACCACACCGTTTCGAACCCGACCGAATGCAGTTTGTCCTGCCAGGGTTCGAGATGATCGATCCGGAAGCGCAAGTGGTGCATCCCTTCGCGCCCCTGCTCGATGAAATCGCGATGCGGCGTATCGCCCGCGACCCACTGGATCAGTTCGATTTCCAGATCGCCCAGCCGCCCGAAAGCGTATTTGAGATCATAATCCGTGCGTGGCCCGCCACGATAGGATGCCGCCTGTTCGCCGAAATCGACTTTCTTCATCGGCCCGAACAGCGGATCGTACAGGGCGATTGCCGCATCCATATCGCGCACGACGAAGCCGATCTGATCCGCCCGCGGCAGGCCAAGCTGCGCCGCCAGTTGCTGCCCTTCGGCTGCCAGTTCCGCCATCACATCCTCTCCTAATATTATGCCTGTTCTGCCCGCCGTCTCAACTTTCGAACGGGCGGATGAATTCCCTGGCGAACTTTTCCATCACCCGCTTCTTGTCGTCGAGCGAGGAGTGCAGACCCAGCGAGAAGTAGAACGGATAGCTGATACCCGCCGTCATCCCCTGTTCGTGAAGCCGCTTGAACGTGTCGAGATCGGGCGGCGTGCTGAGGCCGATCAGCGTTTCGAACGGCAGGTGCGCCCGCCCCGCTTCCTCGCGCAGACGTTTGAACTCCGCCAGGATGCCGGGAACTTCGTCAGGCGTGTTGCCCGCGCCGATCCAGCCATCGCCACGCGTTGCCGCGCGTTTCAAGGCCGGGGCGGAAGCACCACCAAGGAAGATCGGCACCTGCTGCGTCGGCTCGGGCGCAATCTGCACTTTCGGGAAATCGTAGAATTCCCCGTGGTGCTCCACCATGCCGCCATCCCAGAATTTGCGCAGCACGTCGATCATCTCATCGGTGCGGCGGGCGCGGGTGCGGAAATCGACGCCGTAGATATCGAATTCGTCCTTCATCCACCCTAGACCCGCGCCGAGAATGAAGCGGTTGTCGCTCATCAGCGCCAGCGTGCCGGTGGCCTTGGCCAGTTCGAACACGTTGCGCAGCGGCAGGACATAGATCGAAGTGGAGAACTTGATCCGCCTGGTCACCGCCGCCATTGCCGCGATCGTCACCCAGCAATCGGGATAGGGCCAGTCCGGGCTCATCATCGCCTTGCCATCGGGGGAATAGGGATACGGGGCGTGGACCTGTTCGGGGTAGATCGCGTGATCCGAATTCATCACCCCTTCGAAGCCCAGTTCCTCGGCAAACTGGGCCAGTGGAATCAGTTGATCGACTTCGATCCAGTTCACCATCTGCCAGAATTTCATAACGGCGTGCCTCTCCGCATCCTTGCTCTTGTCGTCCGCAGCTTAGAGCGAAATCACGCCCTGTCACTCGCCAATCGCAGCGCGCTTGCCGGGGTTCCGCGATGATCCTTTGACAGCATGAAAGGGGCAGGTAACACTCCGCCCAGACCAGCCAGCCACGCAAGCTGCGGCACACACATAACGAACGGCGAAAGCATATGCGCCGTCCGACGGGAGGATGAGGAACAGTGGCAGAAGCCATTTCGATTGACGATCTGCTCGAACCCCGGCTGAGCGACATTCAGGCGAACCTGCTGGCATTCGGCGATGCCAATCCGCTGGCACTGACCGAACAGGCGGTGCTCGATGCCGCCCGCGCCCGCACCGGGCTGCGCGATTTCGGATCGGACGATTTCCGCGAACGGCTGAACCTGCTGCTGGACGAATGGAACGGCGATCCGGCGATGACTCATCTCTGGCGGATGACGCTGTTCGGCTACGCCACGCGCTATGCCGCCAACCGGCTGCTGATCCACGACACTTTGCAGCGCCACCCCGAAATCCATGACGAAGTGATCGACCGGCCGATCGTCATCGCCGGGTTGCCGCGTTCGGGCACCACCCATCTGGTCAATCTGATCGCGGCGGACACCCGCCTGCAATCACTGCCGCTGTGGGAAAGCTACGAACCCGTGCCGCTGCCAAGCGAAGCCATGCTGCCCGGCGGTATCGATCCGCGCTATCAACGCTGTGCCGATGCCTGGGCGCAATCGCAGCGCTCGTCTCCGCTGATCGCGGCGATGCATCCGATGAACCCCGATCATATCCACGAAGAACTGGAACTGATGGGGCCGGATTTCGCCTCTTACAATTTCGAATGGATCGGGCGGGTGCCGCGCTGGCGCGATCACTACTACGCCACCGATCAGACCCCGCATTACGCGTATATGAAAACGGTGCTCAAGCTGCTGCAATGGCAACGCGGGCGGCGGAGCGGCGGGCAGCACGGGCGGCAGCGCTGGGTGCTCAAATGCCCGCAGCATCTCGAACAGCTGCCGGTGCTGAAAGCGACGTTCCCCGATGCGACCGTGGCGATCACCCACCGCGATCCGGTGGCGGTGATCCAGTCCGCCGTCACCATGCAGGCCTACTCCTCGCGCATGCAGCGCACCGAAGTCGATGCCCCGTGGCTGATCGCCTACTGGGCCGACCGGGTGGAACATCTGCTGCGCGGCTGCATGGCCGACCGCGGCGTGTGGCCCGAAGCGCAGAGCATCGACGTGCCGTTCCACGAATTCATGGCCGACGATATCGCCATGGTCGCCCGGATCATGGATAAGGCGCAGATGCCACTGACCGACCGGGCGCGCGGCGAAATCGCGGCCCATATGGAGGCGCACCCACGCGGCAAGGAAGGCCGCCTGATCTACAATCTCAAGCGCGATTTCGGTGTCGATCCCGATACCCTGCGTGCCCGTTTCCAGTTCTATTTCGACGCCTTCCCGGTGAAGGCGGAGCGCGCCTGAACGGCGCCCAACACAGCGAGAAACCGAATATGAGAGAGCCGATCTACAAAAGCCGCCGCGTGGGGCCCGCCGCCGCCGAGTTCGACCAGAACTGCGGGCGGGTGAACGATTTCATCGTAATGTCGGAAGGCAATTCCAACGTCTATCTGATCGAAACGCCCGAAGGCGGCATTCTGCTCAACACCGGCATGGGTTTCGAAGCGCCCGTCCACCGGCACAATCTGGCGAAGTTTTCCGACGTGCCGTTCCGCTATGTCATCACCACGCAGGGGCACGTCGATCATCTGGGCGGCGTGCAGTATTTCCGCGATCTCCATCCCGGCCTCACCTACATCGCGCAGGCCGGGAATGCGGAGCACCAGGCGTATGATGCGCGGTTGCAGACGTTCCGCTCCGCCCGTTCCGCCTTCCGCTTCCAGGACGAATTCAAGGAAGTGTTCAAGCGCTACGCACAGGCGGGCTACACCCAGATAAACCCTCAGGATCAGCCGACGCCCGATGTGACGTTCGAAGATCGCCACGAATTCTCACTGGGCGGTCTCGATGTCGTGCTGATCGCGGTGCCGGGGGCGGAAACGAACGATTCCCTCGTGGTCTGGCTGCCGCAGCACAGGATCGTCTTCACCGGCAATCTGTTCGGCTGTCCCTTCGGCCACTTCCCCAATCTCGTCACCATTCGCGGGGACCGCTATCGCGATGCGCTGACCTGCGCCGCCGCCGCGCAAGTGGTGATGGACCTGAAGCCCGAACTGCTGGTCTATGGCCATCACGAACCGGTCGTCGGCGCGGAGGTGATCGAGGCCGAACTCACCGCCTATCGCGATGCGATCCACCATGTGCACGATGGAGTCGTCAACGGCATGAACACAGGCAAGGATCTGGCGACATTGCAGAACGAAATCAGCCTCCCCGCCGCCTGCGAAGTGGGGCAGGGCTATGGCAAGCTGATCTGGAGCATCCGGGCGATCTGGGAAAATTATGCCGGATGGTTCAAGCATGAATCGACGACCGAACTCTACGCCGTGCCCCAACGCGAAGTGCATGCCGATCTCATCGAACTGGCAGGCGGGGCAGATGCACTGATTGCCCGCGCGCAGGCAAAATCGGATGCGGGGGAATACGAGAAGGCGCTGCACCTGCTCGATATCGTGCTGAATGCCGAACCGCAGAACGCCGCTGCCCGCGCGCTGACGATCACGGTGCATGAAACCTTGCTGGAATCCGCGAAAACGGAGCATGTGACCGGCAATTTCTGGCTGGTCGGCTGGTTGCAGAACCGGATCAAGCACCTGAAGTCCGGCACCGCAGGCTGAGCGATCCCGTCAGTTTCGGCGGCGCATCACACGTCGTCGAAACTGTACGGGCTGGGCGCGCGGCGGTATTCGTCGGACAGGATATCGCGGCCCACCGGGGGCACGGCGCGCGCGGCGCAATCGGCGCGGTTGCACAGGCGGCAGGTTACACCGATGGGCGTGGCCGCCGCTTCCCGCGGGTCCACGCCCTGCGCATAGACAAGCTGCGGCGCATGTTCCGCCGCGCAGGCCAGCGCGATAGCGCGGGTGACCGCGGCCTGCCCATAGCTACCCCCGCCCGCCCTGACCGCGCGGGCGATGGAGAAAAACCGTTGTCCATCGGGCAGTTCGAGGAACTGGGTGACGATTTCACCCGGTGTCCCGAACACCGAATGGACGCTCCACAGCGGGCAGCCGCCACCGTGCGCGGCGAACGGGAAGCCCGCGCCATCCAGCCGCTTGGAGACATTGCCCGCCTGATCCACGCGGATGAAGAAGAACGGAATGCGCGCCATGCCCGGCTTGTTGAGCGTGGTGAGGCGATGCGCGACCTGCTCGAAACTCGTGCCGAACAAACGGCTTAGCGTCTCGATGTCATAACCGCGCGCCTCAACCGCCCGTGCAAAGCGCTCGTAAGGCATAAGCAACGCCGCCGCACCGTAGGAAGCCAACGCACGCCTGACGAGATTGGCGGCGGTCGGGCTGGAAAATCCCTCCTCCTTCATGATCGCGCCGATATCGCGCCCCATCATGATGTAGGCGATATGGGTCGCGATCTGGAAATTGCGGCTGGCGCTGTCCAGCGTGTCGTTGATCAGCAATTGCTGGTTGTGCCGGTCGAACCGGCGCAGCGCATGCGCCATCACCTCGGGCGGAAGGAAGCGCACGCGAATGCCCTGCACCGCCCCCAGCCATTCCGCCGGGCCGCCTTTCTGTGCGATCTCCGCCGCCAGCGCTTCCGCTCTGGTATCGAGCGTGGGGAAATAATTGCGCCGCGCGGCGGCAAAGCGGCGCGCTTCCGTCACCGGATCGTGCGCCAATGCGCCGCCGGGCACCTCCCGCTGTTCGGCGAGCGCCTGCTGCTCCCGCGTATAGGCGCCATGGAGCCGCAGCAGCGCCTCGCTCACTCCCGGGAAGCTGGTGGCGAGATCGGCCACTTCCAGCGCGGGCAGATCGATATCGGCGAAGATCGGATCGCGCAGCACATCGCCGATCCGCCTGGCGTAATCGGCCTGATCCTCCCCGGCGAAATCCGCCAGATCGAGCGCATAGCTTTTCGCCAGCCGCAGCAGGAGATCCGCCGTCAGAGGCCGCTGGTTGCGTTCAAGCAGCGCGACGTAGCTGGGCGAAATGGCGAGATCCTGCGCCATCGCCTGCTGGGTCAGCCCCAGTTCGCGGCGCAACCGGCGCAGGCGCGGGCCAAGATAGAGCGGTCTGGATTCGGCCATGCAGGCATTTTGTCATGATAGGACAACTTTACAAAGAAAATATGTAAAGCCTTACAACCCGACTTTACGCCACCTTTTCCGCCACCCCCTTTCCCGTCATCCCACGCTTGTGACCTGCCCAACGGCAGAGGGCTGGACCCCAAGCAAGGAATATGACGTGATGACATACCAGCAGACCATCGCCGAAGCGGGCAACCAGATCGGCCGCTTCCCCACCACCTGGAGCGGGATTGAAGCGGAGGCCGTGGCCCGCATGCGCTTGCAAAACCGCTTCCGCACGGGGCTCGACATCGCCCGCTACACCGCGCGGATCATGCGCGAGGATATGGCGGCCTACGATGCGGACCCGGCTGCCTACACCCAGTCGCTCGGCTGCTGGCATGGCTTCATCGGCCAGCAGAAGATGATTTCCATCAAGAAGCATTTCGGCAGCACCAAGGGCCGTTATCTCTACCTCTCCGGCTGGATGGTCGCCGCGCTCCGCAGCGAATTCGGCCCGCTGCCCGATCAATCGATGCACGAAAAGACCCGCGTTCCGGCGCTGATCGCGGAACTCTACACGTTCCTGCGCCAGGCCGACGCCCGCGAGCTGGGCCTGCTGTTCCGCGCGCTGGATCAGGCGCGCGAAGCGGGGGACGAAGTCAGGGCGCACCAGATCCAGGCCGAGATCGACCATCATCAGACGCATATCGTCCCGATCATCGCGGATATCGACGCGGGCTTTGGCAATGCCGAGGCGACCTATCTGCTCGCCAGGAAGATGATCGAAGCGGGCGCCTGCTGCATCCAGATCGAAAATCAGGTTTCGGATGAAAAGCAGTGCGGCCATCAGGATGGCAAAGTGACCGTCCCGCACGAGGACTTCCTCGCCAAAATCCGCGCGGTCCGTTACGCCTTCATGGAACTGGGGGTCGAGGACGGGGTGATCGTCGCCCGCACGGATTCGCTCGGCGCGGGGCTGACCAAGCAGATCGCCTATACCCGCGAAGCGGGCGATATCGGGGACCGCTACAACGCCTTCCTCGATTGCGAAGAGATCTCGCCCGATGCCGTGGGCCACGGTGAGGTTCTCCTCACCCGCAACGGCAAGCTGATGCGTCCGAAACGGCTACCCTCGAATCTCTACCAGTTCCGCAGCGGCACGGGAGAGGATCGCTGCGTGCTCGACTGCATCACCAGCCTCCAGCACGGGGCGGACCTCTTGTGGATCGAAACCGAAAAGCCCCATATCGAACAGATCGCGGGCATGGTCGATCGCATCCGCGAAGTCGTGCCCCATGCCAAGCTGGTCTATAACAATTCGCCCAGCTTCAACTGGACGCTGAATTTCCGCCAGCAAGCGTATGACCGTTGGCAAGCGGAAGGGCGGGACGTGTCGGCTTACGATCGGGCCCGGCTGATGAGCGCGGATTACGACGGGACCGAGTTGGCCGAGGAAGCGGACGAACGCATCCGCACCTTCCAGCGCGACGCCGCCGCCCGGGCAGGGATTTTCCATCACCTGATCACGCTGCCGACCTATCACACGGCCGCGCTCAGCACCGACAACCTCGCCCGCGAATATTTCGGCGATCAGGGCATGCTGGGCTACGTCCGCAATGTCCAGCGCGCCGAAATCCGCCAGGGGATCGCCTGCGTGAAGCACCAGAATATGGCCGGTTCCGACATCGGCGACGATCACAAGGAATACTTTGCCGGCGAGGCCGCGCTGAAGGCCGGCGGCAAGGACAACACGATGAACCAGTTCGCGGCATAAAGCCGCTGGGGGAACCAGTTCGCGACATAAAGCCGCAGGCTGGCCCACCTTTTGAAAGGAGAAGTGCCATGAGTGAACCGCTCCGTTCCCGCGCCGTCCTGTCGACTGCGGATTTCGATCTGCTGCGCGAGGCCGTGCTCCATTATCTCAAGATCGTCGAAAACGATCCCAAGTCGGTGAAGTTCGCCCAGCTCTACCACCGGCTCGGCAGCGCCGCGCATAAATAGACGGCATGCCGGAGCGGCAGGTCTGTAACCCCTCCCGCTCCGGCAGCCCTCTCAAACCTTCACATCCTAGAAGTCGTAGCGTGCGGAAACGCCGAACGTGCGCGGCGCACCGATAGTCTTGACAGTGTAGCCCAGCCCCGCCCCGGCCACGCTCACCCCGCTGGTATAGTACTTTTCCTTGCCGATATTACGCACCCAGCCGGCCAGACTGAGGCGAGTTCCCATGACATCGTTCCATTCCAGCCGGGCATTGAACACGGTGTAGCCGGGATTGACGCCTTCAGGCCGGATGTTGTCGTCCGAGATCTGCACTTTGGACTGCGAATAGACATCGCCCGACAGAGCCAGTTCGCCCCCATCGCCCCCCAGCGGATAGCGGAAAGTGGCGCTGGCGCCGCCGCTGTTCTTCGGCACGTTGGCAAAGGGATAGTCCGAACGGTCCTGCACCGCGCCGCCGACGATCGGCACATCCCAGTTCTTATACTTGGCATCAGCTAGGCTGTAGTAGCCGCGCAGGGTGATGGCCGGGATCGGGTTCCAGGTCGCATCGATTTCCACCCCTTTGACCTTGGCCTTTGCCGCATTGACGACATTGGTGATCAGGATCGTGTTGGGAGCGACGCCGACGGTCTGCGTCTGTGTGCGCTGGATATCCTTGTAGTCCTGGATGAAGCCCGCGATGTTGGTGCGCAGCTTGCCCACCGCGCCCAGATCCCAGTCCGCTTTCAGCCCCAGTTCGTAATCGGTCACGATTTCGGGCTGATAGGGGATATATTGCGAAGGCAGGTTGGCGCGCTGGTTGATCCCACCCGAACGATAGCCCTTGCGGGTGACGAAATAGACGAGGCGCGAAGGGTCGATCTGCCAGTCGATGCCCAGCGTATAGGTCGGTTCCTTGTGGCGGTATTTGCCGGTCCGTTCGCACGGGCTGATCGGCACGCCGCCGAGATCGGCCGAAAGCAGCGCGCAATTGCCGCTGTTATAGGCGATCCGGGTCATTTCACGCTGATCCCAGGTGTAGCGCACGCCCGCGGTGAGCGAGAGCCCTTCCACCCCCGGCACGTGGAACGTTCCCTGCGCGAAGAGCGACTGGCTCTTGTTCTTCACATGGGCCACCCCTTGTGCATCCTGCAGGAAGACCGGGCGGTAGTCGAGCAGGGTGTCCTGGATTTCCTGTCCGCTTTCCTTGAACACATAGGCGCCGCCGATGAAATCCAGCGCACCGAACTTACCGACCAGTTGCAGTTCGTCGCTGTATTGCCGCCCGCGCAGCGCGACGCGGCCTTCGTACATCTTCTGCTCGGTCCCGTCGAAATCGAACGGCACGTCGGACTTCACGAACCGATAGCCGAAGATGTTCTTGATCGAAACATCGTCGCTCAGCTCGAACACCGTGGTGTTCTCCACGCCGAAGGTCTTCACCCGCGCGGTCTTGCGGCCGAATGCCGTGCGCACGGTGCGGAACCCTTCGTTCTGGCTGGCCGCGAATTCGGCCAGCGCCGGCACGCCCAGCGTATAGTTGGCCAGATTGGGGCGGGCGTTGAACAGCTTCAGCGCCGAGCCGTTTTCCGTCGCCTTGAAATTGTTGACGAACAGGGTGTTGGTGATCCGGTCGCCAAGATTGGCCTTCACCCCCAGCCGCAGCGACCAGTTGTCGGCATCGTCGAAGCCGATCCCGCTGTTCACTTCCCTGGTATAGCCGTTGTGGGTGTAGCGGCGGCCGGACAGGCGGATCTGCAGGTCATCCGAAACCGGCACGTTGAGCGCGCCCTCGAACGACCACAGGCCGTAATTGCCCGCCTCGACCACGCCATAGCCCTCGAACTGGTCGGTCGGGGCCTTGGGCACGATCAGCACCGCACCGCCGGTCGAATTGCGCCCGAACAGCGTGCCTTGTGGCCCTTTCAGCACCTGGACGGAGGCCAGATCGTACATCGCCCCGTTCACGCCATGCGCACGCGCCTGCACCACATCGGCGAAATAGACCGCCACCGAGGGGTCTTGCGCGAAGAGCGGTTCGAACTGCGACTGCGCGCGGACCACGAAACGCGGGATGTTCGCGCCGAATGCGGTCGGCATGATCTGGATCGCGGGGACCTTGGTCGTCAGGTCGGACAGCGTGACGATCGACTGCCGGGCCAGATCTTCGCCCGATATCGCCGTCACCGCGACGGGAACTTGCTGCAGCCGCTCCTCGCGCCGCCGTGCGGTCACGATGATATCGTCGGCCGATGTCATGATGCGTTGCGTTTCCGCCGGGGCGGGCGCGGCATCCTGGGCGAACACCGGGTCCGCCAGGGCCAGTGCCAGAATGCTGCCGCCCGCGGCCAGAACCAGCCGCCGTGGCGTGATTGTCATCGATGTCATGTGGCCCTCTCCTTTGTTCGCGTTTCGCTTTTGATTTTCAACGCTTCATCACGTGTCAGTGCGCGGGCGGGACCTGCGCCCCCCGCCGCCCTTTCAAAAAGTCGAAATCCGCCCCCTTGTCCGCCTGCTCGACATGCGCGGTGTAAAGGTCGGCGTAACCGCCCGTGTAGACGGGCGCCCAGCTGCGCGGGGCAGCCCGCTTGCGCCGCTCAAGTTCGGCATCGGGCACATCGAGGAGAAGCCGCCGGGCGGACACGTCGAGTTCGATGATGTCGCCATCCTCGATCAGGCCAATCGGCCCGCCCGCCGCCGCTTCGGGTGCGGCGTGGAGAATGACGGAGCCCCCCGATGTCCCGCTCATCCGCGCATCGGACAGGCGCAGCATGTCTGTCACGCCCTGCTCCAGCAACTTGCGCGGAATCGGCAAGCTGCCCGCTTCGGGCATGCCCGGATAGCCACGCGGCCCGGCCCCGCGCAGGATCAGCACGCTGTCCGCCGTCACCGGCAGCGCAGGATCGTCGATCCGCGCCTTGAGATCGGCCACCCCGTCGAACACCACTGCCGGACCGCGATGGCGCTGCAGTGCCGGATCGATCGTCGCCAGCTTGATTACCGCCCCATCGGGGGCAATGTTGCCGCGCAAGACCGCCACCCCTCCTTCCGGCTTCAAAGGTTTGGCAAGCGGGCGAATGACATCGTCGTTCCAGTTGCGCACGCCAGACAAAGTGTCCGCCAGTGTTCCGGTAATTGTCGCTGCGTTGCCATCGATATGCCGCCCCAGTTCCCGCAAGATCGCCGCCACGCCGCCTGCGTAATAGAAATCCTCCATCAGATAGGCGCCGCCCGGCATGATGTTCGCCAACAGGGGAATATCGCGGTTGAGCCGGTCGATATCGTCCAGCGTCAGGGAGATTTCCAACCGCCCGGCAATCGCCAGCAAATGGATGACGACATTGGTCGATCCGCCCAGCGCCGCATTCACGCGTAACGCGTTCTCGAAGCTCGCCCGGGTGACGATGGACGACAACGGCCGTTCCGCCTCCACCAGACCGACAATTGCGCGCCCGGTTTCCCGCGCCAGCATCTGCCTGCGCGAATCCACGGCGGGGATCGCTCCGTTATCCGGCAAGGCCAGCCCCATCACTTCCATCGCCGCCGCCATGGAAGAGGCCGTACCCATGGTCATGCAGGTGCCTGCGGAGCGCGAAATACCCGCTTCGGCCGAAAGCATCTCGTCAAGGCCCATACGGCCCGCCCGGACATCGTCCGCCATCGTCCACAGGCTGGTGCCCGAACCGATATTGCGCCCCTGAAACTTGCCGTTGAGCATCGGCCCGCCCGAAACGACTGCCGTGGGCAAATCCACGCTGGCCGCGCCCATGACCATTGCCGGGGTCGTCTTGTCGCAACCGCACAGCAGCACCACGCCATCCACCGGGCTGGCACGGAGCGATTCCTCCACCTCCATGCTGGCAAGATTGCGGTAGAGCATGGTCGTCGGCCGCATGACCGTTTCGCCCAAGGACATGACCGGAAATTCGAACGGCACCCCGCCGGCTTCGAGCACGCCATATTTCACATGCTGGGCCAGATCGCGCAAATGCGCGTTGCATGGCGTCAGTTCCGACCAGCTGTTGCAGATGCCGATAACCGGGCGCCCGTCAAACACGTCGCCCGGGAGCCCCTGATTGCGCAACCAAGCCCGATGAATCAAGCCCGTCGTACTTTCGAGGCCAAACCATTCAGCCGATCTTCTGCGGATCGTCACCACAGAATCCCTTTATGAAATCTGGCCATTCTCCCACTTACCCCCTTATTTATATAGGGTTTTCATTTATTCCGTTTGCACGAGAATGTATTTTAGCACTCTATTTGTCAACCAGGATTACAATTCGTATAACTGGTCCATCAGGGCGGGATTAAAATCGTGCAGCCCGGCACACGCGGACAGAACGAAGGGAGCGACACCAGGATGCCCATTGCATTGATCACCGGGGGTGGGACCGGGATTGGCCGTGCTGCCGGCGTGGCACTGGCCGGGATCGGCTATACCGTGGTGCTTGCAGGCCGCCGGCCGGAACCGTTGGAGAGTGCCGCGGCGGATATCTCGGGGGCCGTGGCCAGAACCGCAGATGTAAGCGATTTGTCTTCGGTAGACGCGCTGTTTTCCTTCATTGCGCAACGGTTTGGACGGCTCGACCTGCTGTTCAACAACGCCGGGACAGGCATGATGCCAAGCCCGATCGAGGATATTCCGCTGGCAGACTGGCAAAGCGTGATCGACGTGAATGTCACCGGCGCCTTCCTCTGCACCCAGCACGCCTTCGCCCTGATGAAGCGGCAGGACAGACCCGGCGGGCGGATCATCAACAACGGCTCGATCTCCGCCCATGTCCCTCGCCCCCTGTCTACTGCCTACACGGTCAGCAAACATGCGATAACCGGGTTGACGAAGTCTACATCGCTTGAAGGGCGACGGTACAATATCGCCTGCGGCCAGATCGATATCGGCAATGCCGCCACGGATCTGACGCAGGCCATGCATACCGGCGTCCTTCAGGCCGATGGGCGGGTGGCCCAGGAGCCGACCATGGCGGTCGAACTGGTCGGCCAGTGCGTGGCGCAGATGGCGAGCCTGCCGCTGGACGCCAATGTCCAGTTCATGACCGTGATGGCCACCGCCATGCCCTTTATCGGGCGCGGCTAAGGTATGGGCCACCGGACAGAGCCGCCCTTCCCTCTCATGCATGCAATTGCCATTGCCGGCTATGGCGGACCGGATCGCCTGCAACTGACGCAGCGGCCAAGGCCCTCCCCGGGGCCGGGAGAGGTGCTGATTGCCGTGCACGCCGCCGGGGTCAACCGGCCCGACATTCTCCAGCGGCAAGGCCAGTATCCGCCGCCGCCGGGCGCATCCGACATTCCCGGGTTGGAAGTCGCCGGGGTGGTCGCGGCCACCGGCCCCGGCGTGCCATGGCCTGTTCCGGGCGACCGCGTCGCTGCGCTGGTCACAGGTGGCGGCTATGCCACGCACTGCATCGCAGAAGCCGCGCTGTGCCTGCCTATGCCCGCCAGCATGGACATGACGCGGGCTGCCGCCATACCCGAAAACTGGTTCACCGTATGGGCGCATCTGGTGCTTTTCGCCGGGCTGCGCGCGGGGGAAAGCGTGCTGATCCACGGCGGAAGCAGCGGGATCGGTCTCGCCGCCATCCAGCTTGCGCAAGCACGCGGCGCACGAATCTTCACCACCGCCGGCACATCCGACAAGGTCGCTCGGCTGAACCGCATGCCTTCCGTCACCGCAATCCCCTATCGCGAACAGGATTTCGTCGAAGTCGTGCAGGACGCGACCGGCGGGCGCGGTGTCGATGTCATCCTCGACATGGTCGGCGGCCGTTATCTCGCCCGCAATATCGCTGCGGCGGCTCCCGACTGCCGTATCGCGCTGATCGCCGCGATCGACGGGCTGGTTGCCGACGGCATCCGCATCGACCGCATCATGACCCACCGCATCACGATCAGCGGCAACACGCTGCGCGACAAGCCCATCGCCTACAAGGGCGCCATCGCCGCCGCCCTGCGGGAAATGGCCTGGCCCCTGTTCGAGCAGGGAGCGGCAGGGCCGATCATCGATCGCACATACCCGCTGGCGCAGGCGGCAGAAGCCCACAAGCGCATGGAAACCTCCGCCCATTTCGGGAAACTCGTTTTGACAATTGACAACCCGGTTGACGATTGACTGACAAAGGGATAGCTTCACCGGCAGATAAGGAACGGCACACCCGTCCGCGAGCAGGAGAGCGATCTATGCCCACCCTCGAAAAAAGCGCGCTGCAATTCGGCGCCTTCATGGCCCCCTATCACGCCAATTTGAGCAAGAGCTTCCATCTGTCGCTGCATCGCGACCTTGAACTGTGTGAGTATCTTGATCGGCTGGGTTTCGATGAGGTGTGGATGGGCGAACACCATTCCGCCGGGGTGGAAGTGGTCGCCTCTCCTGAGATATTCATCGCCGCAGCGGCCGAGCGGACCAAACACATCCGCTTCGGAACCGGCGTGATCTCGTTGCCTTATCACAATCCGCTGATGACGGCGGATCGCATTATCCAGCTCGACCACCAGACAAGGGGGCGGGTGATGTTCGGCTTCGGCCCCGGCGCCCTCCCCTCGGATGTCCACATGATCGGGCGAGCGCAGACCGAACTGCGCGAGAACATCATGCAAGGCTTCGATGCCCTGCTGCCGCTGCTGCGCGGTGAAACGGTTTCGATGAAGACGGATCACTGGACCTTGCAGGACGCCCGGTGCCATGTCCTGCCCTACACCCGGCCTATGCCGAAAATCTTCATGTCATCCGCGGTATCGCCCGGCGGCCCCCGTATCGCGGGCACGTACGGGCTGGGCCTGCTTTCGGCTACCACCTCATCTGATGCCGCCTTCAACGCGCTGCAAGCGGCATACGACATATGGAACGAGGCCGCCGCGCAGCATGGGCAGACGATCAACCGGGCCGACTGGCGCGTGGTAGGCAACTTCCACATCGCCGAAACGCGCGAGCAGGCGCGCCAGAACGTCCGCCATGGGCTGGGCCAGTGGCTGGAATATTTTCAGCGGGTGGCGACATTCCCGGTGGCCAAGCCCGGCGCCCACCAGGCGACGCTGGACGAACAGATCGACGCGATGATTGCCCAGCACACAGTTATCGGCACGCCGGACGATCTTATCGCGCGTATCGACCGCTTGTGGGAACAATCCAACGGCGGGTTCGGCGTCCTGCTCGACTGCGCGCACAACTGGGCGGATTTCCCGGCCACCAAGCGCCATTACGAACTGATGGCGGAATATGTCATCCCGCATATCCAGCGCCGCAACCAGTCACGGCGCGATAGCTGGGATTGGGCCGAAGCCAACCATGCGGTGGGCATGGAGGAACGGGATAAAGGCGTGGCCAAGGAATACCAGCTTTGGGAAAAACAGCGCCAAGCAGGGCTTCAGAAGACCTGAATCCTGCGATAACCGGCTCCTCCGCAGTGTCCAGACCCCTTTGCGGACATGCGAAGAACGAATAGCGCGCCCATCGCATGGCGCGCTATTTTCTTGCACTCAGGCCCCTCTACACAGGCAGGGCTAGGATTTCTCTTCCAGCGAATAGACGGTAGAAGGGGCGGCAAAGGGATCTTTCGCCTGCGTGCCCTTGCGGGCCCGCTTGGGGTCGGCCACCGGCACGTTGGTCAGAGCCTCCATCACTTCGGCCCAGATTTCCATCTTTTCCCTGCCGACCGCTTCGGCCACTTCATAGAACAGGCGATGCTGGCAATCGTCGAGCACCGCTTCGAAGCGGCGCCCCGCAGGGGTGAGCTTGACCGATTTCGCCCGGCGATGCAGCGGATCGGTTTCCACCTGCACCAGCTTGGCCTTGAGCAGCCCCTGGATGGATTTGTGCAGGGCCTGCTTGGATGTGCCGTTGCGGTTGGCGAGTTCGCTGAGGCTGCGTGCCACGCCGCGGCTCAAGGTATCCAGCACACGGTGATGGTTGCGCCATAATCCGCGCCGCACCAGCAGGGCATCGGACTCCTTCGTGACATTCATCAGCCCGAAAAAGAGCAGCAACACGTAACGTTCGATATCATCCTTGGAAACGGGCGGAATGGTGGACAAAGTCTCTTCCTAATGTCGCTGAACAGTTGGGATTATACGGGACATTTTTCTATTGGCCAGCAATGGCCGCAAGGCCATCCACCGCCGTGCAGCCCCGCGCGCCGACGATAACCGGATTCAGTTCCAGCTCGGCCAGAAAAGGATGCCTTTCAAAGAAGTCCGCCAGTGCGAGGATCATGCTGACCAGAGCCTCGCGATCGGCCTGCGGCTGCCCACGATAGCCCTCCAGCAAGGGGGCGCACCGCAGCTCAGCCAGCATGCCTTCGACCATTCCTCGGTCCACCGGCAGCACCCGCAGGGAAACGTCCCGGAACAGTTCGGTATAGACCCCACCCAACCCCACGGTAAGCACAGCCCCGAATGTCGCATCCCGGGTCAGCCCGATCAGGAATTCCGGACCCTGCGCCATGGCCTGCACGACCATGCCCTCTATCGCGGCATCCGATCTTTGCCGCTGCGCATTGTCCATGATGCGCGCCCACGCCGCACGGAGCGCTGTGGTATCGCCAATCCCCAGTTCCACCCCGCCGATATCGCTCTTGTGGGCGATCTCGTTGCTCAACAGCTTGAGGGCGACGGGATAGCCGATCGCATCGGCGGCCCGCAGCGCCTCCGCCTCGTCCACGGCCACGCTTTCGCTGACAACCGAAATCCCGGCATCGGCCAGAAGCCGCTTCACTTCCGCTTCGTTGAGCGTGCGCCGCCCGCCCCGCACCAGATCGGCTATCCAGCCGGGCATGGGCGTGGGCGGCACGGCACGCGGCCGCCACAGCGGTGCGGCCCACGCCTGGCGCCAGTCGAGAAAGGTGGCGAGGCTGGCGGCAGTCCGCAGGCTATCGGTGAAAACCTCCACCCCGGCAGCGCGCAAGGCAGGGGCAGACTGCGCATGCGACGGGTCGAGTGCGACAATCAGCTTGTCCGTTTTTCGGCGCATGTCCATCAGGATCGGCGCCGCGGCATCGAGCAGTGACCCCATGATGTAGATCACGATGCAATCGACCTCTTCGACCGTGGCCAACACTTCCATCACCGCGCGCAGCTGGCTCATGTCGTTGATCACGTTGCCCGTCAGATCGATCGGGTTGCTGACCATGCCGTAACTCGGGATGATCGCGCTCAAGGCGGCCTGTGCCGTGGAAGAGAGAGACGGCACAGGCACACCCGCATCGGCGAACATGTCGGCCAGAAAGGCGCAACCAGCCCCCGATAACGAAACGATGCAGACGCCGGGCCGGGTAACCTTCGCACCTGTCGCCCACAGCCGCGCCATATCCATCACTTCCGCTGGATCGCGGCAGGCGGCGATAGCCAGTTGGCCGAACACCGCATCATGCACGGCGGCATTGCCCGCCATCGCGCCGGTGTGCGACAGAGTCGCTTCGCGGGCCTTGTCCGACCGGCCAACCTTGGCCAGGAACATCGGCTTGCCCGCTTCGCGCAGCCTGACCGCAACGTCGAGGAATGCGGGACCATCGCGCAACTGTTCGCAATAGCCGAGCACCGCGCCGGTGCCTGGATCGGCCAGGAAATGCTCGCAATAGCGGCTGAACTCGACACTCGTCTCGTTACCAGTCGAGACGAAATAGGACATGCCCAACCCGAAATCGCGGGCATCGGCGGCCATCATGCTGACGCTGTTGCCGCTCTGCCCGATCAGTGCCAGCGGCCCCTTGGGCAGATCTTCCGCCAGCGTGGTCAGGAAAGATGCGCAAATCCCTTCGCGAATGTTGGCCACGCCCATCGTGTTGGGCCCGGCCACATGCATCGTGCTTTGCGCCAAGAAAGCGCGCAGCTCCGCCTCTAGCCGCGCGCCACCGTCAGTCGGGTCTTCACCGAAACCCGCGGCAAACACTACCGCAGCGGGCACGCCCAGCGTGTCGAGCGCGTAAAGGCTGGCAATGGCAACAGGCGCGACCACGGCAACGATCGCGAGGTCCGGCGTCCACGGCAGGGACGCGATATCGGGATAGCAAGGAATCCCCTCGATCGCGTCATACTTGGGATTGACCAGCAGGATACGCTCGCGCGGGAAATCATGCGCCAACAACCCCGCCAGCGGAATGCCGCCGATCCGCCCCAGTTCCGGCGTCGCGCCAATGATCGCCACACTTTGCGGATCGAGTAGGGAGCGGAGCATGGCCATGCCTTCACCCGGTTCAGGCCGTACTTGCGTCGTGCCGCTCATTTCCGTCCTCCTCGAAGGCTCAATGCGCTGGCGATGATCGATAGCTGAATCTCGCTCGATCCGGCGAAGATCGAATAGGCCAGATCGTTGAAATGATTGGGGACAATCGCCACCCTTTGTTCTTCGGCCAGGGCCTGCACCGGTTGATGGTGAAGCGGTCGGGCGGCAGGCCAGCGCAGCGCATCCCTGCCCAGCCCATCGGCCGCGAGAGCACCGATCTGCTGGCGCACTTCGGCCATGCGCAGTTTCAGGGCCGATGCCGCGACATGCCCCGATGCAGCACTGTCAGTCTGCGCCATCGCGAGCAGTTCGCCCATTTCCAGCGCATCGAGCGCCGCCGCCACGCTGGCGAGCCGGTCATCCAGCGTATCGTCGCCGTCTTCCAAGGTGCCTACGGCCCGGGCGAAATAGGCCCGCAACGGGCCTGAAACAGTGCTGCCTCCCCGTTCGAAATCAAGCAGGTACTTCGCACATTCCCAACCACCGTTTTCCGCACCGAGAAGATTGACCTGCGGCACGCGAACGTTGTCGAAGAACACCTCGTTGAATTCCAGTTCACCCGCCAGCGTCCGGATCGGGCGGATCTCTATCCCCGGCGTGGCCATGTCGATCAGGAGGAAGCTGATCCCTTCCTGCCGCCGCCCTTCCTGCGAGGTGCGCACCAGCGCGAACATATGGCTGGCGTGCTGGGCCTGCGTGGTCCAGATTTTCGAACCGTTGATGACGTAATCCGCGCCATCCGCCACCGCACGCGTGCGCAAGGCCGCCAGATCGGAGCCTGCGCCGGGTTCGGAATAACCCTGGCACCACAGGTCATCGCCCGAAAGAATGCCCGGCAGATAACGCGCAATTTGCTCAGGCGTGCCATAATGCAGCAAGACCGGAGCCAGCATCCGCAGCCCCTGAAGCTGGAGCGAAGGCGCCCCGCCGCGTGCGCAGGCATGTTCGAAAAGGTAGGCCTGCACCGGTGTCCAGCCCGTGCCACCCGCTTCGCGCGGGAGATAAGGCGCGATCCAGCCTTGCTCGTAAAGTTTGCGGTGCCATGGTCCGGCAACATCGGGTTCCGGGAAAACCCCTACCGCCAGCCGCGCGCCCCGACGCAGATCACTGTCCATTGCCTCCGCCACGAACGCAGCGACATCACGCCGGAACGCCTCATCCTCCGGCGCGAGGGTGAGCGACATGCCATCGGCATCATCCTGCCCCGGTTCGGGTGCGCAGGCGAGGGCACGCCCCGCTTCGTCCGTATCCCGTATGATCGCGGCCAGACGCCGCTTGTGCCAGGCCAGCCCGTGCCCCTCATGCGCAAAAGCGAACACCGCCTTGAACGGGCGGGACAGACCGCACTCCTCGGTAAAGCCGATGGCGCCGTGCAATTGCACCGCTTCGCGCGCGACGTGATCGCCGATTTCGGCCACACGCACGAAAGCGCTCGACAGCGCGCGATCCCGGCGGCGCGGCGCGGCGGCGCATTCCGCCTGCGCATAGGCGGCGGCGGCGCGCGCTTCCGTTGCTAGCACGCTCATCCGCGCCACCCGGTGCTGGATGAGCTGAAACCCGCTCAACGGCTGGCCGAACTGTTCGCGCGTGCGGACATGATCGCAGGTCATTCGCACCAGTTCGCCAATGGCGGCAGCAGCCTCCCAGGTCCGCACCATCTGATGGAGCGCCGCAGCGCCATCCAGCGCCGCAACCGCTTCCGCTCCCTCTGCCAGACAGGAGGTAGGCGGCAGAACCACCCCCGCACACACGAAATCAGCGGCGAGCGAACCATCGACCACCGACACCGGTTGCACTGACAGGCCCGGCGTATCCGCAGGCATCCACAAAGCCACACGCGTGCCCGCAACATCGATGGCATCGATCAGGAAAGCATCGGCCCAGCCACCGCCCGGAACAAGCGTGAGCTTGCCCGACAGGCGATAGCCCGCCTCCGTCCGCTTCATAGTGAAATCCGGCTGCCACTCCGCCACGACCGGCGCAACGCGCAAGGCACCCGCGGCAATCCCGCGTAACAGTTCGGCACGATCGGACCGGGCCCCCTGTGCGAGCACGGAGGCAGCAAAGGCCACCGTCCCGGCATAAGGCGTCCGCAAGCCCGCTTCGCCGAGGAGACGCGCGGCAAGCGCGATTTCATCGCGACCGCCGCCACTGCCCCCGAGATCTTCGGCAATACCCAACCCTGTGACACCGAGATCGGCCAGACAGCGCCATTGCGCCGCTGCATCTCCTGCCGGCAGCGCAGCCAATGCCCGGCGCAGCCCCTCTTCGAACGCGGATTGTTCAGGGGTCGGCGCCAGCTTCATACCCGGGTTCCCACGGAATTCCAGTGCAGGGCACCCACCTGCCGAGTTCCATTCCGGATCATCGATGCCGTGCCCGCACGCATGTTCAATCGAACAGGTCCGGTTCTTCCGCCGTGATCCATTCCCAATAGGGCTGGAAACAGCAATAGGCGGTGCACTCGTCACCGATTTGCGAGCGGGTGTGCCGCGCCACTTCGGGCAACATCGGCCGGATGGTCCCCGCCGATTGCGCCAGCAATTGGGTCTGGCAGGCGTTTTCCATCGAAAGATAGCGCCAGATCGCCGCTTCGACCGATTCTCCCACCGTCAACAGCCCGTGGTTCATCAGGATCGCGGCGGGCTTGTCCCCCAACGCGGCAGCGATCCGATCCCCTTCGGAGGTGTCGTAGACCACCCCGGTAAAATCGTCGAACAGCACGTGGTTTTCGTAGAACGCCGCAGCATCCTGGCTGATCGGTTCGAGCAACGTGCCGAGGCTGGAAAAGGCCTTGCCGTACAGCGAATGCGAATGCGCCGCTGCGATCACATCGGGCCGGGCCAGATGCAGGCGACTGTGAATGGCGAAAGCCGCGCGGTTGAGCCATGGCCGCACTTGCCGGGGCGGCTGCACGATATCCCCGCGATGATTGACGAGCATCAGGTCCGACACCCGAATCTTGGTGAAATGCACACCGAAGGGATTGACCCAGAAATGATCCGGCCATTCGGGATCGCGGGCGGTGATATGCCCCGCCCCGCCCATGTCGAACCGGAAGCGGCCGAATATGCGATAAGCCGCGGCGAGCCGCTGCTTGCGCGAAAGGCGCTCTTCCTCGATCGTCGGCTGCTGGGGAGTGACGAAACCTTCCTGCTGTTCAGGCAGAATGCTGGCGACCTTCGCCGGCACGGGGCCGGTGCGCGATACGGCAGAAACTGTTTCCATGGCCATTCTCCTCTTCCCGGCAAGCGGCTCGTTAGGGGGCGAGTTTGAAATGCTCCCGCAAGGCCGCGACAGCCTTCGCCAGAACGGCGGCGAAGGCTTCATGCGTGTTCGCCCCATTGTGCGGGCTGAGCACGACATTGGGCAGTGCCCGCAAGGCTTCCGGTACGCGCGGTTCATCCGCAAACACGTCCAGCCCCGCCGCACCCAGCCGCCCGTCTGACAGGCAGGCGATAAGGGCTGCTTCATCCACCAGACTGCCGCGGGCGATGTTCACCAGCACGCCCTGGGGCCCCAGAGCCTCCAGCACCTCGCGATTGATCGCGTGGTGGGTTTCGGCAACGGCCGGGGCCGCCACTACGAGGCAATCGGCCCGCGCCGCCAGTTCCCGTAAATCGGACACGAATGGATAAGGCAGATCGGCCTGCGATGACCGCGAAGTGTAAAGCACGGGCATACCGAAAGCTTCCGCCCGCCGCGCCACCGCGCGCCCGATATTACCCATGCCGAACAGGCCTAGCGTGCGCCCGCTCACCCGCCGGCTGGTGACGTTCACCCATTCACCCTGCCGGATATGGGCATCGGCGGACACGATCCCGCGCCCTGCGGCCAGCAACAGGCCGAAAGCGAGTTCGGCGACATCTTCGGTATTGGCGGCGGGGCAATTGCGCACGACGATGCCCCGCTCCGCCGCCGCAGCGGCGTCGACGACATCGGTCCCCGCCCCTTTGACGACAATGATCTCCAGCGCGGGCAAACGCGCGATCACTTCGCGGGTGATCGGCATTCCGCCGGTATAGGCCAGCATCCCCCGAATATCGGCAAGAGCAACCCCGGCTGCGTCCATGTCTTCGACCGACCAAAGGGGAGCCAGCCGCGCGGCACCATCCAGCGCCGCCTGCGCATCCTCGTGCTGCCACCAACCGGCCGTTGCAATGTCAATCATCAACCCGGTAGTCATTTATACAAACCTCTCCACCCGATTGTAGATCACAGTTGGCAATGGGAAACAAGCGGAGTCATTCTTGATTTGCGTTATAGGCCTGCTATTCCCGGCAATGTGCTGCCAAAAGAACAGACGAAGCAGCCACTATCATGATCGGGCGAGAGGGGCACAGCGACATGAAGACAATGTCAACTGAGATGACCGATCATCAACAAAGCAAAGGCGGGCTGCGCGCCTGGTTTGCCGTGGGCGTGCTCAGCGCGCTCTACGCCTGCTCGTTTATCGACCGGCAGATTCTTGCTCTGATGGTTGAACCCATCAAGCGCGATCTGCAATTGAGCGATACGCAGATGAGCATCCTGATCGGACCTGCCTTCGCATTCTTTTTCGCCATACTGGGCCTGCCCATGGGCGCGATTGCAGATCGCTTTTCACGCAAGGCGCTGATTTCCATCGGTGTCGCCGCGTGGTCGCTGTTCACCGCCAGTTGCGGCCTTGCCGGCAATTTCGCCCAGTTGCTGCTCGCCCGGATGGGGGTCGGCGTGGGCGAGGCCACGCTGGGCCCCGGCGCCTATTCGATGATCACCGATTACTTCCGCCCCCACCAGCTCGCACGGGCCATGTCCGTCTTCGGCATCGGGGTGGTGGTCGGCTCCGGCCTGGCTTCGTTGATCGGCGGCTATGTGATCGAAGCCTCGATGACCACCCAGGCCACCCATCTGCCGCTGATCGGCGATGTCCGGCCATGGCAGATGGTCTTCATCGTCGTCGGCCTGCCCGGCCTGCTGCTGTCGTTGCTGATGCTGCTGGTGCGCGAACCGGCGCGGCGCAAGCCCCTAGCGGCAGCGCAAACGGGCAACGTAAACGGGCTCGGCCGCCAGCTTCGCCGCCAGTTTCGCGCCTATGCCGCGATCATGGGCGGATTCGGCCTGCTGTCGCTGTTCGGCTTCGGCGCGGGTTCGTGGCTACCGACCTATCTCATCCGCGTCCATCATATGCCGATCCACATCATCGGCCTGATCATCGGGCTCTCCACTATCATCTTCGGCACGATCGGCACGCTGACCGCGGGCACACTCAACGATCGCCTGGTCAAACGCGGCCGGCCCGATGCCCCTTTCATCGTCGGCCCGGCCATCGCCGTGTGCTTCCTGATCGCCGGCCTCATCATGGGGCTGGCCCCCACACGCGGGATCGCGCTGGCCGGCGTGCTGCTGTTCAGCGTGTTCGGCGCGACGTGGAGCGGGGTCACCGCCGCTGCCCTGCAACTCATGACTCCGCCGGATCTGCGCGGGCGGGTGTCGGCGGTGTACATGATCGTCAACAACGCAGTGGGGCTCGGGCTCGGGCCATTGCTCGTGGCGCTCGCGACCGACCACATCTTTGCCGATACGCTCGCGGTCGGCCACGCGATCGCCCTGACCGGGGCCATCGCCATTCCGCTGGGGATCGCCCTGATCCGTTCGGGCCGCACGCATTATCTGCGCGCGGTGGCGGAACAGGCGGAATAGATCAGGCTGCGGCAATCTCCGCATCGCCTGCCAGCGTGCGGATGGGGACACCCAAGCGTTCCAGCAGGGGCAAGCTGCAGATGATTTCGCCCGACAGTGCATCGGCCGGGCGCCAGCACAATTGCAGCGCGGCTTCGGCCATCGCTTCGACCGGTTCGATATGGTCGCGTTCGTCCCAGTTGCCGACGGCGAGAGCGCCTTCGCTGGCCACCGCGCCCACCGGGGCCAGCGCATTGACCGCGATTCCGCTGCCCGCCAGTTCGATGGCCCAGCCCGCCGTCAACCGGTTCATCGCCGCCTTGGACGTGCCGTACACGGTGACACCCCCTTCGCGGTTGTATTGGGTGAAGCGGTCCGCCCGGTCATAAGGCGCAGGGCCCGGAAGGCCGGACGACATGCTGCCGATGTTGAGAATCCAGCCCTGCCCCCGTTCGCGCATATGCGGCAACGCCTGCTGCGACAGTTCGTGTGGGGCCATCACGTTCATCTGAAAGGCCAGATGCATATGGCGCGGGCTCGCCTCCCAGATGGGCATGAACCGCGCCCAGGCCGCGTTGTTGACCAGAATATCGAGACGGCCGAACTGCGCGATCGTTTCAGGGACGATCCGCGCACGGCTTTCGGGATCGGCCAGATCGGCCTGGATCATGTGGCATTGCCCGCCCGCTGCGCGGATCAGTTCCGCCGTTTCCCGCAGCGATCCCGCCAGCTTGCCGCCCGGTTCGGCGGTGCGGGCAACAATCGCCACCGCCGCGCCTTCCGCCGCAAACCGCCGCGCGATCGCCGCCCCGATACCTCGGCTGGCTCCGGTGATCATCGCCACTTTGCCCGCCAGCACTTTTGCCGGATTTGCCGCCATACCCATCGCTCTCCGCCTCTCGTTATATGTGATTCGAAAATTCTAAGACTTGAGTCTAAAAATATGCGCTGGAAATGCAACAGGCCGCCAAGCTGGGCAGCGAACAGGTGCCCGGCTCTATCCTGCACCCCAAAATACCTACTATATGAATGGGATTAAAAAAGCGAAAATGCGTGAAATGTTCACCACGGCAGGGAACCATCCGTAAGACAGAGGCGATATACGGCGAAACGAGGGAAATATGCTCTGGCTTGCAGGGGCCAAAGGTAAACTTTGCTTGACCACTATATTCCCACTTTATAGATAGGGTTTTGTCAGCAGGGCGTGATTCCACCCGCTGATGGCAAACACCGGGATCCGCGGCTTTTGATCGGGATGCAGCTTGCTCCGCGTTACCAACCGCTAAAGCGCGCGATGCTGAGGCGACACCGCCAAGCATCGTGTTCCCCTCAACCGATGAGGTGATACGATGCGCATGACCATGACAGAACAGGGCTGAGCGAAGCCTGACGGGGCCGCTGCCAGACCGGCAGCCGCATCCGCCATGCCTTCCCTGCGGAGCCGTACCGACGGACCGCGCCTGCCCGCTTTCAACACACACCACCGGCGGCCGGGGCGGTTCGCCTGCCGGAGCCTGCTTCACGGCGCATATCCGCGCGCCGCATCCCCCGTGTCGGCCTCGTGTTCGATGGCTGCCGGGCATGCGGCGCCGCGTCCTGAACAGGTTCCGGCAGGCCCCGAACGCCCGCCCCACGCCGCCACGCTTTCTCCTCCACAAGAGGTTCAGGGTTCCAACAATATCATGAAAAATAACACTATTTATCCCATTTCGGCTCCCCGCGCGAAACTGCGACGCTGGCCCTTGCTGACCGGCGCGGCCATGCTGCTGGGCATCCCGGCTGCTGCCCATGCAGCCGCTACCAACAGCGCGGAGGCCACGCAAATCGCCGACACCGCCGAGAACACCGCCTCCGATGCATGGAGCGCCGATGCCATCATCGTCACCGCTTCGCGCCGCCGCGAGGAAAACGTTCAGGATGTGCCGATCGCGATCACCACGCTGAGCGCGGACGCGATTGAGCGACGCGGCGATTATACGCTGCAACAGGTTCAGCAGCAGGTTCCCTCGCTACAGGTGTTCAGCTTCAACCCGCGCAACACCAACATCAACATTCGCGGTCTCGGCTCCAATGTCGCGCTGACCAACGACGGACTGGAGAACGGCGTCGGTATCTATATCGACAACGTCTATTTCGGGCGCGTCGGCCAATCGCAGTTCGATCTCGTCGATCTCAGCCAGATCGAAATCCTGCGCGGCCCGCAGGGCACGCTGTTCGGCAAGAACACCACCGCCGGGGCGGTCAACATCACGTCGCGCCTGCCCAGCTTCGAACCCGAATTTTCCGGCGAGGCAACGATCGGCGACTATGGCTATCATCAGGTGCGCGGCTCGATCTCGGCGCCGCTGATCGCTGACAAGCTGGCTTTCCGCCTCAGCGTGGCCGACACCCACCGCGACGGGTTCCTCTACAACAAGGCGCAGGACGCCAAGGCCCAGGACTATGACAACTTCACCGTTCGCGGGCAGTTGCTGGCCAAGCCGACCGACCGCCTGACTCTCCGCCTGATCGGCGATTTCTCCCGCCAGAAGCAGAACCATGTGCTGAACGTGCTGGCCGGGACATTCGACAGGTACGACGACGGCACGCCGATCCCGGAAAGCTTCGCCATCCGCACCGCGCGGGCTGGATATACGCCCGCGTCACGCGATCCCTTTGCCCGCATCGGCGATGCCGACAGCCATTACCAATCGAACATGAAAGGCTATGGCCTTTCGGGCGAAATCAACTGGGATCTGGGCAAAGTCGCGCTGACCTCCATCACCGCCTATCGCTGGTGGGACTGGGACCCGGCGAACGATGGCGACAGCACGGCGCTGCCGGTCATCACCAAAGCGCAGCAGGTCAACCGCCAGCGCCAGTTCAGCCAGGAAATCCGCCTCGCTTCCAACGGCAAGAACACCATCGACTGGGTCGTGGGCGGTTACTACTTCTGGCAGATCATCCGAGGCTACGGCGCCACCGCCTATGGCGCGGCGGCACCCAACTGGTTCCTGCCGACAACCCCGGCCGCCATCGCCAATGCCGCGCTGAACGGGTTCGAGGCGCAGTCCACGTCCACCCCCGAAACGAAAAGCTATGCCGCGTTCGGGCAGGCGAGCTGGAACATCTCCCCCCGGCTGAGCCTGACGGCGGGCCTGCGCTTCACGCATGAGAAGAAGCAAGGCGCCTACACCCAGTATCATGCCGGGGGTGTGGACCTGGCCACGCTGCCGCCCGATCTTGCCGCGGCGGCGGCGGCGATCCGCGCGGGCTATGCCCCGGTAACCAGCTTCTCCACCCGGTTCAGCGACAACAGCCTCTCGGGTCTTGTCTCGCTCGGCTACAAGATCACGCCCGATGTGCTGCTCTACGCGACCTATTCGCGCGGCAACAAATCGGGCGGGCTGAATCTGGCGCAATTGCCCGCCGGGGTCAGCCCCACTGTCGCCCCGGAACGGGTGGACAGCTATGAAATCGGCCTCAAAAGCCAGTTGTTCGACCGGCAGGTGACGTTCAATCTGGCGGGCTACTGGACCGAAATTACGGACTACCAGACCGCGATCACCGAACAGCTGCCCAACACGGTCCGCTTCATCCAGTATATCGCCAATATCCCCAAAGTGCGTTCGCGTGGGGTGGATGCGGACCTGACCTGGGCGCCCACGCGACTGATCAACTTCACCGCTTCGGCATCCTACACCGATGCGAAATACCTTTCCTACACCAACGCCCCGCAAGCGCCGGAGCGGTTGAACCAAAGCGCGGTACAGGATCTTTCGGGTGAGCAACTGCCCGGTGTGCCGAAGTTCACTTATGCGCTGGGGGCCGACCTCGCCCAGCCGCTGGGCGAATGGCAGGGCCGCTCGATCGAGTTGTACGGCCATGCCGATTACTCGCACCGTTCGTCCTTCAACACCTCATCCAGCAATTCGCGCTACGCCGATGTGCCCGGCTACGGGCTGGTCAACGCGCGGATCGGCATTCGTGACGCCGACGCCCGCTGGGATGTGTCCGTTTGGGTCAAGAACCTGACGAACAAGGATTATTTCCAGACGCTCAGCCCCACCGCGCAAGGTTCGATCACCGCGCTGATCGGCGAACCGCGCACCATCGGCGCAACCCTGCGCACCCGGCTTTGACCTATCCCACTGAAAGGAGAACTGCCATGACTGCCCTTACCCATGATTTCGTCAATGCCAGCGAAGCCGACAGCCCGCTGGATATCGTGCCCGCAGCCGGGCGGATCGGCGCGGAAATCCGCGGCATCCAGCTGTCGGGGGATCTCGACGAGATAACGGTGGCCGCGATCCGCGCCGCGCTGGTCCGCCACAAGGTGATCTTCTTCCGCGATCAGACCAGCCTCGACGATGCCGCGCAGGAGGCCTTCGCCGAACGGATCGGCCAGCCGGTCGCCCACCCGACTGTGCCGGTGGCGGAAGGCTCGCGCTTCCTGCTTGAACTGGATTCGCGCGAGGGATACGCTGCGTCGAGTTGGCACACCGATGTAACCTTCGTCCCTGCCTATCCCGAAGCTTCAATCCTGCGCGCCATCACCGTGCCGCAGGCAGGCGGCGATACGCTGTGGGCCAACGGGGTGACCGCCTACGAAGAACTGCCCGATGGCCTGAAAACGCTGGTCGATGGGCTGTGGGCCGTCCACACCAACGATTACGATTATGCCGGTGCTTTCGCCAACGCCCCGGCGGAGCGGGTGCAGCAGCACAAATCGGTCTTTGCCTCCACCGTTTACGAAACCGAACATCCGGTGGTGCGGGTTCACCCGGAATCGGGCGAGCGGGCCCTGCTGGTCGGCCATTTCGTGAAGAAGTTCGTCGGGTTGAACGCGGCGGATTCGCAGCGCCTGCTCGCAATCCTTCAGGACCACATCACCAAACCGGAAAACACCGTACGCTGGCGCTGGCGCGCCCATGACGTGGCGATCTGGGACAATCGTTCGACCCAGCATCGTGCGATTGCCGATTTCGGCCTCCAGCGCCGGACCCTGCGCCGCGCGACCGTGGCGGGCGATGTGCCCATCGCCATCGACGGACGCCGCAGCCGCGCCATCACCCCGGCCACGGAACCTGCCCTGCAGGCGGCTGAGTAACGTCCCCGCCTGCAAGCGGCCGCGAGCCACCCGGCGGGGTTCGCGGCCGCTCTTTTTCCGCCTTTTCCTTTCTGGAGTTTCCACGCGATGCGCCATTTGCTTCTTTCCCTTGCCGCTGCCACCGCCCTTTCCGGCGCCCTCTCCGGCGCAGTGCAGGCCAAGGAAGCCGAAAGGCCCAATTTCCTCGTCATCGTGGCCGATGATCTCGGCTATTCCGATATCGGCGCGTTCGGCGGCGAAATCGCCACGCCAAATCTGGATGCGCTGGCCGCCAACGGGGTGCGCTTCACCAGCTTCCACACCGCACCGACCTGTTCGCCCACCCGCGCCACGCTGATGGCGGGGACGGACAACCACCGCGCGGGGCTGGGCACGATGGCCGAAGCGCTTGCCCCCAACCAGCGCGGCAAGCCGGGGCATGAAGGTTATCTGTCCACGAAAGTCGCGGCGCTGCCCGAACTGTTGCAGGCTGGCGGTTATCGCACGCTGATGGCCGGCAAGTGGCACCTTGGCCTGACGCCGGAGCAGGACCCGCATGCGCGCGGCTTCCAGCACACTTTCGCGCTGCTGCAAGGCGGGCACAACCATTTCGGCCTCGGTCTGACGCAAGACCCCGCGGCGGATGCCCGGGCTTTCGGCGCGACTTACACCGAAGACGGGCACACGCTGGCCAGGTTGCCTGACGATTTCTATTCTTCCGACACGTTCGCCACCAAGCTGATCGAACAGTTGAGAGGGACCAAGGCCGGCAAGGACGGGGCCAAGCCGTTCTTCGCCTATCTCGCTTTCACCGCACCGCACTGGCCGTTGCAGGCCCGGCCGGAAGATATCGCCAAATATCGCGGCCGCTACGATGCGGGCTTCGACGTGCTGCGGCGCGAACGGCTCCAACGGCAGGTCGAACTCGGCCTGCTCGATCCGGCGGTGATCCCGCACGAACCCGATCTGCCCAAGGGCCATTGGGACCAGCTTTCCGCCGAGGACAAGCGCACCGCCGCGCGCGATATGGAAATCTATGCCGCGATGGTCGACCGGCTGGACCAGAACGTTGGCCGGGTGATCCAGACTCTCAAGGAAACGGGCGAATACGACAACACCGTGATCCTGTTCCTGGCGGACAACGGCGCGGAAGGCGTCGATTTCACCAGCCCCAAAGTGGCGGGCTTCAAAAGCCTTGCCGATGCGGCGGACAACTCTTTCGCCAATCGCGGCAAGGCCACATCCTTCGTCGCCTATGGCCCCGGCTGGGCACAGGCGGCAACCGCGCCGTCGTGGCGCTACAAGGCCTATGCCAGCGAAGGCGGCACCCGCGCGGTCTCGTTCCTCACCGGCAAGGGGCTGGGCCAGCGCAAACCCGTGGCGGGCGCGTTCCTTTCCGTGGCCGACGTGCTGCCCACGTTCCTCGATCTCGCCCGCCTGCCGCAGCCCAAGGGCCGGTTTCAGGGCAGGGATGTGGAGCCGATCCGGGGCAAGAGCTGGGTGCCCTATCTCACCGGCAAGGCGGATCATGTCTATGGGCCGAACGATGCCTATGGCGTCGAACTGTTCGGTTCGCGCGCGCTGCGGCAGGGCGACTGGAAAATCACCGACATCGGCGATGGCCAGTGGAAGCTGTTCAACATCGCCCGCGATCCGGGCGAAACCCGGGACTTGAGCACGGCGGACCCGGCCCTGTTCCAGCGGCTGCAACAGGCATGGGACCGCTACGCCGCGGAAGTCGGCGTGATCCTGCCCGATTTCAAGGCTTATCAACCATGAGCGTTCGACGGACCGTCACCCGCGTCCTCGCGGCAGGCGCGCTGCTCGCGCTGGCCGCCTGCGGCGCCGGCGCTCCACAGGGGGCCGATGGCAAAGTGGTCCTGCGCGTGGGGGATCAACTGGGCGTGATCAAGGCCACGCTCGACAGCGCCGGAGAAGGCCAGCCCGGTGATTACACCATCCAGTGGTCGAATTTCACCGCCGGGCCGCCGATCATCGCCGCGCAGACGGGCGGTTCGCTCGACGTAGGATGGATGGCGGAAACGCCGCTGGTCTTCGCGCAGGCGGCGGGCAGCCCGGTCAAGGTCGTGGGCGTGTCCCGCCCTTCCGATAAACCGGGCGAGCGGCAGGGGTTCGCCTACGCGCTGGTGGTGCTGCCGGATTCGCCGCTCCGCTCGGTTGCCGATCTCAAGGGCAAGGCCGTGGCGGTGCGCAGCGGCACGGTGCTGCAATACATGCTGGCGCGGCAACTGGCGCAGGCGGGCCTGGGGCTGAACGATGTGAAGACGCTGGAAGTCACCAGCCTCGGCACCAGCCTGCTCGACAAGGGCGCAGCCAATGCGCAGACGGTGAACGAACCGTTCCTCACCCAGATGCTCGAAACCAGGAAAGTCCGTGTGCTCGCCCCCGGCGGGCCGCCGGTGACGCCGGGCTTCGGCTATGTCGTCGCATCGGACAAGGCGCTGGCCGATCCCAAACGGGCGAAAGCCATCGGCGATCTCGTCGTCCGGCTGGCGCGGGCCAACTTGTGGCAGAATGCGCATGCGGCGCAAGCCGCACCCGCGCTGGCCAAGATCTACCGCACCGACCCCAGGATCGCGCAGCGGATTATCGAGCGAACGCCATCCGTGTTCGCCCCCATCGACGGGACGGTGATCGCCGCGCACCAGCAGGAAGCGGACCTGTTCCACAAGGAGGGTCTGATCCGCAATCGGCTGGATGCAGGCGCGATTTTCGACACCCGGTTCAACCCGCTGATCCAGCGCGTGGAGGATAACCGATGAATGCCGCCACCCCGATTCCCGTCCCCACGCCCGAGGCTGTGCCGCTGGTGCAGCCGGTCGTGCGGCGGGGCAAAGGATACTCCGCCCGTTTCGCGCTCGGCAGGCGGGCGCTGGGGCCGCTGGCGATCGTCGCGATCTGGGCGATGGCGACCACGGCGGGCTGGGTCGATCCCTCGATCCTGCCTTCGCCCCCGGCGCTCGCCGAAGGGTTCCGGCAACTATGGGCCGATCAGAACCTCCTCGGCCAACTCGGCGTTTCTCTCGGCCGGGCTCTGGCGGGCGGTGCGGCGGGCATCGTCGTGGGCCTTGCTCTCGGCATCGCGGCGGGGCTCTCGCGGCTGGGGGAAGAACTGTTCGACGCCGCGCTGCAAATGCTGCGCACCATTCCCTTCCTCGCGCTGGTGCCGCTGTTCATCGTGTGGTTCGGGATCGGGGAGACGCCCAAGCTGCTGCTGATCGCCTTGGCAACGCTGTTTCCGATGTATCTCAACGCTTATGCGGGGGTGCGCAATGTCGACCGCAAAGTGATCGAGGCGATGCGCAGTTTCGGCCTTTCCGGCCCGCGTCTGGTGCGCGAAGTGGTGTTGCCGCTGGCGCTGCCGCAGATATTCACCGGCTTGCGCATAGCGCTCGGCGTGTCGGTGCTGGTGCTGATCGCGGCGGAACAGATCAATGCCTCTGCCGGTCTCGGCTACCTGCTCAACGCCGCGCAGCTCTACCAGCAGGTCGACGTGATCCTGATCTGCATCGCGATCTATGCCGTGCTCGGCCTCAGCGCCGATCTCATCGTCCGCACGCTCGAACGGCTGTTCATGCCGTGGCGCGCCCATCTCGCCGTTCGTTGAGTTTCTGGAAGGTTAAACCATGTCCACCGTCCTGTCCTATAAACCGCTTGCCCGCCCGGCGCGCCCAGCCTTTGCCGACAGCTTCGCCGCGCATCCCGAAGCGGTGCGGATAGAGGAAGTCTCGCGGATCTTTGCGGACGCCGCGGTGCTCGACCGGCTCAACCTCTCGGTGCGCGGCGGCGAATTCGTCGCGCTGCTGGGCGCATCGGGCAGCGGGAAAACCACGCTGCTGCGCATTCTCGCCGGGCTCGACGCGCCCGACACCGGGCAGGCCTGGGTGCCCGAAGCGCGCACCGTGGTGTTTCAGGAACCGCGCCTGGTGCAGGCGATGAAAGTCTGGAAGAACGTGGTCATCGGCCTTAGCGGCGCGGCGGCATCGCGCACGCGGGCGGAGCGGGCGCTGGCCGAAGTCGGCCTGGCCCACCGCGCCGATGCCTGGCCCGCCACACTGTCGGGCGGGGAAGCGCAGCGGGCCGCGCTCGCCCGCGCGCTGGTGCGCGAACCGAAGCTGTTGCTGCTGGACGAACCCTTCGCCGCGCTCGACGCTCTCACCCGGATGAAAATGCAACGGCTGATCCACGATCTCGCCCGCGCGCATGGCCCCGCAACGCTGCTTGTCACGCATGACGTGGAAGAAGCGATCCTGCTGGCCGATCGCGTGCTGGTGCTGAAGGAAGGACGGATCGGGTTCGACGCGCGGGTGCCCCTGCCCCATCCGCGCAAGGCGGGCGGCCCAGCGTTCGAAGCGCTGCGCGAACGGCTGCTATCCGAACTGGGGGTTCCGCCCGGCACCGGGGGCTGACCAGCGCGGCTCCGTCAGCGCAGGCTGCGCACGAAAGCGCGCAGTTCGTCGGCGAACAGTGCGGGCTGTTCCATCGCCGCGAAGTGCCCGCCGCGCGGCATGTCCACCCAACGCACGACATTGTAGCTTTTCTCCACCGTGGAGCGGGGGAAGCGCGCCATCTCGCCAGGGAAATTCGCCACCGCCACCGGCTTTTCCACCCGCGCGCCAGCGGGCACCGGTTCGTCGAACACGCCGCGATAAAGCCACGCCGCCGTGCCGAACGTGCCCGTCACCAGATAGACCATGATGTTGTCGAGCACATGATCGCGCGAATAGACGGCCCAGAGATCGCCATCCGGCAATTGCGACCAGCCCTGGAATTTTTCCAGAATCCAGGCCGCCACGCCCAGCGGATTGTCCGCCATCGCAAATGCGAGCGATTGCGGCTTGGTCGACTGGATCGCCATGTAGCCGCCTTCTCTTTGCCAGATGCCACCAAGATTGGCGGCGGCGGCGATTTCCTCCTCGGTTTCGGGCTGCGCGTCGGGGCGGGTCCAGCCGAACGTGAAATTCAGGTGGATCGCCTCGCATCCTTCCGCTTCGTAGCCGAGCCAGCCGGAAACGGACGAGCCCCAGTCCCCGCCCTGCGCGATATAGCGGAGATAGCCGAGCTGCCGCATCGCCTGGTCGAACGCGCGGGCAATCGTGCGCGGGCCGATCGGCCTGGCTGGTTTGGAGGAAAAGCCGTAGCCGATCAGCGACGGGATCACGAGCGTCAGCGCATCGGCCGCATCGCCGCCGTGCGCGGCCGGATCGGTCAGAGGATCGACGATATCGAGGAATTCGACGAACGAGCCCGGCCAGCCGTGGGTGATCAGCACCGGTTTGGGATCGGGCCCCTTGCCCACGACATGGAGGCAATGGACGGTATAGGCCACCCCATCGACTTCCACATCGACGAGAAAATGCGGAAACCGGTTCATCGCCGCTTCCCGCGCACGCCAATCGTAGGACCCGCGCCAATGGGCAACGAGATCGCGCATCGCCGCCGTGCTCGCGCCATAGGCCCACGCTTCACCCTCCGCCGGATCGGGCCATTCCGCCTCGTCCAAGCGGCGGGCGATCCAGTCTAGCCGGGATTGCGGAATATCGATCGTGAACGGACGGATTGCCATGCCTGTGCCTCTCCCCTTTGGGCCGGATTTCGCGCTTCTATGCGATCCCGTTTGACGCAGTTCTAGAGCGCGCTCTAACTTTTGCAACGCGGTTGAGGCGCCCCGGGGGTGGCGCACTAATCGCGTGACAGGGCCGCAATTCTGGTCCCCTATGCGCGGCAATGGGAACGACGCCGGGAATCGCAACCGGCGGACAGGATGAAGAAGGCGAAAGCGGAACGATGAAACGGATCGTGATTATCGGCGCCGGGCCCGGCGGCATTTGTGCGGGGATCAAGCTCAAGGAAGCCGGGCATGACGCGTTCACCATTGTCGAACAGACCGATGGCGTGGGCGGCACCTGGCGGCGCAACACTTATCCCGGCTGCCGCTGCGATGTGCCCTCGGTGCTTTATTCCTTCTCGTTCGCGCAGAAACCAGATTGGGAATCGCGCTACGCCACCCAGCCCGAAATCCTCTCCTATCTGGAGGAACTGGCCGACACGCACGGGCTCGCTCCGCATCTGCGGCTGAACACCCGCATCATCGGGGCCGATTGGGACGATGCGGGAAACCTGTGGCGCGTCACGCTGGACAATGGCCAAACGCTGGAAGCCGAAGTGCTGATCAGCGCGGTCGGTCTGTTCAACGAACCGAACATTCCCGCGCTTCCGGGGCTGGAACGCTTTTCCGGCCCGGTGATGCATTCGGCCCAGTGGCGGCATGACCTGCCGCTGGAAGGGCGCCGGATCGCGGTGATCGGCAGCGCGGCGAGCGCGGTGCAACTGGTGCCCGAAATCGCCCCCATTGCGGGCGAACTGACCGTGTTCCAGCGCACGCCCAATCACGTGCGCGGGCGCGAGGCCGATTACACGCCGGAAGAACAGGCCGCGATGGCCGATCCCGCCCGCCTCCAGGCCGAACGGGCGCAAGTCTATGGCTGGGTCGATGCGATGTGCAAGATGAAGGACACCGCGCTGCTCGAACAGGCGGAGCGGGACTGCGCCGAAAACGCCGCGCTGGTCGCCGATGCCGAAACGCGCCGCCGCCTCGCCCCCGATTTCGCATTCGGCGGCAAGCGCCCGTTGGTCTCCAGCGATTGGTATCCCGCGTTCAACCGCGCCAATGTCCGCCTGGTTGCCGAAGCCATCGCCGCCGTCGAACCCGATGCCGTCGTCACCGCCGATGGCGTCAGGCATATGGCCGATTTGTTGATTCTGGCCACTGGTTTTCAGACCACGCGGTTCCTTTCGGCCATTCCGGTTACCGGACGCGGCGGCCGCGCATTGCGCGAAGTGTGGGCGGAAGGGGCGCGGGCCTACCTCGGGATCACCGTTTCGGGCTTTCCCAATCTCTTCATGCTCTATGGCCCCAACACCAACAACGGCTCGATCCTGCACAATATCGAATGCCAGGTCGGGTATGCCCTGCGTCATATCCGCCGGATGGAGGAAGAGCGGCTGGCGTGGATCGATGTCCGGCCTGAAAAGCTTGATTCCTATAATGAAAAATTGCAGCGCGATATCGCCGCGATTCCGGCGTGGAACGCCGGTGTGCAGGGGTATTACCGCGCGCAGAGCGGCCTCAACGTCACCCAGTGGCCGCATGGGATGGACGAATATCGCACGCTCACCACCACGCCAGACGATGCCGCTTTCGAAAGCCGTGCGATGACTCTCACCCCACCTGAAAGGGTCCCGAAAGGGGGGCGTAGTTCCGCTGCAACACCTGCGCGGCGACCGCACGCGTCCTGCCAAAAGACCGGGACACGCCGCCCGGCGTTATGATAGGGAGCCGCCCACCCGAACCCGCCGATTCCAAGCACGAAAACGTGCCGGCGGTTTCGATGGTTCACGGAGGATTCTTTACCATGATACGTGCACACACTCTGCTTTCCGGCACGATACTCGCATCGATGATGATCGCAGCCCCGGCGCTGGCGCAGGAAGCCCCCGCCCCGGCGCCCGTTGCCCCCAGCGGCGGGATCGAGGAAATCGTCGTCACCGCGCAGAAGCGCGAGGAAAACCTCCAGCGCACGCCGATCGCGATCACCGCGCTGACCGCGCAGGCGCTGCAAACCGCCGGCATCAAGGACATCACCGGCGTGGTCCAGGCCACCCCCAGCCTGTATTTCGCGCCCTATCCCAGTTCGTCCACCACGCTGGTGCTCTATATGCGCGGGCAGGGCGTGGGCGATCCGAACATCATCACTTCCGATGGCGGCGTCGGCCTCTATGTCGACGGGATCTACCAGTCGCGCCCGCAGGCATCGACGTTCGACCTTGCCGACGTGGAACGCGTCGAAGTGCTGCGCGGCCCGCAGGGCACGCTTTATGGCCGCAACACCACCGGCGGCGCGGTCAACATCATCACCAAGAAGCCGACCGGCGAACTGGGCGTCACCGGCCAGCTTTCGCTGGGCAACTACGGCTATCGCCGCGCGCTGGCCAATCTCAACCTGCCCGCTTTCGGCCCGTTCTCCGTCAAGCTGACCGGGCTTTACAGCAACCGCGACGGCTGGGCGAAGAACGCCAAGGATACGGCCGGCGTGCCCGATGCGCACGATTTCCACTCTGACCGCAAGTACGCCTTCCGCGGCGCCGTGCGGTTCGAGCCGACCGACGATATCACGATCGACTATTCGGGCGACTACGCCAACCAGCGGACCACGCCGGTCCGCTATGTCACCGAAAGCGATTTCGCGCCCATGCTGTTCCCCGGCTACACAGCCGATGCCAAGCGCTCCTATCGCCCGGTCTACCTGCCTTACAGCCACGTGAAGTCGGACGGGCACACGCTGATCGGCGAATTCCGGGTTTCGGACAGCCTGACGCTGCGTTCGCTCAGCGCCTATCGCCATATCAACTACAGCACATATCAGGACTATACCGAGGCGTTCCTCGCCCCATTCTATGCCGTGGATAAGATCAAGTCGAAGACCTACACGCAGGAATTCCAGGCGGTCGGCAATGTTGGCGACCAGATCAAATATGTACTGGGCCTCTATTACTTCCACGAAAAGTCGAACCATTTCGAAACCGTGGATATTGGGCTGGGCATCGATCCGGAGACAGAACTTCCCCAAGCGATGCTGGTCGACCGCTACACCACGGCCAAGTCCACGTCCAAGGCCGCTTTCGGTCAGGTCACCTGGACCCCGGATTTCGCCGACGGCAAGCTCGACCTGACGGTCGGCGCGCGCTACACCTCCGACAAGCGTACGGCACAGCGCGTTCGCAGCGTGACCATGTTCGCCGGCGAGGTTTCGCCACTGGTTTACCGCGGTCTCTACGGGCCTGGTTCTTATTCCGGTCCGTACTCGGTGTACGGCGCGACCGACGTCAAGAGCAAGAAGTTCAACCCGTCCTTCACGCTGGGCTATCGCCCGACGGACAACACCTCGCTCTATGCCAAGGTCGTCACCGGCTACAAGGCGGGCGGTTCGAACGAAGCGTCGCCGACCTTCACCCGCACCTACAATCCGGAATCGGTGACCAGCTACGAAATCGGCTTCAAATCCGATCTGCTGGACCGCCGCCTGCGCGTGAACTTGGCTGGCTATATCGCCAAGTACAAGGATCTTCAGCTCAACATTTCGGCCGACAGGTTTGACGCTTCGCTCGCCGATACTTTCAACGCGGGCAAGGCCACGGTGAAAGGCATTGAAGCCGATATCACCGCCGTCCCGTTCGCAGGGCTGACGCTGCAGGCCAACTATTCCTACACCACTTCGAAAATCCGTGGGGTGAAGGCGCCGGAAGGTTCGATCTTCGACCCGCTCATCAGCGGTAATCACAATATCCAGGTGGGTGACGATATCTCGGGCTACTTCGTCCTCCCGTTCACGCCCAAGCACAGCGTGCGCCTGTCGGCGGATATGAACTTCGGCGAAGTCGGCCCCGGCGAACTGTCGGCCAACGTGGCCTACACCTGGAAAGACAAGGTCTATACCACGGCGGGCGATGGCCCCTCCGTGCCGATGGGCCGCGATGCGCCGATCAACAAGAGCTACGGTATCGTCGATGCGCGGCTTTCCTATTCGATCGATCGCGGCAACGGCCAGAACGTGACCATCGGCCTGTGGGGCAAGAACGTCTTCGACAAGCGCTATCCCGGTTTCGTGATCGGTTCGGGCTCGATCCTCGCGGGATATCCGACTCAGGCGATTTCCTACGGCGATCCGGCCACTTATGGCATCGACGTGGGCTTCTCGTTCTGATCGGCTTTGGGGGCGGGCCGCAGCCTGCCCCCAGCCTTTTTTCCACTTACCCTTCCCGCAGCGCAATCCGCTTCACGCAGCGGTCTTCGCTCAGTTCCACCACCATATCCGCGCGGCCCGACATGTCCGCCAGCATATGGCGCGTCAGCCGTTCGTAATGCTGGACGAACCGCGCCAGCGCCGCATCCGCCATCACGCCCGGCGCATCATCCCCCACACGCATGCGCAGTGCGTCCTCCTGCTGCTTGCGCCAGTCATAGACCGTGGCGAAATCGGGCGCGGCCAGAAACACCAGGACATCGATCCGCGCGAACAGGCGCTGATAATCGCCGGCCAGCGCCCGGTTGACGTAGCCGCGCCACAGGCCCTGCGCGTCTTCCCGCCGTTCGAGTGCGTTGACCGGTTCGGCCAGCGCGGCCGGCGCCTGTGGCAATGCGCCCACGCACCATCCTTCGAGCACCAGCACCTGCGTGCCTGCGGGCGCGTGGGGCCAGCCGGCGCGGGGCATGCGGTCGTCCCGCGCCTTGTCGAACCGGGGCAGCGCCGCCGTCTCCCCCCGTTCCAGCGCGGCGATCACCGCCAGCCCCAGCGCGATATCGTGTGTGCCCGGCACCCCGCGCGTGCGCAGCAGGGGATGCACCGTGCGCGCCAGCGCCTCCCGCTCCGCAAGAGTGCGATAGAGATCGTCGAGCGACAGCACCGCGACCGTCACCCCGGCCTCAGCCAGGCGGCGGGAAAGCGCGGCGGCCAGCGTCGATTTGCCGCTGCCCTGCGCCCCGCACAGGCCCAGCACCAGCGGGCGGCGCGCCTGCCCGGCGAGCGCGTGGCGGACCACGGAGTCGAGCCGGTCCACCAGCATGGTCATCGCCGCTTCCGCCCGGCGTGACGGGTTGACGCAGAACGGCCTGAAAGTGCGCGCGCCATGGCCGCGCCGCGCCGATCATCGGATATAGCCACAGCCCCATAACGCCATGGGATTACAATGTGTTGCGGCGCAGGCGATACCCCCGTACGGATTGCAGCCGCCATGCATGGGTGTGACTTTCCACGCCGGTACAATGATACCGGGACATCAGCCGAATGCCGACCACGCCAAGGATCGAACCATGGCCGGGCAACAGGCAGGGGCCGGATCGCATACCGCATCATCGCGCAGGACAAGCCATATTTCGCGCCTGTAGGAAAGCGTCTTTCCCGCTGGCAGGCGGATCAGATATCCCTCGGCCCCGGCAATTCGCATCGTGGCCCCGGTTCAACGAACCGATCGAAAGGCCGCGTTCCAGGACTGCCCATCTTTTCCATTTTCTCGAATGTTTCAGTGCAAATTATCTCACTGAGCAGAAGGTGCGGCAAGCCCTATATAGAGGGCAACCATGGGCCCACCGGGGCCCTCCAAGGAGACCGACAATGATCGAACTTCGTCCTTTCGCCAGCCTTGGCGCGGCCAATCATGGCTGGCTCGATGCCCATCATCATTTCTCGTTCGCCGGCTATCACGATCCGGACCGCATCCACTGGGGCAACCTGCGGGTGTGGAACGACGATGCCATCGCACCGCAGACCGGCTTTCCCCCGCATCCCCACCGGGACATGGAAATCATCACTTATGTCCGCGAAGGCGCGATCACGCACCAGGACAGTCTGGGCAACAAAGGCCGCACCGAAGCGGGCGATGTGCAGGTGATGAGCGCGGGCACCGGCATCCGCCATTCGGAATACAATCTGGAGGATGTGACCACGAAGATCTTCCAGATCTGGATCATTCCCACCCGCGACGGCGAAGCGCCGAGCTGGGGCGCGAAACCCTTCCCCAAGGGGGACCGGTCCGGCCAGTTCGTGACGCTCGCATCGGGCTACGGCAATGACGGCGACGCGCTGCCGATCAGGACCGATGCACGGGTCGTGGGCGCGACGCTCAAGGCCGGAGAGACCGCCGAATACCCGCTGGGCAAGGATCGCAAGGGCTATCTCGTGCCCGCCACCGGCGCGGTGGAGATAGAGGGCGTGCGCGTCAACGCGCGCGACGGCGCGGCGATCAGCGATCTCGATGTTTTGCGGGTCACTGCAACCGAGGATAGCGAAATCGTCCTCGTCGACGTGGTCTGACGGGAAAGGGCCGGTGCAACGAATGGCACCGGCCCTTCTCCTGCTTTACGGCGTTCCTGCCTTGCGGCCGGAAATCCCGCCGGTCAGCCCAAGCTCTGTCCGCTCTGCGCCGCCGTACGCGGATAGACGAGATCGAACAGCACCGCGGCAATGATCAGCAGCACGATGGCTTCCACCACCTGCGCCCACAGCAGCGTCCAGGTCGTCCCGGCGATGCCGACGAAGAACTGCATGTTGGGCAGCACCACGAACAGCCCGCCCCACAGGCCCCACCAGACCGCACGGCCGATGCCCCGCTGCGGATAGAGCCGCAGATACAGCCACAGGAACATGGTGATCTGCACCAGATAGGTCAGGAACAGGAAGGGGAAGAGCGCGCTCATCTCCTCGGCCGGGCGCTGGGGGTAGCCTTCGTACAGGTTAGGCACGGCCATCGCGTGGAACGCCACGTCGCCGGCAAAGATCAGCACCGCGAGAATGATGCTGGTGACGAGAAACCGAAGGTTTAATCGTGTATGCATAATGAAATCCCCTCTCCTTCGCGCGCCCTGCGGGCGGCGATGAATTAGTGTACACCGTGATATTTATTTCGATCAATCGGCAAGTGCGAACGCAAGGCGGCGGGCCACAGGCCCGGTTGGGTGAAATGGCCACCAATCGCGCCCGGTGGCGGATCGGGGCCGCCCTGCGCCGCGCACCGGCTGGCCTTGACCGGGCAAATGCCATAGGCTGCGCCCACTGCCCGGCGAACGGGCCAACGAGAGACAGCGCATGGGAGAGCAAGGCCGCCGCCATTCCGCACCGGCCGTCACGCTGCAACAGCATGATGAGCTGATCGGGCGGATCTACGATGCGGTCGGCGCCGAACACGGCGCCGGCTGGCGTGACGTGCTGGACCGGCTGGGCCGGTACACCCGTTCGCGCACGGCGGTGCTTGAATTCGGCGTCGCCCGGAAACCGGCGGAATCCCGTTTCATGGCAGCGGGCGCGCAGACCGACGGGGGCGCCATCCACGAATGGGAAAACCGCGATACCGATGAAGTGATCAGCTACGCCCTGGCCCCCGGCCAGATCATGATCCGCAACAATTACAAGAGCCTGGGCCTGCCGAACCGGTTTCAGAACCTGTTGGAGCGCTATTCCGTCTCGCGCAGCATCACCTGCGCGCTGGAGGCGGAACAGGGGCAGCAGGTCCTGTTCCATGCCGCCCGCTCCAGCACCCAGCCGCCCTACACGCGCGACGATCAGGCCCGCATCCGCACCGTTGCCCGCCACCTGTCCCGCGCGCTGCGCCTGCATATCGGCATGGTCGGGGCAAACCAGTTTTCCGGGCTGGCGACCGATCTGATCGCCGATTTCGGAGTCGGGCTGGTGCTGGTCGGCGGGGCCACCGGGTTCCGCCCGCTCAACGCCCATGCGGAACGCATTCTAGGCAGCGGCGTGATCCGCTTTACCGGGCAGACGGTCGCGGCCGACGACTGGAACGGCGCGCAGAAGCTGCAAGCCTTGCTGCATCAGGCCCTGCAGATGCCGGTGGCCGATCCCGCCTGCCATGTGGGCGCGGCGCGGCTGGTGTCCGCATCGGGCGCGCCTGTCTGCCATGTGGGGGTCAAATCGCTGACGATCGAAACCGCGCCGTTCCGCCTGCAACGGCGCTATGCCATGCTCTATTGCGACGATGGCCGGAGCGCCGACCGCGATCTCCGGCCCGCCTTGCGCGCGCTGTACGATTTCACCCCGGCCGAAGCGCGAATCGCGCAGCAGGTGCTGCGCGGGGTGGAACTGTCAGCTCTGCCCGACAGGCTCGGCATCCGCCATACCACGCTGCGGTTCCATCTGGAATCGATCTACGACAAGCTGAACGTGCGCACCAAGGGCGGCATGATCGCCGCACTGGCGCGCGGCCTGCCGTTTCTGGGCGATCTGCCCGCCGATCTCCCCGCGCAGGGGCCGGTCACAGATACCATTCGTTGACATCCTGCCCCAGGCTGACCGCGCCGAGGCTGCGCCCAGCCAGCCGGTATTGCGCCGCCGCGTGCTGGCGCGCGGCGATCAGATCGTTCAGAATCCGGGCGAAGGGATACTGGTCGAACAGCCCGGTGCCCCCGGCGTTTTCGAACAGCGCCCGCGCCGCCACCAGGCAGCGGTCGGTCACCGCCGCCGCCTGATACTTGTACAGCAGCCGTTCTTCGAACGGAGGCGGCACCCCCTGCCGGGCCCAGACTTCGAGCGCGGCGAAATTGCGCCGGGCGACGCAGCGCAGTTCGTCCACCGTGACCACGGCCTGCCCCAGCGCCAGCAAGGCATCGGGGTCCTTGACCGTCGCCCCCGCAACCACGCTGGTCCGCGTCCGCGCATAGGCTGAAAAAGCATCGATCATGCCCTGCAACGCACCGATGGCCGAACCGGTGATCGCGCGGATGAACACCTGATGGAACGGCAGGCGATAAAGCCAGCCGGTGTTCACCCGGTTGCCGGGGCTGTCGCAGCGGAAACCGTCCGAACTGCGGTGAACGCGGTGTTCGGGAATGACCACGTCATCGACCAGGATATCCTGGCTGCCCGTGCCCCGGAGGCCCGACACGTGCCAGCTATCGACGATTTGATACTGATCGCGCGGCAGCAGGCAGGTGAGGAATTCGCCGTCCAGCATCCCGCCCAGAAACACCCAGTCGGCATGATCGCAGCCTGAGGCGAATTTCCATTGCCCGCTGAAGCGATAGCCGCCCGGCACCGGTGTGGCGATACCGCCGGGCTGGAAAGTGGAGGCGATCATCGCCGCGTCGTTATCCCCCCAGACATCGATCTGCGCCTGTTCGTCGAACAGCCCCATCTGGAAATTGTGGCAGCCGAGCACGCCATAGACCCAGCCGGTCGACATATCCGCCCGGCCCAGTTCGAACTGCACATCGGCAAACACCTGCGGCGGCAGCTCATCGCCGCCCCACCGCCGCGGCTGGAGCACGCGGAACAGCCCCGCTTCGCGGATCGCGGCGATCACTTCGGGCGCGACCCGGCGCGTTTCGGCATGGCGGGCGGCGTGCTCCGCGATCATCGGGCCAAGCGCGCGGGCCCGTTCGACCAGCGCCGCGGCGTCCGCTTCCGTCGCGGCATCGCTCGCACGATGGTGCATCTGCTGCATCGGGTTATCCTTTCATGGCGGCAGCGCCGCGTTCGTTGCGAAGCATCGCGGCCAGCATCCGCCGCGCCTGATAAGCCCCCTTGTCGGCCAGCAGGCCGTATTCCACCCGTTCCTGCGGAGGCAGCGCATCGTGCAGCGCCTGGATCTTCTCCATCGCGACGATATCCTCCATCAGCAGATTGCGCAAATCGTCATGGCGGCCGGGATTGAAGAACGGGAATGTCTGGGTCACGGCGGTGAATTGCAGCGTACGGGTATCGTCTTGCGGCGTGATCCCCACCACCAGCTGATTCACCTGCCGCGCGGTGGCCGACTGCACGACCGGTTCCACTTCCACCCGGATACCGCACAGGCTGGGCGGCAAAGCTTCCGCCGTGATCGTGCGATGCGCGCGGTCCCCTTCGAAGCCGAACGTGCGCATGGTCAGCGGGCTTTGCAGTTCGTCGGCGATCCGCCGCGCAACCACGATCCGCCCGCCATCGACCTGCATTTCCAGCGGCTCGCCCGCCACATCGCCGGAATCGATCTGCCCGGTGTGGAGGAAGGTGATATGGCTGGCGTCGAGGAAATTTTCGAACGACAGTAGATAATTGGCATTGATCGCCAAGGTAACGCTGGTTTCGCTGTGCCAGTCCGGCTGCCCCAGCCCGAACCCGGCGAGATCGGGGATCAGCGCGGGATCGGCCAGCGCCGGATCGCCCATCCAGATCCACACCCACTGCCAGCGTTCGACCACCGGATAGCTGGCCACCCCCAGCCCTTGCGGCATCGCCCCTCCCGAGGGGATCAGCATGCACCGGCCATCGGCGGCGAAGCGCAGGCCGTGATAGCCGCATTCCACCGCATCGCCGACGATCTTTCCGGCCGACAGCGGATAGCCCCGGTGCGGGCAGCGGTCGAACAGGGCGGCGGGGCGGCCGTCTTCCCGCCGATAGAGCAGCACCGGCTTGCCCAGCAGCCAGCGGTGCAGCGGTTCGTGCCCCAGTTCGGCGGCGGTGGCCGCGACGTACCAGGCGTTGCGCGGATAAGGCGCCGTGCCCGGCACCAGTTCGGCGAGCGGTGAAACCGGCGCGTTCATCGCGCGATCCCCCACGCGCCGCCACCGCCCGCGCCGCCAGATGTCCGCTCCATTGCCTTGCTCCTCTCCGCCCCGTATCATCGGGGGCCTGCGGTGCAGCATAGGCAGCAGGCGCGCGGCGGCCCCCTCAAGTTTGAGGGGGCGTGCGCCACGATCGCTTTCTATCATCCCGCCCGCAACCGGGCCGGAAACGGTGGAAACGCGAGAGGGACCGCCCGCCTCGCCTTTCCGCTCCGCCCGACAGACGGCAACGATACAGAACAGACACGACACAGGGGGACATCATCATGGCCGGACCATCGATTCACAGATTTGCAGGCAGCGCATTCGGGCTGGCCACGCTCGGCGCCGCAGCCGCGCCCGCATTCGCGCAGGAAACGCCCATTCCGCCGGAAAACACCGCGCCGGACACGGGCATTGCCGACATCATCGTCACCGCCAGCCGCATGGGCGAAACCCGCTTGCAGGATACGCCGCTGGCCGTGTCCGCCATCGGCGGCGACACGCTGGCGACGCGCGGCATCACCGATGTGCAGGATCTCAAGGCCTACGTCCCCAGCCTGCAGGTGTCGGACCTCAGCGGGTTCACACAGCTCTATATCCGGGGCGTCGGCTCGAACATCGTCTTCGTCGGGTCCGACCCCAGCACCACGATCCATGTCGACGGCGTCTATATGGCCCGCCCGCTGAGCTATTTTAACGACTTCCTCGATGTCGAACGGATCGAAGTGCTGCGCGGGCCGCAGGGCACGCTGTATGGTCGCAATTCCGTGGGCGGCACGATCAATGTCATTTCGCGCAAGCCCACCGCCGAATTCACCGGCGAAGTGCAGGCGCAGTATGGCACTTACGATACCTATGGGCTCAAGGCCTGGATGTCGGGCCCGCTGGGCCAATCGGGCATCCGCGCCAGCCTGGCCGCCGATATTTCAGGCCACGATGCCTATCGCAAGAACGTGTCCACCGGCAACGACGTGGAAGACGGGCGTTCGCGCGGGGTGCGCGGGCAAGTGCTGGTGCCGGTGGGCGCCGGCGAACTGATCGTGCGCGGCGACTGGTCGCGGCAGAGCGGCGCGCTGGGCCAGTATCCCAAGCTGCTCCGCCCCACGGGGGTGCCGCTCGATGACTCGGTGCTGGGCGATTACAAGAAAGTGTCGATGGATCTCGACAACCGCACCGTGACCAAGAATTATGGCGGATCGGCCGATCTGTCGCTGCCGCTGGCCGACAATGTCACGCTGCATTCGCTCACCGCCTATCGCGAATTTCGCGGGCGGATCGTGTCCGATGCGGATTCCAGCTCCCTCCCGCTGCTGCGCACCACCATCGGCGGCATCCGCCAACACCAGTTCAGCCAGGAACTGACTATCGACGCGCGCTTCGGCCCGGTGCATTTCGTCGGCGGCGGCTATTACTTCCGCGAACGCAACAACGAACCGCTGACGCTGAACATCATCCTGTTCGGCATCTCGCGCATCCAGCGCCCGGTCGTGACGGCGGAATCCTATGCTTTCTTCGGCCAGGCCGATATCGAACTGACCGATACGCTCTCCATCGTCGCCGGGCTGCGCTGGACCAAGGAAAGCAAGCGCTTCCAGTTGGACGATTACTACACGTTCTCGGACGCTGCCGATCCCGATGTGGCGGCGCGGGCGCCCCAACTGGTGGGCGTGCCGGGCTTTTCGGACCGGTATCAGGTCGATGTCCGGCGCAAGGCCGATGCGCTCACGCCCAAGATCGGCATCAATTTCCGCCCGCGCGAAGGCGTGCTGCTCTATGCCTCGGCCACGCGCGGCTTCAAGAGCGGCGGGTTCGACATCGGCACGACCAACGCCGTGGATGCCGCCGCCGGATATGGCCCGGAATATCTCTGGTCCTACGAAGTGGGCGCCAAGACCGATCTCCTTGGCGGCAAGCTGCGCGCCAATCTCAACGCCTTCCTGTACGATTACACCGATTTGCAGGTGCAGAACTATGTCCAGACCGGGCTGACGTTCGGCGCGGTCACGCAGAATGCCGCCACCGCGCGGGTCAAAGGCGTGGAACTGGAACTGATGGCCAAGCCGGTGCGCGGGCTCGATCTGTTCGCCAACATCTCCTATCTCGATGCGCGCTATCGCAAGTATCCCAGCGCGTTCGTCACCCAGTTCGGCAATTTCGATGCCGGGGGCAAACGCATGAACAACGCCCCCAAATGGTCGGCGACATTCGGCGGCGCCTATACGTTCGATCTTGGCCAGAGCGGTTCGATCACCGCCGGGGTCGATGCCCACGTGCAATCGCGCGTCTATTTCACCACGGCGAACGACGGGGTGCAGGGGGTGACGGGCTATCCCGAACAGCAGCGCAGCTATGGCCTCGTCAACGCGCATCTGGCGTGGGTCAGCGAATCCGAATTGTGGAAAGTGGTGGTGTCCGGCTCCAACATCCTCGACAAGGAATACATCCTCGGCACGGCCAATTACACGGCGGCGATCGCCGGGCGGCCGGGGCGGCCACGGGTGGTCACGGCCACGCTTTCGCGCCGGTTCTGAACTACTCGGTATCGGGATGGCGGTACGGGGCGCGCCGCCATCCCGATTTCGGTTACTGCTGGCCCATGCGGCCCAGCGCCGCGCGGTACGACGGCAGGCCCGCCACAATGATCGTCACGATGATCGGCAGCAGCAGCGCGCCCGACAGCGCGATGGAATAGCGGATCGCGTTTTCATCCCCGAAACCGAAATCGGTGATCGCCGCGATAAAGCTCGCACCCACGCCGAGACCGATCAGATTGACGCACAGCAGCGTCAACGCCATCACCTGTCCGCGCAGGCGGCTGGGCGTCACATCCTGGATCGCGGCGATCATCACCCCTTGCGCGCCCTGCCCGATCAGCGTGCCGATGCCCATGCAAAGCAGCGCCAGTTCGGCGGTAGGCATCAGCGGGCCGACAATCAGCGGCACGGCCTTGAGAATCGTGGTCGCCAGCACGATGCGCATATTGGCATCGGCCCGGCCCTTGCGCATCAGCACGCCCGACAGCCAGCCGCCGCCGATGGTGCCGACAGTGCCGCACACCAGCATCACCAGCCCATAGTAGAGCCCGGCCTGCGCAATCGGCATCTGGTATGTCCGCACCAGGAAGGTCGGATACCACAGCGTCACCCCGATGGAGAGCATGCCGATCAGCGAAACCGCCCCGATCAGCATGCCGTAAATGCGCCAGTGGGCGAGGAGATAGGCAATCGTCTGGCGGATGGAAAGGGTATCGCTCTGCGCGGCGCTGGTGGTTTCGCGGCGCATCGGTTCGCGGATGGTCAGCAGCAGCAGCGCCACGATCACGCCCGGCACGCCCACGCTGATGAACACCAGTTGCCACGGTTCGAGCGCGCCGAGCCACGGCAGCACCGCCCCGCCCATCTTGGTGAAATGGGTCAGCAACGCCCCGCCCAGCACCAGCGCCAAGCCCCCGCCGATAGGATAGCCGATGGCATAGAAACTGATCGCCAGCGCGCGGCGACGGGCTTCGAAATAATCGGCGATCAGCGAATAGGCGGTGGGGCTGAGCGTCGCCTCGCCGATCCCCACCCCGATGCGCGCGGCGAACAACTGGCCGAAACTGCGCGCCATGCCGCACAGCATGGTCATCGCCGACCAGAACAGCACGCCGACCACGATGATCCGGCTGCGGCGGTTGCTGCGGTCGACCAGCCGCCCCAGCGGGATCGCGGCGACGCTGTAGAGCAGCGCGAAAGCAAAACCCTGCAGCAGGCTGATTTCGAAATCGCTGAGACCGAGGTCCTGCTTGATCGGGATCACCAACAGCGTCAGCACCCGCGCGTCGATAGCGCTGAAGCAATAGGCGATGAACAACACGCCGACGACATACCAGCGATAGGCGGAACTGCTGTCCCGCCCCGCCGTGTGCTCGCTCGCCGCGCTCTCGTCTGGTGCGTCCGGGCGCTCCCCGATTGCCGTGCTGGCCATGCGCCCGCGCCCTACCAGGCCGAGACCGGATTGCTCCGGTCGAGGATACTGGCCATGCGCTCGCGCAGCTTGTCGTCGTTTTCCGGGCTTTCCGGCAGGAGCCAGAACCGCCCGGCGCGAATGCCGTCGAGCGCGAACGCGGCCACCTCGTCCGGTTCGGTCAGCGCCATCTTGAGCCCGGTGGTCCGCACCAGATCTTCCATCGTCTCGTACGCGGGCTTGTTGTCGTCATTCGCGCCATAATCCTCGGGCCGGTTGCGCTTGGAAGCGAGGATCGAGGTGTTGACCACATGCGGCCCCGGGAACAGCACCGCCGCGCGCAGCGTGCCCCCTTCGCGCAGCAATTGCTGGTGGAGCACTTCGCTCATGCTCGTCACCGCCGCTTTGGATGCGGCGTAGATCGGCGTGTTGGGCAGCGAACGCAGCCCGCCGTTGCCGGACGAGGTGTTGACGATCACCCCTTCTTCCCCGGCGGCCAGCATGCGCGGCACGAACGCCTGGATGCCATAGACGACGCCGAACACGTTGACATCGAACCCCCAGTGCCAATCGTTGGCGGGCAGGGCCCAGAACGGCCGCTGCGCTTCGCCCAGCCCGACCCCGGCGTTGTTGAACAGCAGATGGGCGGCGCCGAACCGATCATACACCGCGTCGGCCAAGGCATTGACGGATTCGGCCTTGGTCACATCCACGCGGATGCCGATGACCTGCGCCCCCGTTTCGCCCGCGATTTCCGCCGCGGTCGTATCGAGGCGGCCCTGGTCGATATCGGCCAGCACCACCCGTGCCCCCGCGGCAGCGAGCCGGGCGCCCAGCGCCCGGCCCACCCCGCTTGCGCCGCCGGTGATGACAGCCACGCGATCGCGAAAGTCGCGCATCAGGCGGCCTTCGCCCCGGCCAGGGCGACATCGATCCCCGGATTGAGCGGCGCATCGTTGCGCCCGACCCAGAACGGCGCGATGTAATCGCCCGGCACCGTGCGCAGGATCTGCCCGCTGGTGTTGGTCGCCCCTTCGACATAATCCATGCTGACGATCCGGCGGATCGGCACATCGACTAGCGGATCGTAGGCCGATTCATGGAACCGGATCTGGCCGTCGAACGCGCGCGAAAGGTCGTAATTGCGCTTCCAGTTGAGCCGGGTCAGATAGACATCGCCATCGAATTCACCCGGCGTGGTGATCGAAGGCAGCCCCTTGTAGCAGTAGAAATATTCCTCGAACGGTTCGGGCGTGCCGTTATCCGCGCCCAGCGTGCCTTCGACTTCGAAATAGGTGATGCCGTGGCGGGTGCAGGTGGCGCGCACATGATCGCCGTTCTTCTCGAACGTGGTTTCGGCCACTTTCTTGGGTTCGCCGAACCGTTCGCGCCCGCTGGTGACGACGCTTTCGCCCTCCATCGCCATGTGGAAGACATAGCCGCCCGGCGTGCCTTCGTAATCGCACATCACGCCCAGCGTCAGCGCGCCGATTTCCATCGTGGTTTCCGGCGTGACATGCATGGCGACATGCGCGAACTGGAGGAAGATTTCCGGCCGCGCCGCCGCGACGAGCGGCCGGGGCAGCATGGCCTTGATGATTTCCGGATCGGTTTCATAAACCGCGCGCACCGTGCGCACCGTGTTGTTCAACCCCGATGTCTGCGGGGCCGCCACCGGCCCCTGAACAAAACGCAGCCTTGCCATTTGCATCTCTCCTTCAGGCAAAATCTTCCCGCCGCGCGAAGCACGATGCCCCGCGCGCATGTCGTCAAACCGGCCCTGTTTTCAGACCGCGACCATCTGCCGCGGCGTGTCCCCATCGACGTAGAACTGTTCGAAATAGCGGCGGAAGCGCAGGATGGGCCCGTCCCCGTCGCACAGCAACGGCCGCCGCCGGTGAATCTTGTGATTCCAGATCGGAATATCGCCTTCGACCCCGCTCTGCCCGCAGGTGTTGGCGATCGCCGCCATCACCGCCTGATGTTCGGGCGAACCTTCGGGCATGTCGGGATAGGTAAAGCAGAAGCGCAGTTCCACCTGATCGGCTTCCACCGGCGTCGCCAGCACCATCAGCGACAGAGTGACCACGCCTTTGAGCTGGGTGAATTTCTGCCCCGCCCCGTTCTGGATCGTCTGCACGCTGGACGGGATGATCTTCTCCGTCCCGTCCGGCAGTTTCACCGTGCGCTGGCCCTGCGCTTCGCTGCGGCGGATATGGCCGTCATAGCTGCTGCTGCCTTCGGGCACGGCTTCCATCTTGTGAACATATTCGAAATGAGCGAAATCGACGCCGTTTTCCGCGATTTCCTGCGGATTGCTGGCGAAGGCCCATTCGCGCCGCACCGGCTTGGCCCAGCCCGGTTCGGTAAAGGGGGCATGCTCGATCACGTCGAACATCGGCTCCACCCCTTCGGGATGATACCAGGCCCAGACCACGCCGTTCTTTTCCGAAACCGGATAGGGCCGCGCCACGGGTTCGCGCTTGGTGATCGGCGGAATCGCCCGGGCATAGGGGATATCCACGCAGAAACCATCGGGCCGGAACGCCCAGCTATGGAACGGGCAGCGCAGCCTGTCGCCTTCCACCGTGCCGCCATGGCCCATGTGCGCCCCCAGATGCGGGCAATAGGCATCGAGCATGCCTGCTTCGCCCGTTTCGGTGCGGAACAGCACCTGATCGCGTCCGAAATAATGCACCGGCCTGACATCGCCCACGGCCAGTTCGTCGCTGTAGGCGACAAAGAACCAGCCGAACGGAATGGACATCGGGAAGCGTTCCAGCATCGCCTTTCTCTCTTCTCTCCTCTGCGGGCCAGTTTATCGCCTGGTCCCGAAAATCTGCGGCGTGGGGGAAGCATATACGCTAACCACCGCTACGGAAGCGCACCCGCAAGGACGCTGCGTGCGTCCTCGTGCACAATCGATTGCTACTGCCGGCCGCGCAGATGCGCCTCCAGCGCGGTCATCGCCGGCTCCATCCACGGGCGCAGCTTGCGGTGTTCGAAGCTCATCGCCAGATGATCGATGAAGGCGCGCGTGGCCGCGGGCATCATGCCGGGCGAAAACACCGCCCACACTTCCTTGTCGTAGAACGCCCATTCGCGGTCGAGCGCGAGCAGCCGCCCTTCGACCAGATCCTCGCGGATCACGCTGATCGGAATCTGCGCGATCCCCAGCCCGTGGCGGGCGGCCGTGGCCAGCGCGATGCCGCTGTTGCTTTTCCATGCCCCGGTCAGCTTGGCGCGGCTGGTGGCGGTCTCATCATCATGAAACAGGAAATGGCCGCCCAGATCGGTCAGGCATAGGTGCGACGCAAGATCGGCCGGGCTGTCCGGCCAGCCGTGCCGCGCGACATAATCGGGCGAGGCGCACAGGCAATAGGACAGATAGCCGAACAGGCGCGCCTTGAGATTGGAATCGTTCAACCGGCCATAGCGGATGATGACATCGAACTGTTCCTGCGCCAGTTCCGCCTCGCGCAGGTAGGCGACGACTTCCATCGAGATTTCCGGGTGCTTCGCGCCGAAATCGGCGGCGATGGCGGACATGAACACCACCCCGAAAACATCGCTGAGCCCCACGCGCAGGCGGCCGACGGGCCGTTCCTGAAACTGGGCGAGCTGCCGTTCGACATCGAGCAGCGAGGACCGCATTTCCTGGCAGCGCTGGTGGAACAGATCGCCCGCCGCCGTCAGCGAAAGCCGCCGAGTGGTGCGTTGCAGCAGCTGCGCACCCACCCGCGCTTCCAGTTCGCTGACCATCTTGCTGACGTAGGATTTGGAAACGCCCAGGGATTCGGCGCCGCCGGTGAAACTACCGGTTTCGACCACCGCGAGAAATTCCTCGATCCCACGCCACGTGACCAATCGCACCTTCCCTTGCAAAGCCGTCGCATGCGCGGCGTTGCGGGGGAGGCTATACGTCTGCTGCCCGAATTGAAACCCCGTTGGCCGCAAATCCTTCCCCGGGGGGCGGGCCAACGGTTTCTTCCCGCCTTCAGGCCGCACGTTTGGCGAACTCTCCCTTGCGCGGGCCGATCCGGGCGGCCAGCGCCCACAGCGCATCTTCATCCAGATCGTCGAACACCTGCAACGCATTGCCCGCGAACATCTTCTGGATATCGGTTTCGGGCAGCCCGGCAAGGCTCGCCCGCATCTTGTCCATCGTGGCGGGCCAGGTGCCTTCCGGGTGCGGATAGTCCGTGCCCCACAAAATGCGGTCGATCCCGATCTTGTAATAGGATTCGGTCGTTTCCTCATCCGGCAGGGCGGAACAGCCGATCCAGATGTTGCGGGCGAAATATTCGCTCGGCTTCATCGTCAGATTCGAATTGTAATCGCCCAGCTTGCCCGAGGTGTGCTTGACCGAAGCCCGGATATCCATGAGTTCGAGCACCCACGGGAACCAGAATTCGCCGCCCGCCTCGGTGAAGCAGACCTTGAGCCGGGGATAGAGTTCGAACACCCCGCCGAAAATCATCGACCACATCGGCCGGGTGAGCCAGAACGCGTATTCCGAAAGGTAAGTGCCGATCCAGCCGGGCTGGGTCGTGTCATAGGCCGGGGCCCCGCCCGAGTGGAAATGGACCGAGAGGTTCAGTTCCTGCAGCAGTTCCCACATCGGATAGTATTTGGTGTGGTTGTACATGGCATACCCGTCGGTGATGATCGGCATGAACACGCCTTTCAGCCCGGCCGCATGCGCCCAGCGGATTTCCTTGAGGTTCTGCTCCACATCGTAAAGCGCGGGGATCACCGCCAGGCCGATGCGGCGCAGCGGATCGTCCTTGCAGAATTCGGCCAGCCAGCGGTTGTGCGCGCGGGCGCCCGCCCATTGCAGTTCGGGTTCGATGCCGAACGGGCGCAGGCCCACGTCCGCGCTGAACGGGGGGGCGTTGCGTTCGGTGATGCCATCGGGGAACAGCACTTCGGCCGCCACACCGTCGCCGTCCAGCACTTGGTTGCGGATCGCCGGGTCCCATGCCCCCGCCAGCCCTTCGCCCACGCGGGCGCGCCACTTGGTGTTGAAATCGTCGAGCAGGAAGCGCTTTTCATGCTCTTCCCGGGCGACGATCTCGCGCTGCACGCGTTCGTCGAACTCCGCGTGGTACTTGCTTTCCAGATAGTCGCGGTAGCGTTCAGGCGGCAGACCTGCATGACCGTCGGACGAGATGACGAGATAGCGGTCCATGGAATTCACTCCTGCTTTTGTCGTTCGGGGCGGCAGCCGGGCTTCGTGCGAGGCGGCCCATGCCCCTTGATTGCGTGGGTCCAGAATACCGCGCCGCCACCGTTTCCCACAAGGCAACCAGCGCGCACATACTATCGCTCACAGGAAACGATCGCCGCTTCGGTCCGCTTCCCCGACAGCCCGGGATGGAACGCGCTCATTGCCAGCAAGCCGCACATTACTGCGCCGAATGCGAGAAAGGGGAGCGCGGGCTGCCATTCGTAGAGCCCGACCGCCAGAGTCGGCACCGCCACGATGGATGCCCCGGCAATCGCCGAAACCGCGCCCGCCACGCCGCCCTGCCCGCTTTCGCCCACAGCCAGCGATGCGCCCGCCGTGTACCCGGGCCGGGCAAGGCCATAACCGAAGCTGAGCAGCGCGAAGGAACCGGCCAGCATGGTGAAGCCTGGCAGCACAATAATCAGCACATTGCCGAGAAAGGCGAGCAAACTGCCCCACAGCAGCAGCGCGCGCGGCATCATCCCGCACAGCCCGACCAGGCCCCATTGCGCGATCAGCCCCGCCACCGCCCCGGCGACCATGACAATGCCGATGGCGCTCTGCGCTTCGGCGGGCGGCAGGCCCATCCGGTCGATCACGAGAAAGCCGAGCGTATAAGTGTTGCCCGCCTGCGCGCAGCTCATCGCCAAGCCGTAGATCAGATAGGGGCGCACCGCCCGGTTGGACCAGATCGCCCAGCCCCCGCTGCTGCCGACCGTCGCCACCGCCTCGCCCCGGCTGCGGTCGGACGGCAGGCCGATGGCGACGGCGATGAAAATCGCCACCCCTGCCAGCGCGAACACGAACATCGGCCCCGACAGTCCGAGATAAGGCAGGATCAGGAACGGGGCGACGGCCGGGCCGAGAATGGTGCCGAGGCTGAGCGCCCCGCCCAGCCCGGCAATCGCGCGCACGCGCTGCTGGCCTTCGGTCCGTTCGGCGACATAGGCCTGCGCCGCGGCGGCCGAAGCCGAACCGAACATGCCATAAGTGGAGCGGACGAGGAGGAAGCCGACGAACGTGGCGAAAGCGGCTGTCAGCCCCTGCAAGCCCGCCAGCACCACCGCCCCACAGCCGAGCATGGAAACGATGAACCCGCCGACGCCGATCAGGATATGCTGCTTGCGTCCCTTGCGGTCCGAACGCGCCGCCCACAGGGGCGAAGTGATCGCCCACATCAGCGCGGAGAGCGAGAAGATGCTGGCGATCAGATAGTCCGAAATGCCCAACACGCGCCCGGCGGCGGGCATCACGGAAATCAGCCCCATGTTGCCGGTCCCCGTCGCCAGAGTGGTGGCGAACAGGGCGGCGAAAGCAAAGCCCGGCAAAGCGCGCGGGGCGGAAACAGCATTCATGACATCACATCCGCCGCCGGCGCGGCCATCCCGGTCGCACCGATATCAGAACTTGAGCTTCACATCGGCCCCGAAGCTGCGCGGATCGCCCCATTGCCGCACGGTGAAAGCGGTCAGGTTGATGCCGCTGGTCCAGTATTTCTCGTCGGTGATGTTCTTGCCCCAGACGGAGAATTCCAGTTCCGCATCGCCGGTCAGCCTGACCCCGGCCAGCGTGATCCGCGCATCGACCAGGCCATAGGCCTTGCGGCGGCTGAGCACGTCGGGCGTGATCGTGCCCCATTGCGAACTGCGCCAGGAATAGTTGACGCTGGAGATCAACTGGAGATCGCCGCCGAGCGCGAGGCGATGCTCCGCCCCCAACAGCACGTTGTGCTTGGGCGCCAGCGGGATCTGGTAGGTGTGCGTCACATCGTCCCCGTTGGGGAGGACGAAGTCCTTGTACCGGGCGTGGAGATAGCCGTAGCCGAAATTCAGCGTCAGCCCATCGACCGGGCGCAGCTGTCCTTCCAGCTCGAACCCGGTGAATTCGGCCTTGCCCGCGTTGATGATGTTGGTCGTCACGAATTCGGGCACGAACACGCCCGCCTGAAAGTCCTTGTAAATGCTGTGATAAACAGCCATGTTCAGGCTCAGGCGGCGGTCGAAGAAAGTGCCTTTGGTGCCCAGTTCGAACGACAGCAGCTTTTCCGGATCATACGGTGTGTTGAACGCGGCGTTGTTTGCCGCCGTGTCGTTGAAACCGCCGCTCTTGTAGCCGGTGGCGACGCGGCCGTAGATGTTCCAGCTCGGATTGACTTTGAAGGTGATGTTCAGTTCGGGGTTGAACTGCGACCACGATTTCTTGTTCCGCAGCGGGATGAGATCGGTCGGCCCGATGCCCCCGTTGCCCGGAATCACGCCCGAAACCGGCCCGCCGCTGGCGGTGATCGGCACCCCGCCCGGCCCGCGTTCGAACACCCCGCTGTTCAGATTCGAAGGATTGGCGGCGAACGTGGAATAGGCGAAGAAGCGTTCCCACACATCGCGCGTGTCCTTGGTCCAGCGCAGGCCCACCGCGATATCCAGCTTGTCGTCCGCGACCGGCGGGGTCCAGGTGAACTGGCCATAGCCGGCGATCGAATGGTTGTTCGCCCCGCGCTGGCTGAGATCGTACTTGTTGCCGCCCAACTGGAAATTCCAGCGCGGGTTGTGCACGTTGTAGCGGTCGCGCATGTAGAACGCGCCGATGGTGTATTTCACCCGCCCGGCATCGCCGATAACCTGGAATTCCTGGCTGAACTGGTTGTAATTGTTATCCAGCCGGAAACGCAGCAGATCGAGCGGCGTGCCATCGAAATCGCTGTGGCTGCGGGTCTGCATCTTGCGCCAGGCGGTGATCGATTTCAGCGTCACATCGCCCAGAGCGCCCGATCCCGCATCGTATTCCAGCGTCACCGCATGGCCCGACACCCGGAAATTGTTTTCGTGGACATTGTCCGCGCTGATCGATTTGGGCCGCTTGGTATGCAGATTGGGAAGGATCGCGTTGTACAGCGCGCTGCCCGGCGGGAACAGCGAACCCATCGCGCTGATCGCCAGCATTGAGCCGGTGCCCTTGCTGTTGGTGATGTCATAGACATAGCGGGCGCTGAAGCGGTCGTTCAGTTCCCACAGTACATCCGCCCGCGCCGAATGGAGCCGCTGGCGGCCGAAATCGCGCGAAGGGCCGGTGTTCTTGTAGAACCCGTCAAACTGGCGGCCGGAATAGGAAAACTTGGTCTTGATCGCGCCGAAACCTTCGTTTTCCGTGCCCATGGTCGGCAGGTCGAGCGTGATCCGTTCGTTGTAGAGATCGTGTTCGCCGATGCCGAACATGATCGAACCGCCGAATTCGCCCGAAGGCTTGCGGGTGACGAGGTTGACCGCCCCGCCGATGGTGTTCTTGCCATAGAGCGTGCCCTGCGGCCCGCGCAGCACTTCCACCCGTTCCAGATCGGCGATTTCGAACGCCGCCCCGGTCGATTTGGCGATCGGCACCCCATCGACATAGAGGCCGACAGGCTGATCGCGGCCGAGGCTGGTGTCGGCCGACGGGGCGAGACCGCGAATGGAGATCAGCGGGCCGAAGGTGTTGCCCACCGTCTGGTTGATCTGCACGTTGGGCATGTAAGTGCCGATATTGGAAACGTTGGTCGCCCCGGCGCGCTCCAGCGCCTCGCTCCCCATGGCGGAAACCGAAATCGGCACGTCGATCAGGCGTTCTGCGCGCCGCTGCGCGGTGACCACGATATCCTCGTTGCCCACGGCACTGGTGCCCGCAGGCTCCTGGGCATGGGCGCCTACGCCCCACGTGGCCGTGGCCGCAACAGTCGTCAGCAAGATAAAGCGCGCGCGATTCATCACAATCCTCCTCCCGATCGGCGGGGATCACGACAAGCCAAGCCTGCGCGAGTGTTGCTCCCCTGCCCGGTGCTGCGGTTTCCGCAGTCGTTTGAATATCTCTTGTCCCCGGGCCGAACGGCGTGCCTGCCGCCTCCAGAGGTGATGCGCCAATCCTTGCCGAACGGACTGGCTTCATCAAGGGCACAACAAAGATCAGACTGTTTCCGTGGAGCAACAAAAGGCCGCCACTCCCGGCGCCGATCCGCCTCTTCGCGGGATGGCCTGTTCATTCAACAAGACGAAAGCTTGAACCGTGTAGCGGGGCGGATAAAATAACCGGCACCATATCCGGCGGGCTTTGCCATGCCGCCGTCCAGGAAGGCCAGATTGCGGAAACTTTTCGGTCGGAACCACGAAACCGACATCCCCACCCCCGCGCCGGACGCCGCCCTGCCCGACAGCGCGGCGCCGCTGGAAGCGCCTGCCCGCACCGGGCGCAACTGGCGCAAGCGGGCGGTGCGCATCACCACCGTTGTCCTGTTCCTGTTCATTCTGCTGGTCGGGTGGCTGGCGGTTACCGCGCCGCTGTCCAAATCGTTGAAGCCGGTATCTCCGCCGCAAATCACGCTGCTCGCCGCCGACGGCACGCCGATCGCGCGCAACGGGGCGATTGTCGAACAGCCGGTGCATGTCGCCACGCTGCCGCCGCATGTCGTCCGCGCGTTCCTGGCGATCGAGGACCGGCGGTTCTATTCCCACTGGGGGATCGATCCGCGCGGCATGGCCCGCGCAACATGGAACAACATGACCCGCGGCAGCACCCAAGGCGGCAGCACGATCACCCAGCAGCTCGCCAAATTCACGTTCCTGACTCCGGAGCGCAGCCTGACCCGCAAAGCGCGCGAAGTGCTGATCGCCTTCTGGCTCGAAGCCTGGCTGTCCAAGGACGAGATTCTCGAACGCTATCTCTCGAACGCCTATTTCGGCGACAACACCTATGGCCTGCGCGCCGCTTCGCTGCATTACTTCCATCGCCAGCCCGAAAAGCTGACCGAAGGGCAGGCCGCGATGCTGGCCGGGCTGATGCAGGCGCCTTCGCGCTATGCCCCGTCCCGGCATTTCGAACGCGCCAGCAAGCGGATGCGGGTGGTGCTGCAGGCGATGGTCGATGCCGGTTACATGACTTCGGCCCAGGCCAAGGCGGTGGCGACCCCGCGCCTTGACGTGCGCAGCAGGAACGATCTCCCCACCGGCACCTATTTCGCCGACTGGGCGCTGCCCGAAGCGCGCAAGCTGGGCGATGGCGGCTATGCCCGCGAAACTCTGACCACCACGCTGGATTCCCGCCTGCAGGCGATTGCCCGGCGTGTCACCAGCCGGGCGCAGGTGCACGGCGCGCAAGTGGCGCTGGTGGCCATGCGGCCCAACGGTGAAGTGGTCGCCATGATCGGCGGCAAGGATTATGCCGCGTCCCCGTTCAACCGCGCCACCCAATCGCGGCGCCAGCCGGGATCGACCTTCAAGCTGTTCACCTATGTCGCTGCGCTGAAGCAGGGCTGGACGCCGGATGACATCATCGCCAACACCGCGATCGAGAGCGGCACTTACCGGCCGCAGAATGCCGGCGGCCGCTATTCGCCGTCGATCACGCTGGAAGACGCGTTCGCCACGTCGAGCAACGTCGCCGCATTGCGCCTGTTCAACGAAGTGGGTGACAAGGCGGTGATCGATACCGCGCGCGATTTCGGCGTTACGGCCGCGCTGCCGCGCGGGGATTCCAGCCTCGCGCTGGGCACGGCGAGCATGAGCCTGCTGGAGCTGACCGCCGCCTATGCCGGTATCGCCAGCAATCGCTATCCGGTGGTGCCACGTGCGTTCAAGGCCGAAGAAGCGGGCTGGTTCGATTGGCTGTTCAACGGGCCGCGCAGTCTGTCCGCCAACAATCACGACGCGATCCAGCGGATGTTGCGCCGGGTGGTGACCGACGGCACCGGGCGCGCAGCGCGCCTCGGCGTGCCCAGCTATGGCAAGACCGGCACCAGCCAAGACAATCGCGACGCGCTGTTTGTCGGCTATACGAAGGATCTGGTCGTCGGCGTGTGGGTGGGCAATGACGACAACACGCCCCTGCGCGGTATTTCCGGCGGCGGCGCACCGGCGCGCATCTGGCGCGATTTCATGCAGCAGGCCACGGGCAAAAGCGCGCCGCCAGCCAGGAAGCGGGTCGATCCGGAAGGGCCGGTCCAGCCGCTCGACCTGCCCGGCGCAGCGGAAATCCCCCTGGGCCAGAGCAGCAGCATCCGCCTGGAGGATGGGCAGGCGGTCATTTCCACCGACATCAGCGGCATTCCCATCGATGTGCATGTCGACCGCGATACCATCCGCGTCAACACCGACGCCCTGCCCGGTGGGGGCGGTTCCATCCGCACGCCGCGTGTCGAGGATATACCGCGCCCCGGCGGTGCTCCGCCGCCGCCCGCCGAGACGCCCGCCACCCGTGGCAGCGGCGCCGGCGGCCCGTGATCGCACCCTATCCGGGGTGGCGCAGCAGCCCCCCTTCGGCGCGCAGGGCCGCGCCATTCGTGGCGGAGGCCTGCGGCGAACAGGCATAGACGATCATGCTGGCCACCTCATCCACCGTGGCGAAACGGCGCAGCAGCGATGTCGGCCGGATCGCCTGCAACAGGTGGCTTTCCGCCTCTTCCACCGGCAGTCCGTTCTGCGCGGCATAATCGGCGAAGAAGGCATCGGCATTGCTGGATGCGGTGGGCCCGGGCAACACGCTGTTGACGGTCACCCCGGTGCCCGCCGTCAGTTCGGCAAGGCCCCGGGCCAGCGCGATCTGCGCCGCTTTGCTGACGCCGTAATGAATCATGTCGGCCGGAATGTTCAGCCCCGATTCCGACGCCACCAGCACGATCCGGCCCCAGTTACGCTCCAGCATGCCCTGCATGAACTGGCGCGCCAGGCGCACGCCCGACATCACGTTGATTTCGAAATGGCGCTGCCAGTCGGCATCCTGCGTATCGAAGAACGCCGTCCAGTCGAACGTCGCCGCGTTGCAGACGAGGATATCGAGCGCACGTTCCCGCCGCGCCGCCTGCGCCGCCCCGTCCGCGCTGGCGATATCGGCGACGAGGCCGCGAAACGCGCCCGCCGGAACATCGCGCCGCAGCGTAGCCAGCGCATCGTCCACCGCTTCCTGCGTGCGGCCGTTGACGATCACTTCCGCCCCCGCATCGCCCAACATCCTCGCGGTGGCATAACCGATCCCCCGGGTCGATCCCGTGATCAATGCGGTGCGGCCGTCCAGCCTGATATGCATCCTCATATCCCGTCAGTGTATGTGTGTGTGACTGTTCTCCCGCCACGCTCGCACATGTCGCGGCGGGCCGCAATTCCCGGCCGGTCCACCTAACGGACGTTGAGCCCCAGTTCGCGCAGCAATTGCCCGGCCTGCCCGGCGGAGATGGTGGCCCCGCGAAACAGTGTGGCATCGGCCAGCTGGAAGCCGCCGAGATCGGCGCCTCTAAGATCGGCCGCTTCGAACCGCGCGCCCGCGACCAGCGCATCGCGCAAGCTGCAATCGTCGAACACCGTTTCGCGGAAATCGCATTTGCGCACATCGGCCAGCGCGAAATCCACTTTCACCAGCCGCTGCCTGCGGAACGACAGGCCCGCCAGGCGGGCATTCACCAGCAGCGTTTCCTCGAACCGCAGGTCGAACGTCTTGGCGTCGGAAAAATCGGCCCCGGTCAGCTTGGATTGCGCGAAGACCGCCGATGACAGCACGGCATAGCGGAAGTTGCCGTTGTTGAAATCGCAGGCCGTGACGGTCGCTTCCGCCAGATCGCAACGGCTGAAATTGGCGAACGGGCCGCGGCAGGATTGCCAGCGGCTGCCTTCCAGTTTGGCGGCGGTGAAATCGGCGCGGCGGAACTGGCACCGTTCGAACACCCAGCCGCTCAGCACCAGATGGCTGCAATCCACCCCGTCCAGATCGCAATCGGCAAGGCGCGCCGGGCCTGGGCCTGCCGCAAGCCGTTCGATATCGGCGCGCGTCAAAGTCTGCCCGCTGAGCGTGCGGTCGGGGGAAGGATCGGTTTGTACCATCCCCGCGCTCTACCCCGCCCTGCCGGACAGGCCAAGCCACGGTATCGTTCAGGCGGCCATCAGCACGCGGCCGAACGGGTGCGCCTGTTCGGCATAACGGTGCGCGGCGGCGGCTTCGGACAGGGGAAACACCCGGTCGATCGGCATGCGGATTGCGCCCGCCGCCATCTGCCGCAGCAGATCTTCGACAATCGCCTGCCCACGCGGCGTGCCCATTTCACGGCCGAACAGCGTGCCATGGCAGGTGAGGCTCTTGGTCACCATGTCGGTGAAATCGAGACAGGTGCTTTCGCCGCTGGCGATCCCGACCATGAGATAGCGCCCCCGGTAACGGATCGCGCGCATCAGTTCGGCCATGGCCCGCCCGCCGGCGATATCCATCACCATGTCGACGCCCTTGCCATCGGTCAGCGCCAGACAGCGTTCGGCGATGCTTTCCGCCGCATGATCGATCGTTTCCGCCGCGCCATATTCGGCCAGCCGCGCGCTGCGCCCGGCCCCCGAAGCGGTGGCGATCACCCGCGCCCCAGCCTGCGCGGCCAGCTGCACGGCGGCAATCCCCACGCCGCCCGCCGCGCCCTGCACCAGCACGGTTTCCCCCGGTTGCAGCCCGGCGAATTCGAACAGCGCATCATGCGCGGTGCCGAATGTCGTCGGCACGGTGGAGGCCATGGCCATATCGATCCCGTCGGGCAGCGGGAAAGCATGGCGCTGGTCCACCGCGAACAGTTCCGCATGGCTGCCGAACCAATGGAAAGCGCAGACTTTCTGGCCAACGGCCACGCGCGTGACCTGTTCGCCAATCGCAACCACCGTGCCCGCGGCCTGATAGCCCACCACATGCGGGCCGTTCGCGGGCGGGGTCATCCGGCGGCTGATCAGATCGCCGCCTTCGATCGAAACATACGCAACTTTGACCAGCACCCCGGTGGGGCCGATGGCCGGATCGGACACTGTGCCCCAGGTCAGAACGTCGGGATCGCCGTTCCGGGTGTAGATGGCGGCTTGCACGGATCATTTCCCCCAAAGACAGCCGCACAGGCGGCATTCGGCCCCATTCAATCGAACAGCCCCGGATTTGGCAAGCTGCCCATTCGCGCAGGTGGTGGCGACTATCCGCCACGCATGCCTATTCCCGCAGCAGGCCGATGGCGTGATCGACCAGTTGCGCGATCTGCGCATCGCCCGGCGCCGCGCGACGGACGGCGACATGAAAGACGATGCTGCCGACCAGCGTGTGGAACGCGAAATCGCGCTTTTCAGAGGCGATCCCTTCGGGAAACAGGCGGTCGAATTCGCGGAAGTAATAAGCCTGTTCCCGCTGCTGATGGCGCTGCAACGCGGCGGCCAGTTCCGGATGGTGCGGCATGCTCACCATGATGCTCAGCATCGCGGGCCCGCGCGGCGCGGCCATATAGGCGCGCAGCGCCGTGGCATGGGCGATCAGCGCATCGCGCGGGGCCATGCCTTCGCCCGTCACCGGTTCGAACAGGCGGGCCGTCGCGCCCAGCGCCGCTTCGACCAGCTCCGCCTTGTTGGCAAAGCGGCGATACAGCGTCGACCGGCTGCACCCGGCACAATCGGCGACCGCTTCGAATGTGAAAGCTTCGTAGCCCTTTTCCGCCAGAATCCGCCACGCCGCCTCGCGGATGGCTGCGTCCTTTTCCGCATCGCGCGGGCGCCCGCGCCCCCGCGCCTGTTGCTCTGCGTTCACCCCGGTCATCGCCTCTCGCCGCTTGCCGCACGGTCACATAAATCTGTCACATAATATCGATACACGCCCGTCCCGTAAATCACCATCGTATTGAGGGACTCACTCGTGAACAAGAATCTCCTGCTGCTTTCCAGCGCGCTGTCGTTCGTCTCCGTTCCCGCTTTCGCGGCGCAGGACACGGCAAGCGACACCGCAGCCGATGCCAGCGGTAACGCGGCCGATATCGTCGTGACCGCGCAAAAACGCGAACAGCGCATCACCGATGTGCCGATTTCGATCAGCGCCTACAACGGCGCGTTCCTGGAACAGATCGGCGGCACCGAGCTGAACAAGGTTTCGGCGATCACGCCGGGCTTCGTGATCCAGTTGCAGGACAAGTTCGCCCCCGGCTTTTCGGTGCGCGGCATCACGTCGAACGACTTTTCGCCCCAGTCCGAACAGCGCGTCGCCGTGTTTCAGGATGGCGTGGCGGTGACGCAGACCGCATCGGCCTATGGCGAACTGTTCGATATCGACCGGATCGAAGTGGAAAAGGGCCCGCAATCGACCTTGCACGGCCGCTCCGCGCTGAACGGCGGGGTGTCGATCTTCCAGAAGCGGCCGACCGACGATTTCTCGGTCGAGGTAAAAGGCGGGATCGGCAATTACGATTACTTCAGCGCGCAGGGCGTGGTGAACCTGCCGATCGGCGACACGCTGGGCATCCGTTTCGGCGCGCTGAAGCGCAAGCGCGACGGATTCGTGAAAGACAGCGACGGCAGCGGCACGTACAACGCGGTCAATGCCGAGGCCTATCGTTTCGCGGGCAAGTGGGAACCGTCGGAGGCGTTCAGCTTCAATCTGATCGCCACTTACGATGTCGATCACACGAAGGGCGGCGTGCCGTTCAAGTCGCGTACGTTCCTGCCGCTCGACCAGAAAACCGGGACGGTGGCCGGCGACATGAAATTCTGGACGCCGACCCATCTCGACACGTTCGGCACGCTGCCCGATCCCTACTTCAAGCGGAAAATCCTCGGGATCAGCGGCACGGCCGACTGGCGCCTGAACGACACGCTGAGCCTGACCTCGATCACCGGCTATCGCTGGTACGACGCCTGCCAGTCGGGCGACAACGACGGCACGCCGACCAATCTCATCGCCTATCACCAGTGCAACGACGGCAAGCAGATTTCCGAGGAACTGCGGCTCAATTTCTCCGATCTGGGCATTTTCGAAGGCTTCGTCGGCGGCAGCGTGTTCCACGCCAGCAACGGCATGAGCATGGAAATGGGCTATGACGAACGCGCCATGGCCCTGTTGCTGAGCGGGACGCTGCAACAATTCGCGCCCAAGGGCCTGACCAACGCCCAGATCAACGCTCTGCTCGGCCCGGCCGCCGGCACGTTCAAGGCCTTCCATCTCGATCAGCAACTGACCGGCGCGAAAATCACCACGTTCGATCTCTTCGCCGATGTCACCGCGCATCTGACCGACCGGCTCGAACTGTTCGCGGGCGGGCGGGTGACCTGGGACAGAAAGAAGCTCACCCTGCAAGGGCTCACCCCGCTCGGCCCGTCCTCGCTGACCGGCGGCGGGCTGTTGCTCAAGCCCACACCCGATGGCGCGGTGCTGCGCGGCAGCAATTCCTCCAGCATCGTCACCGGCCGCGCGGGCCTGCGGTTCACACTTTCGCCCAACGTCAATCTCTACGCCGTCTATGGCATCGGCAAGCGGCCGGAAGTGCTGCAGCTCAACCCCACCACCCCGTCGCAACTGATCCCGGCCGAAACGCTGAAATCGGGCGAAGCGGGGATCAAGTTCCGCCTGCTGGGCGGCAGGCTCGTGGGCGATGCCTCGGTGTTCTACTACAAGTACAGCAATTTCCAGACGCTGGGCCTGAGGAACGGCATCGTCGCCACTGTCAACGCGGGCAAGGCCGATGCCTATGGTTTCGAAACACAGCTCAGTTATGAAATCACGCCGGGCATTTCGATCTTCGGCAGCTACGGCTTCAATCACGGCCGCTTCCGTGCCGGGCTGTATGACGGCAACCGGTTCCGCAACAGCCCGGATCACAAGTTCGCCATCGGCGGCAATTTCGAAGCTCCGCTGGCGGGCGGCACGATCGGTTTCGCCCCGACGTATAGCTGGCAATCGAAGATGTTCTTCTTCGAAGACAACGACCGGCTCGATCTCCAGCAGCGCGTGCCCGCCGCCTATTCCGACCGCGTGGTGGACGAATATCAGAACGGATTCGGCCAGCTGAGCGCCCGGATCACGTTCGCGCCCGAAAACAAACGCTGGTCAGTTGCGCTGATTGGCGACAATCTGACCGACAAGAAGCATCTGGTCGATGCGGGCAACACGGGGGACTATTTCGGCATTCCGACTTTCATTGCCGGCTCGCGGCGCACCGTGCGCGCCGAATTCGGGCTCGCATTCTGACACAACACAACACGACAAGGAGAGATTTGATGAGTTCGTTTATGCAGTTCACGCGCCGCGCGATGATGGCCTGCGCGCTGTCCGCCGTCGCGATCGCCGCGATCCCGCTGCCGGCCTTCGCCGCGGATGACAGCTTTACCATTGCCGTGATTCCCGACACGCAGAATTACATGGATTACATGCATCAGAAGGCGGAAGGCTTCCCCTTCGATGCCAACGAACAGTTCTTCGCCCAGATGGCCTATATCGCCGCCAACGTGGAAAGCGCGGGCGGCGATATCGCCTTCGTCACTTCGCTGGGCGACGTGTGGCAGCACCAGACGCTGCTGATCGATCCGGCCCATGAAAAACGCGGGTTCAAGCGGGCGGTCAATCCCTTCCTGGACAATCATTTCGCCCCCACCGAAAAGGTCAAGACGGTGGAAATGCCCGCCGCGCGCAAGGGCTTCGAAATGATCGCGGGCAAAGTGCCGTTCTCGGTCGTGCCGGGCAATCACGATTATGACGCGATGTGGACCGATTCCAACCATCCGCCCGCCAAGGAACTGAAAAGCATGAACGATATCGGCATGCTGCACGCGGGCGGGCTCAACAATTTCAAATCGGTCTTTTCCAACAAGTCGGACTTCTTCAAAGGCAAGAGCTGGTACGTCGCCAGCCATGACGACGGCGCCGACAGCGCGCAGATCTTCACCGCGGGCGGCTATCGCTTCCTCCACATCGGGCTCCAGTTCGATGCGCCCAACGCCTCGCTCGCCTGGGCGGCGGAAGTGATCAAGAAGTATCCCGGCCTGCCGACGATCGTATCGACGCACGATTATCTCGACACCAGCGGGCAGCGCCTCGCCAATCCGATTATCGACAACGCCGCGATCGATCCGGAAGACAACAACCCGCAGATGGTGTGGGACAAGTTCATCAGCCAGCACGACCAGATTTTCATGGTGCTGTGCGGCCACGAACATGCGCAGGCTTTCCGCGTGGACGACAACCGCTTCGGCAACAAGGTCTATCAGATCCTTTCGGACTATCAGGCGCGCGGGCAGACCGCCAAGGACGCCGGGGTCAAGCTGCAATATGGCGAAGGGATCGGCGATGGCTGGCTGCGGCTGATGACGTTCGACATGGCGCCCGCCACGCCTTCGGTGCAGATTCGCACCTATTCCAGCCATTACAAGCAGCTCAGCAGCGAAACGCCGCAATACGTTTCGTGGTACAAGGCGGAAGAAAAGCCGCACCTGAGCGACGAGGACTATCTCAAGGGCGACGAGTTCAAGATCGATCTCACCGATTTCCGCGCCCGTTTCGACAAGACGGCACGCGTGGCGAAAGCGGCGCAATAAACCCCACCGCTTAGAACAGGGTGCGATCATCGGCCATGATCGCACCCTTTTTGTTGGGGTACGGAATTATTTATCGGGCGGCAGACGGCAAAGCCTGCACGCAGCCACACACGCCCCTCTTGTACTTGGCCGCCAGTCGCGTAGTCCTTGCCGCCAAACCATAAACAACGCCGACGCACCGATGGCGGCGAACGACAGGAGAGTGCAAGCACATGGAAGGCATCAAGGACAAGGCGGTTATCGTCACCGGCGGCGGCTCGGGGATCGGCGCGGCGATCGCCGAACATTTCCACGCGGCGGGCGCGCAGGTGGTGATCGCCGGGCGCGACGTGGCCAGGCTGGAAGCGCAAGCCGCGAAAATGGCCGATCCCGCGCGGGTGCGCCACACCCAGGCCGATGTCGGCCGGATCGAGGATATGGAAGCGCTGATCGCCTTCTGCCTGGAACAGTTCGGGCGGCTGGATGTGCTGGTCAACAATGCCGGTTCGGGGATGCTCGGGCCGATTGCCGATATCGATCCCGCGGTGTGGCGCCATGTCATCGCCACCGATCTCGATTCCGTGTTCTACGGCGCAAAATTCGCGATTCCCCATCTGCTGAAAACGGGCGGATCGATCGTCAACATCTCCTCCATCTGCGGCGTGGCGGGCGATCCGGGGTTTGCCGCCTACAACGCGGCCAAGGCGGGCGTGATCAATTTCACCCGCTCGCTGGCGCTGGAAATGGCCGACAAGGGCGTGCGCGCCAACACCATCAGCCCCGGCCTGATCCGCACCCCGTCGACCGAACAGGTGCCGCCGCCCTCTTTCGCCGGGTGGGAATCGCTGATCCCGATGGGCCGCGCGGGCACGGTGGACGAAATCGCGAGCATGGCGGTGTTCCTCGCCAGCGATGGGGCGAGCTATATCACCGGGCAGAATTTCGTGGTCGACGGCGGCATCACCGCCCACACCGGCCAGCCGCATTTCCTGCGCTATCACGCGATGGGATAAGCCCGCCGCGCGCCATCGGCCCCCTGCCCGCTCTTGACACCGCCCCCATGCGGAATCACGGTTCGCAGGGCAGGCCGCATGGCGCCAGCCGGGCAAGAGGCCAACCGTGAAAGGGGATAATCCATGACAGGCCAGTTTGGCGCGAAATCGACAACCGACGAGGTGCTGGATGGCATCGCCCTGGGCGGCAAGCGCGCTCTGATCACCGGCGTTTCGGCCGGGCTGGGCGTGGAAACCGCGCGGGCCCTGGCGGCGCGCGGCGCCGCCGTGGTGGGCGCGGCGCGCGATCTCGCCAAAGCGGAAGAGGCGACCGGCGGAGTCCGCGCGGCGGCGGCGGCCGGTGGCGGCACCTTCACGCTCGTCGAACTCGATCTCGCTTCGCTCGCCAGTGTGCGGGCCTGCTCCGACCGGCTGCAGGCCGATGGCCGCCCGTTCGATATCGTGATCGCCAACGCCGGGGTCATGGCGACGCCGTTCGGCCACACGCAAGACGGGTTCGAAACCCAGTTCGGCACCAACCATCTCGGCCATTTCCTGCTGATCAACCGGATCGCCCCGCTGATCGCCGATGGCGGGCGGGTGGTGATCCTGTCGTCGGGCGGCCACCAGATCAGCGATGTCGATCTGGCCGATCCCCATTTCGCCAGCACGCCTTACGATCCGTGGGTCGCCTATGGCCGGGCGAAAACGGCCAACGCGCTGTTCGCGGTGGGGCTGGACAAGCGGCTGCGCCAGCGCGGCATTCGCGCCTGCTCTGTGATGCCAGGCGCGATCCACACCGATCTGGGCCGCTACATGACGCCGGAAACGGTCGCCGCGCTGCTGGAAAGCGTCAAGACATCGGGTTCGGGCAAGCTGGAATACAAGACCGTGCCGCAAGGCGCGGCGACATCCGTCTGGGCCGCCGCAGTGGCCGATGGCGATGCGGTCGGCGGGCGCTATTGCGAGGATTGCCAGATCGCGGAAACGGCCTCGGCCAGCATCACCGGCGGCGGTGTGCAGCCCTATGCGCTCGATCCCGAAAACGCCGAACAACTCTGGGCAAAGAGCGAGGAACTGGTCGGCGAACGGTTCTGACCACGCCTGCCGTTTCATCCAATCTTACCGTGCGGCGGCGCATGCGAGTTGACGCAGAACAGCCCGAAAGTGCGCCGCCCCTACCCCTTGGCGGGGAGGCCGCAAACGGCGCGGCCCATAACATAGCATCCTGAAAAACAAGGGTATCTTACCGAGACCAAGGCAGTGACGGAATATCCCGCACACACACGCGCCATACATGGTGTGTGACTTTTCGCGCCGGTATCCTGATACCGTCCGGGTGGCACATGGCGGCTTGGAGCATAGTCTGCTCCGCCTCGTAATCACGCCGGGGGAATCGGAATGAGCGGGATGTCTGCGCTGGGTCATCGCACAGGATAAGCCACGTTTCGCGCGTGTAGGAAAGGTCAGTCTATCGCGGCCCCCGCGAAGGGCCGATAGACCTGCCCCGCTTCCGAAGTTGCGCAGGCATTCCGCCCGTTGAGCGCATATTTGCACACGACACGATCGCCCAAAGAAAAAGGGGCGCAGCCCGCGCCCCTTTCCCCAGTCCTGACAGGCCGGATCAGATCGCGGTCTGGCCGCCGTCGATCGTCAGGATCGTGCCGGTGGCATTGACCGCCGCATCCGATGCGAGGAACGCGATCGCCGCCGCCATTTCGGAGGGATCGGAACCCTTCTGCGTCAACGGCGAGAGGCGGCTCATCAGTTCGAGATCGACATCCGGCCCGAAATTGCCACCATCCTTGGTCATCGGGGTCAGCACATGGCCGGGGCAGATCGCGTTCACGCGCACGCCGCGCCGCGAATATTCCGCCGCCATCGATTTGGTCAGCCCGACAACGCCGGATTTGGACGCGCTGTAGGCCGCGCCATAAGGGATACCCACGAGGCCCGCCGTCGAAGCGACATTGACGATGCAGCCGCCGGTTTCCAGCAGGTGCGGAATGGCGCGCTTGCTGATGAAGAACGGCCCGTTGAGATTGACTGACAGGACTTTCAGCCACAGTTCGTCAGGAAACTGTTCGGTCGGCCCGTTGCCGAGCACGCCCGCGATGTTGCACACCACATCCAGCTTGCCCAACGCTTTCACGCTCTCATCGATAAGGCGGGTGCAGCTATCCGGGTCCGAGGTATCGCAGGCCACGGGCACGACTTTGCCCTTGGCCCCGCCGGCCAGCTTCTGTGCCGCGGCGTTCAGACCCTGTTCGTTGAGATCGGCGATCACGATATCCGCGCCCGAACGGGAAAACAGCTCTGCCGTGGCATAGCCGATGCCCGATGCGCCGCCCGTGATCAAAACGGCCTTACCAGTAAAATCCATCCACAATTCCCATCTTCTTGGTTGTTATCCGCGCGGGTGACCGGCACCCCGCAACCCGTTCCGGCATATCCTATCAGCCCGGCATGTAAAGCTGCACGGCCTTTCCGCCGTCCACCGGCAAAGCGGCGCCGGTGATATAGCTGGCCGCGTTCGACAACATGAAAACGATCGCTTCGGCCAGTTCCTCCGGCTCCCCGCCACGCCCCATCGGGATGGCATCGGCCGTGCGTTCCGCCATGTCCGGGGCGCGGCTGGCGAATTCCTCCGTCGCCGCCGTCTGCACCTGCCCGGGAATGATGGCGTTGACGCGAATGGCATCGCGCGCACCCTCCATCGCGGCGGCGGCGGTGAAATGGATCAGCGCCGCCTTGGACGCGGAATAGCTGGCCATGTTGGCCGCGGCGCGAATGCCGCAGGTGGAGGAGATGTTGACGATGGCCCCGCGCTGGCGATCATGCAGCGGCTGCCCGGCCATCACTTTCATCGCGGCCTTGGTGCCGACGAACACCGCATCGGCGTTGACGGCGAAATCCTTGCGCCAGTGATCCAGCTTGAGCTGGGCGATCGGCGCATAGTGCACCGACATCGCATTGTTCACCATCATGTCCAACCGGCCGTATTTCGCCGCCACATCCTCCACCAGCGCGATGAAGGCATCGGTGTCCGACACGTCGAGCTGGCGCGCTTCCACTTCGCCGACAGCGGCGATTTCCGCGCGGGCGCTTTCCAGCTTTTCGGGGCGGCGGGCGCAGATCACCACCCGCGCGCCGCGCCGGGCGAGCAATTTGGCGGTGGCGAGACCGATCCCGTCGCTCCCCCCGGTGACAATGGCAACCTGCCCGACAAGATCCTGAGACACGCTTTCCCCTCTTCCTGACCAAAAGCCCGCCTCTTGCAAGGCGTGGCCTGACAATCCGGCACCCGTTTTCAGCACCAGAAGTATTGGACTACAGTCCACGAATAGCGGCAAGATTGTCGTTCCGCCATGGAAAATGTCAGCCCCATGGCGCGCGGCTGTGCTAGACACGCCGCCCCGGCACACGAAGGAGAGCGCTGCCATGCCTATCACCCGCATCATCGACAAACGCGCCCGCGATCTGGGCGGCGGCTTCATCGTCGGGCGCGTATTGCCTTTCCATGCCCGGCGCATGGTCGGCCCGTTCATCTTCTTCGATCATCTGGGGCCGCTCGATCTGGCGCCCGGAATCCCGCGCGAACTCGATGTCCGCCCCCACCCGCATATCGGGCTGTCCACCGTGACCTACCTCTATTCCGGCGCAATCACCCACCGGGACAGCCTCGGCTTCCATCAGGATATCCGCCCCGGCGAAGTCAACTGGATGACGGCGGGCAGCGGCATCACGCACAGCGAACGGCTGGAATACGCGCGCGCAAACGGGGCTCATATGCACGGTATCCAGGCATGGGTCGCGCTGCCCGAAGCCGACGAGGAAAGCACCCCCACTTTCCATCATCACGAAGGCGCGGATCTGCCCGAATGGGATGAAGACGGGGTCAGGGGCCGCCTGATCGCCGGCGCGGCGGATGGGATGAAAGCCGCCGTGCGCACGCATTCCCCGCTGTTCTATCAACATTGGGAAATGGCGGCGGGCGCGCGCCGCAGCATCACCAACGCTTTTCCCGAACGCGCGGTCTATTGCGCCGTGGGCGAGATCGAACTGGCCGGAACCGTGCTGCGCGAAGGGCAGATGGCGGTGCTCGACGGGGGCGGTGCGGTGGATATCGTGGCCCGCCGGCCTTCCACGATCATGGTTCTGGGCGGCGAACCGATCGGGGAGCGGTTCCTGCTGTGGAACTTCGTCTCCTCCTCCCAGGAACGGCTGGAGCAGGCGGCGGAAGACTGGCGTCAGGGGCGGATGACGCTGCCGGTGGGCGACGATCAGGAATATATCCCCTTCCCCGAAAAACAGGCCTGACGCTGCCCGCAAGAGTGCCGCAACGGCAGAAGGAGAACACGGCATGGCCGAAATCACGATCACCAAGGAAGACGGGGCCGAAAGCGGCGGCAGCGCACGCCGCGGTCGCTATGTCGCCCGTGTCGCGGGCCACGATGGCGAGGCGGAACTGACTTACACCCATCGCGGGCCCGGCCTGATCAGCGCCGACCACACCGGCGCGCCCGACAGTCTCAAAGGCACCGGAGCCGCCGCCGCATTGGTGGATTACCTGATCGCCGATGCGCGCGGCAACGGCTTCCGGATCATCCCGCTGTGCCCCTATGTCCGCGCCCGGTATGAAAAACACCCCGACTGGCGCGATGTCATGACTGTCGGCCCCGGCGAGAAACCGCGCATCGCCGGCCACTGACCGGAAGCCCTCGGCGGCGGCGCTTGGTTATCCCTCCGCCTCACCCGCTGCCTGTTCCAGCCCGAAAGCGGCGGCAAGCCGGGTGTAGGAACGGTTGCGGTCCTCGGGGTTGGCGATCATGCTCTGGACGATCAGTTCGTCGGCCCCGCTTTGGGCGATCATTTCCGCGCACGTCGCCCGCACCGCTTCGGGGCTGCCCGCCACGAAGCGCGGCCAGCGGGTGCCGACGATGGCGGTGGGCTCGGCGCGTTCGGTTTCGCCCAGTTCCTGCTCCGCCTCCGCAATCGTGGGAACGAAGGACTTGAATTTCCCCTGCCGCAGGCGGTTGTAATAGCCTTTCACCGACAGCACCAGCCGCGCGGCTTCCTCCGCCGTCTCGCCGACGCTGGCATTGATGCCCAGCATCGCGCGCGGGTGGCCGGGGCCGAACGGCGTGGGCACGAATTGGGCGCGATATGTGCGCAGCGCCGCCGCCGCGCCCTGCGGATTGATGAACCCCGCGAAAGTGTAGCCGATCCCCAGGCGCGCGGCGATATAGGCGCTGCTTTCGCCCGACCCCAGCAGCCATATGTCCGGGGTGGAGGCGACTGTGGGAATCAGCGGATTGCCGGCGAACGGATGGCCATCGGGAAAGGCGTGATGCAGCCAGGCCACGGTTTCGGGCACTTGCGCGGCGTGATCGTCCACCGGGCGCGCCTGCCGGTCGCGGCGCAGCGCCATGTCGATCACCGGCCCCGCCGTCGCCCGGCCCAGCCCCAGATCGATACGGCCGGGAAACATCGCTTCCAGCTGCTTGAACATCTCGGCCACTTTGAACGGGCTGTAGTGGTTCAGCAGCACCGCCCCCGATCCCAGCCGGATGCGCCGCGTGGCCATGCCCGCCGCCGCGATCAGCAGCTCGGGATGATGGGATGCCTGTGCCGGGGCCATGTGATGTTCGGCAAACCATATCCGGTGATAGCCCAGCCGGTCGGCCAGCCGGGCCGTGTCCAGCGATTGGGCCAGCGCATCGGTCGCCGTTTCGCCGGGCTGGATGGTCGCAAGATCGACGATCGAAAGCTTCATCGAGGTCTGCCTGTTTCCCGCGCGCTTATTGGGGCCCATTCCCGTCGCTGCGGGCGTAGATATCCTGGTAACGGATGATATCGTCTTCCCCGAGATAGGTGCCCGTCTGCACTTCGATCAGCACGACGGGCAGCTTGCCGGGGTTTTCCAGCCGGTGAACCGCGCCGACGGGGATATAGACCGACTGGTTTTCCGTCACCAGCCGAACGGTTTCGTCGATCGTCACCCGCGCGGTGCCTTCCACCACGATCCAGTGTTCGGCGCGGTGATGGTGGCTTTGCAGGCTGAGCGAGGCGCCGGGGCGGACCACGATCCGCTTCACCTGGAAACGTTCCCCCGCGACCAGCCGTTCGAACCAGCCCCACGGCCGGTGATCCAGCGGGAAGGTCTCCGCCTGCGGGATATCCTGCGCCTTGAGCCGCTCCACCGCCAGTTTCACATCCTGCGCGCGGCTCTTGTCGGCGATCAGCACCGCATCGGGCATCGCCACCGCCACCAGATTGTCGAGCCCGATGCCCACCAGTTGCAGGCCCGGCGCTTCCGAACGCATCAGCGTGTCCCGGCAATCGATCGCCGTCACCGCCCCTTGGGCCACCACCCCCGCGCCATCGGGCTGCCCGTCGCGCCAGACGGCTTCCCAGCCGCCGAGATCGGACCACACCCCGCCATACGGCACCACGGCGAGATTGGCGGCCTTTTCCATGACCGCATAATCGATGGAAATATCGCGCAGGCCGGCCCACGGTTCCGCCGCGAGCCGGGTGAAGCTGAGATCGGTTTCCGCCCCGGCCAAGGCCGCCTGCACCCCTGTGAGAATATCGGGCGCATGGGCGGCGAAAGCCTGCACCAGCGTCTCGGCCGAAAAGAGGAAAATGCCCGCGTTCCACAGATGCCGCCCATCCGCCAGCATCGCGGCGGCGGCGGCGCTGTCGGGCTTTTCGACGAAGCGTTGCAGCTTTTGCGGCACCGGGGAAAAGTCCGCATCGGCCGCTTCGCTCAGTTGGAGCCAGCCATACCCCGTTTCCGCCCGGTCCGGCCGGATACCGAATGTGACCAATTGCCCATCGCGCGCCGCGCGTTCGCCCGCCAGCACCGCATCGCGGAACCGCGCATCATCGGGAATGACGTGATCCGAGGGCATCACCAGCATCAGCGCGTTCGGATCGCGCGCGTGGAGGACCAGCGCCGCCGCCAGCACGGCCGGGGCGGTGTTGCGGGCGGACGGTTCGATCAGGATCGCCGAAGGCGCGATTTCGATCGCGGCCAGTTGCTCGGTCACCACGAAGCGGAAATCCGCCCCGGTGACGATCATCGGCGCGGCAAAGCCGCTGCCGGACACACGGCCCGCCGTGGCCTGGAACAGGCTGCTGTCTCCGGTCAGTTCGGTGAACTGCTTGGGATAGCTCTTGCGTGACAGGGGCCACAAGCGGGTGCCCGATCCGCCGCAGAGTAGAACAGGCGTAATCATCCAATCATTCTCCATAGGGCGGACAGGCGCGGCCCGGCGGAACGGCCCGATGCCATCAGGCCAGTTCCCCACGCAGCAGATCCAGCCCGGTGGCCAGCAGCGACCCCGCCATATCGGCGGATGGCGCCTCCGCATAGATGCGCAGTTCAGGCGCATTGCCCGAAGGGCGCAAATGCACGATGCGCCCGCGATCGAGATGCAGCCGCACGCCATCCGTCGTGTCGGCCCGGTCCAGCCGCGCATCGAACGCCGCCAGGAAGGCATCGCGCGCGGCGGCCTCCCCTTGCAAGCGGGCGATCAGGGCCAGCGCACGGGCGGGCGCGATATCCTGCAACCGGTCGGATGCGGTGAACCGGGGCGGCTGGGCCGCCACCAGCGCCGCCAGCCCCGCACCGCCCGCCTGCACCAGCGGCGCGATCAGGGGCAGCAGGCTGTCCCGCGTCATCAGGGCATCCAGCGTGCCGCCGGGCGTCATCGCATCGAAACCGAGCAGGAACCCGCCGTTCGCCTCGTATCCCGCGATCCGGGGCGGCGCGGCGCCGCCCGCGTCCCGTGCGTCCTCCATCGCGGCGATCACGAAGGGCGAACCGATCCGGGTGCGGATCACTTGCGCGAAACGGCCCGATGCCTCGACCCCGGTGTTCGACGAAACCGGCGTGACGACGATCTGCGCCCCCAATGCCGCGGCGGTGATCTGGCCCAGGATATCGCCGGGGATTATCCGCCCCGTCTCGTCCGTCATCAATGGCCGGTCGCCGTCGCCATCGGTCGAAACGATGGCGTCGAGCCCGCCATCGGCCGCCCATCCGCGCAACAGCGCGCGCGTTTGTTCCGAAACGGCTTCGGTATCGACCGGGACAAACTGGGCGGACCTGCCGAATTCGACCGTTTCGGCGCCCAATCCGGCCAAAATCCCGGCCAGCAGATCGCGCGCGACCGAACTGTGGGCATAGATTCCGATCCGGCGGCCGGAAAGCGCGGCAGGGCCCCAGGCCCTGTGATACCGCTCGCGATAGGGCGTGCCGGCATCATGGGTTGCGATCGTTCCCGATGGCCCCCGGCTGGCTGCCACCCCGCCCGAAAGCGCGCCGAGAATCGCGGCTTCGCCCGCTTTGGTCAGTTCCCCTTGCGGAGTGTAGAATTTGAGCCCGTTGCGATCCGCGGGAATATGGCTGCCTGTCACCATGATTGCCGCCGCCCCGGCGCGCATCGCGGCAAGCGCGAGGGCCGGTGTCGGCACCGCACCGCAATCGGTCACCGAAACGCCGCGCTCCGCGGCGGCGGACGCCACGATCCGGGCCAACGCGGGCGACGATTCCCTGAGATCGCGGCCGATGAAGATGCCGTTCCCGATCGGGCAGACGGCGATGAACGCGTGGACATGGGCGGATACCAGATCCGGTGTCATCTCCGCGACCAGACCGCGCAACCCGCTTGTGCCGAAACTTGGTGCCATGCCGCACTCTAGCTAGCCCGGCCTCTCTTTAGAATAGGTTATGACAGCGTCCGCTTAACCATCGCTGGGCATCGGGCGTCACAGCCCGCCCAGCGCGTTGATGGTGAATGCCAGAATGCCCATGTTGAACAGAAACGCGGCCAGCGACTGGCCCAGCACCACGCGGCGGATATGCCCGGCGGTGATCGCCACGTCGGAAGTCTGGAATGTCATCCCCAGCGTGAAGCTGAAATAGAGGAAATCCCAGTAATCTGGGACGTTGGCATGGGGAATGTCGAGCCCGCCGCGATCCCCGCCGCCGTGGGGCAGATAGTAGAGATGGGCATAGTGCAACGCATAGACGGTGTTGCCGAACAGCCATGTCAGCCCCAGCGTCGCCACGATCAGGCCGATGCTTGTGGGCGGCAAGGTCTGCCTGTCCGCGATCAGCGTGCCGATGGCGAACAGGATGACGGTGGACAGCAGGACCGTGATCGCCAGCAGCGCGGCCCGGTTGGCGTCGTTGGCCCGGGCCGTGGCGCGCATCGTGGCCGTGTCGTGCCGCAGGATCGGGATCACCCCGGCGAAGAACACCAGCGCCGCCACATCGAAAGCGACCAGCAGCACGATCCGCCGGTCATCCAGGCTCAACCCCGCGACCATTGCCGCCAGCACGAACGCCGCCGCGAACAGGAGGAAGATCGGCGGGGCGATACGGCGGCCGAGCAGGGCCCGCATGCGGCCCGTCACGCGGGCCATTCCCTGTTGGCGCTTTTGCTTCGTTCCATCAGCGGTTGCCCCCTTCCGCTTTACGTCAGCCCCAGCATGGCCGGTGTTTCCAGCAGTTGCCTGATCGCGGCGACGAACTGCGCCGCCACCTGGCCATCGATGATCCGGTGATCGCAACTGATCGAAAGGTTCATCATCTTGCGCGGTTCGGCCGCGCCGTCGATCCACCGGCAGCGCTCGATGATCCGGTGCGGGGCGAGAATGGCGACTTCGGGCCGGTTGATGATCGGGGTCGCCGCGATCCCGCCCAGCTTGCCCAGCGAAGTGACGGTGATCGTCGATCCCGCCAGTTCGTCGCGGGTGATCGTGCCCGATCGCGCCCGCGCCGCCAGATCGGCGATGGCCCGGCCGATCTGCCAGATATCCAGCCGGTCTGCGTCGCGCAGCACCGGCACCATCAGCCCCTTGTCCGTCTGCGTCGCGATGCCCGCATGCACAGCTCCGAACTGCGTGATCATATCCCGCCGGTCATCGAAATGCGCGTTGAGTTGCGGGACATCCTCCAGCGCGCGGCACATCGCGAAAACCAGCAGGGGCAGCGGATGGAGCTGTTCATCCCGCCCGCGCCCCGCATTGAGCGTTTCGCGCAGCAGTTCCAGCTCGGTCACATCCAGTTCCTCCACATAGGTGAAGTGCGGGATATGCCGGGCGGCTTCTTCCATGCGGCGGGCGATCTGGCGGCGCAGGCCGGTCAGCGGAATCGCGGTGCCGCCCGCCGCGCCGCTGGCCCCGCCCGTGCGCGGGCCCCGCTGGGCCAGGAGATAGCGGTCGAGATCTTCGTGGCGCACCCTGTCCGCGCTGGTGGGCACGGCGGCAAGATCGATGCCCAGATCGGCGGCCCGGCGTCTGACGGCGGGCGCGGCCAAGACCGGATGGCCCGCTGCGCGCGGCGTTGCCGGGGCCGCCGGTTCCGGCGCAGCGGCAGAGGACATTTCCGGCGCAGCAACGGCCAGCCCACTGCCGGCGGCGGAATCGGCCGGGGCCGCCACGCTTTCGCCCGGTGCAACCTCGCCTGCGGTTTCCATCACGAACAGGACAGCGCCGATAGGCAGCATCGCCCCGGCCTGCGCCCCGCGTTCGACGATCCGGCCATCGGCCGGCGCCTCGATCTCGACTGTGGCCTTGTCGGTCATCACCGAGGCGACGACTTGCCCTTCGGCCACCGCCTCACCGACAGCGGCGTGCCATTCGACCACTTCCGCTTCGGCGATCCCTTCGCCGATATCGGGCAGTTTGAATTCGAGCCGCGCCATCGCCTCAATCCCGCATCAACCGGTCCAGCGCCTCTCCGATACGGATCGGGCCGGGGAAATAGGACCATTCGAGCGAATGGGGATAAGGCGTATCGAAGCCGGTGACCCGCTCGATCGGCGCTTCCAGATGATAGAAGCACCGTTCCTGCACCAACGCGGACAGTTCGGCGCCGAACCCGCTGGTCCGGGTGGCTTCATGCACGATCAGGCAGCGCCCGGTCTTGCGCACGGAGGCCTCGATGGTTTCGATGTCGAGCGGGACCAGCGTGCGCAGGTCGATCAGTTCGCCATCCACGCCGTGTTCCGCCATCACCTGCCGCGCCACGTGGACCATGGTGCCATAGGCCAGCACGGTAAGATCGCCCCCTTCCTCCACCACCCGCGCCTGCCCCAGGGGGATGCGATAGTATCCTTCATCCACTTCCGCGTCGGGATGGTTGGCCCAGCTCTTGGCGGGCCGGTCGTAATACCCGTCGAACGGGCCGTTATAACAGCGCTTGGGCTCCATGAAGATCACCGGGTCGTTGTCTTCCATCGCGGCGATCAGCAGCCCCTTGGCATCGCGGGGGTTCGAAGGAACCACCGTCTTGATCCCGCTGATATGGGTGAACAGGCTTTCGGGCGACTGGCTGTGCGTCTGCCCGCCGAATATCCCGCCGCCGAACGGCACTCGGATCGTGATCGGGCAGGTGAAATCCGCCGCCGAGCGATAGCGGATACGCGCCGCCTCGCTGATGATCTGATCCAGCCCCGGATAGATGTAATCGGCAAACTGGATTTCCGGCACCGGCCGCAGGCCATAGGCCGCCATGCCGATGGACGCACCGATGATCCCGCATTCCGAAATCGGCGTGTCGAAGCAGCGCTCTTTGCCGAACTTTTCCTGCAAGCCCGCCGTCACCCGGAAAACCCCGCCGAAATAGCCGACATCCTCGCCCAGCACGACCACGCTCCCGTCGCGCGCCATCATCACGTCCAGCGCGCTGTTGATCGCCTGTATCATGCTCATTCGGGCCATTTGATTTTCCTTTCCCGAATGGCCTGGGCGCACTGTTCCCTGAGATGCCACGGCATGTCCTCGTACACGTCCTGGAACATCGTCTGATCGGGCTGATGCAGACCATGGCCGAGAATGCCGTTCTTCTCCGCTTCCTTCTGCGCCGCCTGCACTTCCTGCGCCACTTCCAGATCCATCGCGGCGTGCCGTTCCATATCCCAGATACCGCGCGCGATGCAGTGGCGTTTCAGCCGGGTGATCGGATCGCCCAGCGGCCATTCCTGCCGTTCCTGCGCGCTGCGATAGACGGAGGGATCGTCCGACGTGCTGTGCGCTTCGGCGCGATAGGTGAACAGTTCGATCAGGGTCGGGCCGAGATTGAGCCGCGCCCGGTTCGCCGCCCACTGCGTCGCCGCATAGACCGCCAGGATATCGTTCCCGTCCACCCGCAATCCGGGAATGCCGTATCCGATGGCGCGGGCGGCAAAGGTGGTCCGCTCGCTCCCGGCGAAGCCGGAATAGCTGGAAATCGCGTACTGGTTGTTCACCACGTTGAAAATGCACGGCGCGTTGTACACCGCGCCGAACGTCAGCCCGTTGTGGAAATCGCCTTCCGAAGTCGACCCTTCGCCGCACCACACCGCGGCGATCCGGCTGTCGCCTTTCGATGCGCTGGCCATCGCCCAGCCCACCGCTTGCGGATACTGGGTCGTCAGATTGCCCGACAGCGTGAAGAAGCCATAATCGCGCGCCGAATACATCACCGGCAACTGGCGGCCGAACAGCGGATCGAGCCGGTTCGAATAGATCTGGTTGATCATCTGCAGCAGCGGATACTGCCGCGCGAACAGGATGCCCTGCTGGCGATAGCTGGGAAAGCACATGTCTTCCCGATCGAGCGCGAAAGCCGCGCCGATGGCCACCGCTTCCTCACCCGTGGCTTTCATGTAGAAGCTGGTCTTGCCCTGCCGCTGCGCGCGGAACATCCGGTCGTCGAACGCGCGCTGCAACGCCATTGTGCGCAGCATGCGCAGCAGATGCGCATCGTCCAGACGCGGCGCCCAGCTTCCCACCGCCTGATTCCCGTCATCGAGCACCCGCACCAGCCCGTAGGCAAGCCCATGCAGATCCGCCGCTGGGGCCGTCTCGTCCGGGCGGGGGATCATGTCGGGTGGGGGCACATCGAGATAGCTGTAATCGACCGCATCGCCCGGACGGAAAGGCGGTTCGGGCACATGCAGCGTCAAACCCGGCCGATTGCGGCCGCCGCCCGTCTCGATCTCGCGCTCGTCGCTCATGGCACACCGCCCTTCCGCCACTGCTTCATAACGCAAACGGCTGAAAGAGGGAAAATTTCCTGCCGCGCGGCTTCGGACCGGGGTGGCGAACACAGGATACCCGCACGCGCCACCGTTGCCGCCGCGCAACAGATTCCCGCCCTCCGGCGATAGCGCGCACGGCCATCGTTCGTTAAGGCGCTATCGTTGCTACAACAGCGGCATGATATTCTGCCCGAACCGCACGGCCGCGCCCCGGCCCGCCACCCGCCGCGCCTGACTAAGGAACCTGCTGTGTCCCGTCTCCTGCTCGCGGAAGATGATCCGGTGCTCGGCCAGGCGATCAAGCGCGCGCTGGGGCTGGAAGGCCACACCATCGATCTGGTGACGCGGGGCGACGACGTGCTGGCGGCGGTGAGCGTGCAGGATTATTCGGTCATCCTGCTCGATCTCGGCCTGCCGCAGATGGCCGGGCTCGACGCCTTGCGCCAGCTCCGCGCCGAAGGGCATTCCACGCCGGTCATCATCATCACCGCGCTCGACCGGACGAAGCATCGCGTGGCCGGGCTCGATGCCGGGGCGGACGACTATGTGGTGAAACCTCTCGATATCGAGGAACTGGCCGCGCGCATCCGGGCGCAGGTGCGGCGCAAGGACAAGCTCGCCAGCAATCTCATCACGGTGGGCGAAGTGACGCTCGACCTGTCGGGCAATGTGGTCAGCAAGCAGGACATGCCGGTGAGCCTGACACCGAAGGAACTCAAAGTCGTCACGCTGCTGATGCGCCGGTCCGGGCGGTTCGTCAGCAAATCCGATCTGGAAACCGCGCTCTACGATCAGGAACAATGGGTGGAAAGCAACACGGTCGAAGTGGCGATTTCGGCGCTGCGGCGCAAGCTGGGCCGCGATTTCATCGTCACCGCCCGCGGGCTCGGCTACATGGTCGGGGCGCGCACCGCGTGAAACGGCGCTCTCTCGCCGCCGCGCTCTATCGCCGGATTCTCCTCCTGCTGGCGATTGCCGGGCTCGCCATGGCCGGAATCCTCTATGTCGTGGCGGTGCGCGAAGTGCGCCTGGCGGCCGATCACCAGCTTATCAACGCATCCCGCATGCTGTTCGTCCTGATGCGCGAGGAACTGGACGAGGAACGCCGCGAACCGGACAGCAGCACACCGCCCGACACCACGCCCCCGCTGCTCAGCGCGGAAGACCGGGAAGCGTTCCGCACCAATCCCGATTGGGGCATGTTCGTGGTGTTCCGCCGGGGCGTTCCGATCGCGCAATCGCAGGACCATGGCGAAACGCGGCTCATCCCGATGCGCGCGGGTTTCCAGAATTTCGAGGCGGGCGGCACATCCTGGCGCAGCTATGGGCTGCCGGTGCCCGAATACGATGTGCTGGTCGTCGTGGCCGAACGCAGCGCCGCGCACGATCTCGCGTTCATGCCCATCGCGCGCAGGCTGGCGCTGCCGCTGGTGGTGCTGGTGATCGGCAGCGCCGGGCTGCTGTGGCTGGCGCTGCGCCGCAGCCTGTCGGAAATCCGCCGCCTGGGGGCCGATCTGCGGGCGCGGGGCTTTGCCGATCTCGCGCCGCTCAAGCGCGAGGAATGGCCGGACGACCTCGCCCCGGTGGTGCTGTCGCTGAACCGGCTGTTCGCGCGCCTCGACCATGCGTTCGAACTCGAACAGGCGTTTACCGACGATGTCGCGCACCAGCTCCGCACGCCGCTGGCCGCCATTCGCGTGCAGGCGCAGCTTCTGCGCAAGATGGCGGCGCCGGACCTGCGCCCCGAAGCCGAACAGCTCATGGCGGCGGTGGATCGGGCGAACGATCTGGTCAGCGGCATGCTGACGCTGGCCCGGCTGGATGCCACCGCGATCGAGCGCGTGCCCACCGATGTCTGCGCGCTGGTGGCCGATCTGGTGGCCGAACAGGTGCTGCAACTGCCCGCGCAGTCCGTGGCCTTTTCGGTTTCCCCCGATGGCCCGGTGGTGTTCGAGACCGATCCGGCGCTGCTCAAGATCATCCTCTCCGCGCTGATCGAGAACGCGGTGCGCCATGCCGGCGGCGGCGGGCAGATCGCCATCGCCATCACCGATCACGGCACCGATCTGCACATCGCGGTGGCCGACCGGGGGCCGGGCATCCCGCCGGAAGATCGCGAACGGTTGCTGCGCCGGTTCGAACGCGGATCGCCCCATGCGCCGGGCAGCGGGCTGGGCCTGTCCATCGCCGCGCGGGCGGCCACGATCCTGGGCGGGGCGATGGGGCTGGACGGGCGCGGCGATGGGCCCGGTCTGGTGGCGGCAGTCAGGATTCCGGCAAAAGCCTGAACCGTCATCAGCTTGGCATCAGCTTCGCGTAGTACAGCCCCGTTTCCGACGAGTGAGAATGGTGCCCGCGCCGTGGCCGATGCGCATCGGCGCGAGCGCGTGGCAGCATTTCGGCGTCGGCCATGCGCAGGGCCCCATGCGCGGGTTTTCGCGCAGGTTCCAGGCGGGCCCGGCGCCATGGCGCACCGGATAGCCGGCGCCCGGAACCGTATTTGCAGGACCGCGACGCAGCGGCGGCACAGCACGACAGGAACAGCAGCCGCAACGATGACCACCGAAACCACCATCAGCTTTCCCGATTTCGCCACCGGCCCCTGGCGCGGTGAAGAGGCCGCCCCGCAGCCCGATCCCGCCCCCGCCCCGCCGCGCGTGGCCCCGCGGCCGCTGCGGGTGGCGCTGTTTTCGGGCAATTACAACTGCATCCGCGATGGCGCCAACCAGGCGCTCAACCGCCTGGTCGCGTTTCTGCTGCAAAAGCCGCAGGTCGACGTGCGCATCTATTCCCCCACTGTGCGCAGCCCCGCTTTCCCCCCGGTCGGCACATTGGTCTCGGTGCCTTCGCTGCCGATTCCGGGGCGGGGCGAATATCGCGTGGCGCTCGGCCTGCTGCCCTCGGTGCGCAGGGATCTGGCGCATTTCCGGCCCGATATCATCCACCTTTCGGCGCCCGATCTGCTCGGCCGCATGGCGCAGAAATACGCCCGCAGGCGCGGCATACCGGTGATCGCCAGCCTCCACACCCGCTTCGAAACCTATTTCGACTACTACGGGCTCGGCTTTCTGAAACACACGATCGAGCGCTATCTCGACCGGTTCTACCGCGATTGCCAGCATGTGCTGGTGCCCAACCGGGCGATTGCGGGCGAATTCGCGGAACGGGGAATGCGCCGGTCGGTGGGCATCTGGGGGCGCGGGGTGGACCGGGACATTTTCACCCCGGCCCGCCGGGATGCGCACTGGCGCGCCTCGCTCGGCTATCGCCCGGATGAAACCGTGGTGCTGTTCTTCGGCCGGCTGGTGCGGGAAAAGGGCACCGGGATGTTCTGCCGGGTGATCGAGGAAGCGCAGGCCCGGGGCCATGCCCTGCGCCCGCTGATCGTGGGCGACGGCCCCGAACGCAAAGCGATGGAACAACGCCTGCCGCAGGCCCGGTTCACCGGGCATCTGGCCGGGGCCGATCTCGGCCGGGCGGTGGCCAGCGCGGATATCTTCCTCAACCCCAGCCTGACGGAGGCGTTCGGCAATGTCACGCTGGAAGCGATGGCGGCGGGCGTGCCGATCGTTTCGGCGGCGGCGGCGAGCGCGCAGGCGCTGGTGGACGATGGCCGTTCCGCCCTGCTCGTCCCGCCCACCGATCCGCGGGCCTATGCCGATGCGCTGGAACGGCTGATCGCCGACCGCGCCCTGCGCCAGCGCCTGGCCCAGGCGGCGCAGGCCGACGCGCAGGCGCACAGTTGGGAAGCGACGCTGGAACCGGTGTTCGCGCTCTATCAGGCCTGCCTGCAACCGGCCGCGACACCGCTCCCCGCCGCCCGCCCCGGCGGACAGGCCCCCGCACCGCTGCGCTCGCTCAATTCGGCGCGGCAGTAAGCGGCCTTCGGCGCGTCGGGCCTAGGGTCGCTCGCAAGGCACGAAAGTGTAATCGCGGACTATCTTTTCTCTGGCAGGCAGTCGCGATTGAGCGAAACAAGCTGGACTGGCGAAACGCCTTCCCGCTGCATTTTCGTTCTTATAGGGGACGAGACGGATACGGTGCAGTTAGGGGTTAAGTAAACTGTCACCGTAATTCCAACCTAAAATCGACATCAAGCCGCCTTGCTCAACTCGAACAGCCTGTCATTGCTTTCGCCCGGGTATCGGCTTTCCACCCTACGGATCGCACCATTGGACAGACATTCTGCCAGCGCAGCTTCTACGGCATCTCGCGCTTGGTATGCTGGATATCGCTCGGGATATTGCTCAGCATAGAGCCACAAGCGCCACGCGTCGAAGCCCACTTCATGCTGGTTCGCAAAATCAAAATCGACGTCATGATCCGCATATTCAACCGCACAGCCAACACCGTGCATCTGATATTCGACGCCACCGGGGAGTTCACCTTGTTGAGGAATCGCTCCCTCCCGCCACGCTCGGATTAAGTCTCTGCGACCAAATTTCTGATCAAAAAGGTCAAGACATTCCTCAACCGCTGTCAGGTAGTCCGTTATGAGATTCAACATCAACGTCACCACTTTCTACCGGGCTTGTTAAGACGGTTTGACCCCGCTGTTTGCGCCGATTGGATCACTTCTTCAATCGATTGCCAACCGCCCGAACCCATCGGGAAGGCCTCCGGACCAACAACCTCCACATTGACAGGCGTATTCGTCATTCTCGCAGCAGCAGTTCTATGATGACCATCAACGATGATCATGCGTCCATCGCTTTGAATTACGCGAATTGGGTCACCAATGTAACCATCGACGCGCATACTGTCGGCTATTTTTCCGACCCGCTTGATTGAACTGCTGCCGCCAATCGAATGCCCTCTGACGAGAGTGCTCGCATCGACGCCTTCGATGATCCGAGGAGCAGCACTTTCTGCAGCAGCTATTCCACGCAAGCCTCCAGCAGGCCCTGTAGCAAGCAACTCAATCGCAAGGCCTCTTGCCCCATTCAGTTGAGAATGTGTCGGTGTCCGCTGCAAGAAGGGTGTGGAGGCGTTCTGCCGAGCAATATAGGCCTGCGTTCCCAGAGTGGAATTATCCGGGTACAGGTAATCGACACCACCTCTGATAAAGCCAGAAAGTGCCGCTCCAGCTTTCAAGATATCGCGGCTTCCCAAAACATTCAGGGGAAGATCTACCGCCATGTTGTTCTTGAACCCGTACTGCGCGCTTCTCCAAGCATGCCCAAGGAAGTTATCCGGCGCAGCGGCGGACAGCGCGAACCCATGAGAAATGTTCGTGCCCATCTTCAGCGACTGGATAAGCGGGGTATCGTAGGATTGGATGCCTCCGACATAGACCGAAGGGGGGGAGTAGCTCAGCGCTTTCCAGGCCGAGACCTCGTTATAAACGGTATCACCCGCCAAGCTCCGGTAATATTGGTACTGGCCACCGTTCATGGCCCACAGCATGTCGCGCTGATGCGGATCGGCATTGACGATGATCGGGGCATCGATCGCCATGGGCGCGTAAGATGCCGCGCCCGAGCCCGAGGCGGCGATATGCGCCGCATGTTGGCCCACCGACACCCCGCTGCGCGCAACCGGGCTGGCGGCAATCGCATCGTTCAACGCCATGATATTGGCGACCGCTGCCGAACCATCGAGTTGCCGCGTGATTTCGGCGGTCACTCCGGGATCGATGCGGATGCCGCCGCCCATGCTGCCGCCACTGCCGCCGCCAATTGCCCCTGTCAGGGCCCGGCCCAGTGTCTGGCCGATAGCATCCGGGAGCGCCTGCGCCAGATTGGCGCCAAAGCTGGACCCTTCGATGGCGGAGCGTGTCGCCGCACTGCCTATGGCCGAGGCCGTGGTGGAGGCGAAGTCGTTGCCGAATCGCGTGCCCAGGAAGCCGATATTCGGCAGGCCACGCGCAACGGCCCCGCCAACGCCCGCTCCGACCGCGGCGGCGGCCACACCGGCAAAGTCGAACTTGGACTGCAATCCAGTGGCGACCCCGATGCCCTGAGTGACTATACTTCCCAGCGCCCCACGGGCTATATCACCAAGACCAGGCACATCGATACCGGCATTAACGCCTGCCGAAATAGCCGACATGGCGACACCCTTCCAGCTGGGAATTACGGTGACAGTTTACTTAACCCCTAAATATCTTTCGGTTTTGGCCCACGTTTTTTCGGCCTGAGAGTCAGGCCAGTTCGCGTTTCCATATCTTCCAGCCATTCGGGCGATCCAACGGGTCGGCCGATGCTTTCCGCCTTGCGCAAGGCGGCATAGGTGAAGGCTTCATCGAACGCCTCATCCAGAAAGGTGGTGAAATCGCCCGTGCGCTCCAGCACGGGCGCGACTGTGACCACGTTATCGTCACAAGCGCCGCATAGGGCTCGGCTGCTCGACCATCGCCAATCGGCAGCCCGGTTCACGAGCCGGGCCCGCACCGGATTGAGCGCGACATAGCGAAAGGCCGCCATCAGATGCGCCTCGTCCATCGCGACCGAACTGAATCGCCCCTGCCAGAGGTGGCCGGTGGTGCGCATGCGGGCATTGATATAGCCCGTGTAGCGCCGATGCAGATCGCCGAACGTCCGCCGCAAGCCGTCCTCGTCCTGCGGCACCAGGACGACGTGAACGTGATTGGGCATCAGGCAATAGGACCAGATTTCGGTGTGCGCCCGCTTCGCGGCATCGGCGAGCAAGTCGAGATACAGCGCGTAATCCCCGTCTTCGAAGAAGGTTCTCTCACGCCGATTGCCGCGCTGCGTCACATGGTGCGGAATACCGGGCAGAACAAAGCGCGGAAGACGAGCCATAATCCGCGTTTATGAGAGTTTAGGGGTTAAGTAAACTGTCACCGTAATTGAGTAAACTGTCACCGTAATTGCGTAATTGCGTAATTGCGTAATTGTAATTCTATCTTTATCTTGGCTTCGCAAAATCGGCCCGAAGCTTCAGCAAACGATCCGCAAATCTCTCGACACCTTCCCGGTCTCCTGGCATCCCGATCTGTTCGGTTTCAAGCCACCAAAGGTAATCGACTATTTCATCGCGATGCTTATCCCCTACCACCAGATTGTAGATCGATGGAGCGTAAGTATCGTATTCGCCGTGAGCTTCGGGCACATGACCTACACCAATTGGGTCCCACTCACTCCAAAGAGCCTCACGAATAATACGCTGCCTTTCAGCCACAAGGTCGGAGGTCTGCATCACGGTTTCCATTTATGATCATTATTGTGGCTCTGACTGGTATTTCTCACGATATTGATTCAGGCTAAGATCATTAGCTCCTCCTGAATAATCAGGATTATCGCGCTGCACTGGATCATCTTCCCATCCGCAGACATCACATATCTCATATACTCCGATTTCAGCCAGAACCTTGGATGCACAACAGGGGCATGGGAAAAGAGATTCATTGGAATTTTCGATCATTGTTTGCTCCAATAGTCGGGGCCATTCCTGGGCTTGAACATTGTCCTTGGTGCACCGTCCGGAGCCTGTACGCCGAACGTGTTTGTATTCGGGTTATAGAAAATTCGATCACCATTTGGACGGGTCTTTGTCAATGTTCCCACCGGAGGGGTGTCGAAGAATCTCTTAGCTCCCTCCACATATTGTTTTGAGTTAACAAATTCCGGAAACTCGCTGCCGTGCTTTTGCCAATGCCCGAATGCGTTTTCCACCGAGGATTTCTTGGCTGTCTGCGACCAGATTGGCGTGCTCTTTGCAGCCCTTCCGATAGCCCCCAAGGCCTTGCCAACAGGCACAATGCCGCCAACCGCGAGATAATCACGAAGACCACCGTTGCCGGTGAGAATGTTATAGCCGCCCGCTGCGATATCAAACGGAGCCAGGCCCGCCCGGAGAAGTTCAGTGTCGAACTCGGCAAGGGCGGTTTGCGACCGCTCCATCACAGCCGTGTTCTCGACCCACTTGGCCGCCGTCATATTTTGATCGGTGAATTCCAAATGGCCAAAGCTTGTCATTCCGCGGTTCCAGTGGTCGCCGGTTCCGATGACAGCATCGCTGATCCCGCCATACCCGCCACCACTCAACGCCACATTCTTCACCAATTCTCCAAGCCGCGAGGCGCTTGCAGATGCCTGTTCAAGCGTTGGCCCGAACCCCTCCATCAACATCACGCGCGCGCGCTGGATATCTCCGCCCGCCGCAGTCAGCATGACCTGAGCATCCAACCGCGATTGCAGATCGATAGTGATGTCATTGATACCCAGACCGCTTCCGACGGAATAACCACTTTCGCCGTTAATCGGCTGATCGGCTCCGGCATCGCCTATCGCAGCGATCCGGCCATGCCCGTCCCCTGCGATAGCTCCAGCCAGAGCATTCCCAACGGTGTTCCCGATGGCATCGGGAAGCGCGCGCATAAGGTTATTGCCGAAGCTTTCGCCATTGATCGCGCTGCGTGTAGCGGCGTTGGCAATGGCGTTCGCCGTTCCGGTAAGTGTGTGACCCGCAATATTGCTGAATGACAGGTCGGCACCTCCACCATTCAACGGTTGCAGGTTCAGCTTGCTGCCGAGCGTGTGCCTGAGCCCGGCACCCACTCCCGCCGCCGCGACGCCAGCGAAATCGAACTTGCTCTGCAAGCCTGTCGCGACCGCGATTCCTTGCGTGGCGGCACTGCCTGCCAGCCCGCGAAGCCCGGCCTGCAACGCACCGTTCTTGATGCCCCCGAACAGGCCGCTGGAACCGATGCCTCCGCTGACACCGCCGGAGAGGGCCGACAGGGCAACGCCCTTGAAGCTGAACTTATCCTGCAACCCGGTCGCCAGCCCGACCATCTGGGAAGCAACCGATCCAGCGGCAGCGGCAAGCCCGCCACCGACAATCGCGGCACCGGTGCTACCCAAAGCTGCGGTCAAGCCGGTTGCTGCCGTCCCCGTAGTCAGGTTTGCCGCAACGCCGATGAGTTCTGGCGCCACGATTGCCGTCACCGCAATCGCCACCACCGAGAGCAGGATAGCCCCCAGCCCGCCGCAGCCCTTGGCCTTCTTCGGCGGGGCGGCCATGGTCGGCGAAAGGTCGCCGATGGCCTCCGCCGGGTTGTAGGGGTTCGGCGAACACGATCGTGGTCGTGCCGCCATGCACATCGCTGGACGCCACCAGGCGGCCGAGCCCGTCATAGACGAACGTTTCGGCCTGCTCGCCATCCCTGTGGCGGGAAAGCAGCTGGCCCGACTGGTCATAGGTGTAGAAAATCCGGCTGACGCCTTCGGCGCTCGACACCCCGCCCGTGCTGGTCGCGGTGCCATAGCGGGCTTCCTGCGTCAGATTGCCACGCGCATCATACGTGTATTCGACGATTTGCAAGCTGCTCAGATCGGGCAGGCTGTCGCGCAACGCCACGATATCGGCATAGACGATCGCCGCCGCCGTGATCGGGTAGGTATATTCGGGATAAACGCGCTTGTGCGTCAGTCGCCCGGCCGCATCGTAAAGGTATTCCGTCATCTGCCCGGCGGCATTCACCGCATAGGACAGATGCCCTTCCGCATCGTAGGCGTATTGGGTGTAGTGGGCCGCGCTCGCCCCCGACTTGTCCGAACCATAGGCCAGTTCCGTAATCAGCCGGTTGGCGCTGTCGTACGTGCGTTCCGTCACATTGCCGTTGGCATCGGTGACTTTCGTCACATTGCCGTTGGCATCGTGTTCGTAAGCCGTGACTTTGCCGCGCGGATCGGTCACGCTGATGAGATTGCCCGCCGTATCGTATGCGAACTGCGTGAGTTGCGGCGTCGCCCCGGCAGTCGCGGGCGGCGCTGTGATCGCGGTCAATTGCCCGGCCGCGTCATAGGTCAACCGGGTCACCTGCCCATCGGGCCCGGTCACTTCGGTATAGCCCGTGGCATAGGCAAGGCTCGTCACGCGCGTCACGCCCGTGGCGACAGCCTGTGTCAGCGTCTGCACGCGCCCTTGCGCATCATAGGCGATCGTCAGCAACGAACCGTCGCTCTGCGCGATCGAGGCGATGCGGTTGCTCGCCCCATCATAAGTATATGTGACGACATAGGTCTTGCCGTCGACCACGCTGTTGTCTTCCGGCGAAAGGTCGGTGGTGACCGAAGAAAGCCGGTCCGCCGCATCATAGGCATAGAGCGTGCGTGTCAGGGTCTTGGCGCTCGATGTCGCCAGGTCGGTGTAGCCTGTTTCGATGGCAGTGATATGGCTGCCCGACCAGATATAGCGGGTCCATGCTCCATCGGCCGTGGTCACCGTATCCAACTTGTCGCCGGTGTAGCTCCAGGTCAGGCTGTTGCCGTCCACGTCGCTTGCCGAAACGATCCGCCAGCTGTCCGCGCCATGGGCGGCATAGTTTTCGGTGGCCTGCGTATCGCCATCGCGCCAGGTCCACACCCCGCCGGCGAAAGTCAGCGTGTCGAACGCACCGCTGCCCGCGCTGGTGACATAGGCGCTGCGCCCCGCATCCCAACTGTAGACGATCACCGAACCATCCGCGCCCAGCCGGCTGATCGTGCTGCCCGCCGTGTTCGCCGTGCCCGTCAGGCCGAAGACCTGCCGCGTCGTGCTCTGCTGCCAGTTGTCCGCGTTGTCGCCGTCGCCCGCATCGGCAAGGCTGTTGTACGTGCGCGAAATGCCGATGTCCGGGCCCTGCCCGATCAGGAATTCGTCCTGCCGGGACACCACCAGATTGCCCGTCGCCGCGTTGACCGAAACGCCTTCGCCGCCCCGGCCCAGAAGGCCGCTGCCCAATTGCCCCGCGCCGCCCAGCACATTGCCCGAACCCCGAACAAGACCAGCACCCAGACCCGTAAATATCGCTACCATCTGCCCCTCGCATCCATCGCGATCAAAGGAGGGCCAAACACCCTCCAAGCAGACAGTTCCTCCGTCCGGATCGGGCGGAGTTTAGGCCTTGGGCAAAATTTTTATCGGGCGGCTTCCGTGGGCGGCGCATTTCGCGATTCGGAATCCGCCTTGCTGCGCACCGATGTTTCGAAGCGGCGCAGGCGGATGGTGAAGCAGGCGCCGCCGTTACGTTTTTCATACGTCGCCTTGCCGCCATGGGCATGTGCGATGGCAGCCACCACAGCGAGCCCGAGGCCGCTGCCGCGCACTTCGGAACCTTCCACCCGGTGGCAGCGAAACGGCAGGAACGCGTCGCCAACGAAGGAATCGGGCAGGCCCGGCCCTTCATCGGCGACAGTGATCGCCACATGCGCCGCTTCGATCCGAAGCCCGAGATGCACGCGCGCAGGGACGGCATAACGCAGCGCGTTGTCGAACAGAGCGATCACCGCCTGCCGGACCCGCGCCGCATCGACATCGCACAGCCCTCGATCGAGCGATGCATCGAGCGTGAACCCCGCTTCGGCCAGCAACGGTTCCATCAGGCTGGCCACCGTTTCCAGTTCGGTGCTGAGTTCCACCCGGTGCAGGACCAGATGGAGATGCCCGGTATCGACTAGGCTGACAGTGCGCAGATCGTCCACCAGCCGGGCCAGGCCATCCACTTGTGTCAGCAACGAGCGGAACAGGTCCGGTTCCGGCTGGAACACGCCATCAGCCAGCCCTTGTAGCCGCCCGCTGAGAATAGTGACGGGCGTGCGCAATTCGTGCGCGATCATCGCGTTCCAGTGGGCGATATTGGCCGAAGCAGCTTCCAGGTTGCTGGCCATGCGATTGAAATCGTCCACCAGCAAGGCCGCTTCGCCCAGCGAACGGTCGTTGACGGCGGCGCGCGCCGAAAGATCGCCCCGGGCGATCCGCCGCGCGCTGCCCGCCACCGACGACAAGGGCGCCAGAATGCGCCGTGTCAGCCGGATCGCCGCGCGGAACGCCAGCCACGCCCCGACCGCGGAAACCGCCGCCATCGCCAGCCATTCGATCCCGCTCGGCAAGCGCATTTCATCGTGCGACAGCGCGCGCGGCAGCAGTTGCGGCGCGACTTCCATCACCACGCTGTAGAACAGATACATCCCGATAATCGACACGGCGACCGCGCTGAGCGAGGCCGCCACCATCGACAGCACGATCTGGCGGCCAAGGCCCTGGACCAGCTTCATGCCGCGGCCAGCCTGTAGCCCACGCTGCGGACATTGTTGATGAACCCGGATGCCCCGGCGTCTTCCAGCTTGCGCCGCAGTTTGCTGAGGTGGCTGTCCACCGTGCGTTCCAGCGCATCCCCTCCGGGCAGGCAGGCATCGATCAGATCGCCCCGGCTGAACACCCGCATCGGCGCGCGCGCCATATGCGCCAGAATGCGGAATTCGGTCAACGTCAGCGTCAGTGGCACGGGTTCCCCATCCGCGAGGACAGACGCCAGATGCCCTTCGACATCCACTTCCAGCGGGCCGACCCGCAGCACCCGGTTGTTGCTGGCCCCGGCGCGGCGCAGGACCGCCCGTGCGCGCGCGGCGACTTCCACCGCGTTGAACGGTTTCACCACGTAATCGTCCGCACCGATCCGCAGCGCCTGCAACTTGTCGAGATCCTGATCGAGCGCGGTGAGCATGATCACCGGCGTATCCCCCCGCCGCCGCAGTTCGGAAAGCACCTGCCAGCCATCCAGTTTCGGCATCATGACATCGAGCATGACCAGATCGGGCTTGAGCAGGGCATGGAGGTCGAGCGCTGTGCGCCCGTCGGCCGCCCGGACCGTGCGCATCCCTTCCCGCTCCAGATAAGCCGCGATAATGTCCGCGATGTCGGCCTCGTCCTCCGCGATCAGGACAAGGGGATTGGTTATCTCCACTGCCTACCTCTTGTTGTGTTATACGGCGAAATTACGCCTGTTTGCGGCGAGCCTCCACCATCATCCACACAACCTACACAAATGCTCCACACTTTCCCAACCGCGCCAGGCCATATAAGGGGCCGATTGCAAAATCACTCAGAGCGATAGAATTCTATGCGTAGCTACTTTTCGGGCCCCTTTCTGCTTGCCTCGGCGCTGGCGCTGTCCGCCTGCGGCGGCCAGCAGGATCAGCAAACCCCGCCACCGGCAGAAGTCTCGGTGATGCAGGTCACACCCGTTTCCGTGGCGATCGCTGACGAATTGCCCGGCCGCGTGGTGGCTTTCCGCGTGGCCGAAATCCGCGCGCAGGTGGGCGGGATCATCCAACGGCGGATGTTCGAACAGGGCAGCGAAGTGCGCGCGGGCCAGCCGCTGTTCCAGATCAACCCGTCGACATTCCAGGCTGAAGCCAACAGCGCGGCCGCCAATCTGAACCGCTCCCAGGCCACCTACAACCGCGCCCAGGTACAGGCCAATCGCCTGAAACCGCTGGTCGAAGCCGACGCCATCAGCCGCCAGTCCTATGACGATGCGGTGGCCGCGCGCAACGAAGCTGCGGCCGATGTGGCGCAGAATCGCGCCGCGCTGGAACGGCGGCGGATCGATCTCGGCTATGCCACCGTCCGTTCCCCGATTTCCGGGCGGATCGATCAGGCGAACATGACCGAAGGCGCGCTGGCGACAGCCGGCGATGCGGCCCCGCTGGCCACTGTGCAGCAGATCGACAAGGTCTATGTCGACGTGCGCCAGCCTGCGGCGCGCCTCGAAATGCTGCGCAGGATCGCCCAGGCGGGGCAAGGCAACGAGGGCGCCCCAGTGACGATCCTCGGCGCCGACGGCCAGCCTTACCCGGTGCAGGGCCGCCTGCTGTTTTCGGGCATCAGCGTCGATCCCGGCACGGGCGAAGTGGTGGCGCGGGTGGAAGTGCCCAATCCCCAACGCACGCTGCTGCCCGGGATGTTCGTGCGCGCCAAGCTGCCGCGCGAAGCCCGCAGCAACGCGCTGACCGTGCCGCTCCAGGCGGTGCAGCACGGCGCACGCGGCCAGGCGACGGTGACGATTGTCGATGCCAAGGGCCAGCCGGTGCAGAGGCCCGTCACCACGGGCGCGGAAATCGATGGCCGGGTGGTCATCGAAAGCGGTCTCAAAGCCGGAGACAGAGTGATCGTCGAAGGGCTGGACCGCCTGCGCCCCGGCGTGAAGATCAAGTCCGTGCCATGGCGCGATCCCGCCGCCGCCCCCAAACGCTGAGCGATCGAGACTTTTCATGCCCCGTTTTTTCATCGATCGCCCCGTCTTTGCCTGGGTTATCGCGATCATCATCATTCTGGCCGGTCTGATTTCGATCCCGCGGCTGGCGACCGAGCGCTTCCCCACGATCGCGCCGCCCAGCGTCAGCATCTATGCGACCTATCCCGGCGCGACGCCGGAAACGCTGAACGATAGCGTGGTCAGCCTGATCGAACGCGAACTCTCGGGCGTGAAGCATCTGCTGTATTTCGAAAGCACGTCCGACACCTCGGGCGCGGCCCAGATCACCGCGACATTCAAGCCCGGAACCGATCCGGACATGGCGCAGGTCGATGTGCAGAACCGCCTGAAAGCGGTGGAACCGCGTCTGCCGCAAACCGTCCGCCAGACCGGCCTGTTCGTGGAATCCTCGTCCTCGGGCTTCATGAAGCTGGTCAATATCGAATCCCCCGATGGCAAATTCGATGCCGAGGATCTGGGCGATTACGCGATCCGCAACGTGGCCGAGGAACTGAAGCGCATCGAAGGCGTCGGCCGCGTGCAACAGCTTGCGTCCGAACGGGCGATGCGGGTGTGGATCGATCCGGCGCTGCTGGTGTCCTACAAGCTGACAATGGCCGATGTCACCCAGGCCATTTCCGAACAGAACGCCCAGATCGCCCCCGGCGCGGTCGGTTCGGAACCGACGACCAACGGCCAGCGCGTCACCATTCCCCTCACGGTCGAAGGCCAGTTGCAGACGCCGGAACAGTTCCGCCAGATCGTGCTGCGGGCCAATGCCGATGGCTCCTCCGTCACGCTGGGCGATGTCGCGCGGGTCGAACTGGGCGCGCAAAGCTACGCCATCACCGCGCGTTCGCTGGGCAAGCCGGTGGCGACGCTGGGTATCCAGCTCGCCCCGGGCGCCAATGCGCTCAAGACCTCGTCGCTGGTGGATCAGCGGATGACCGAACTGGCCCAGTCGATGCCCGCGGGCATGACCTGGTCCGTGCCGCATGACACCGCGCCGTTCGTCCGTGTCTCCATCGAAAAGGTGGTCACCACGCTGGTCGAGGCGATGATTCTCGTCTTCCTCGTGATGTTCGTGTTCCTGCACAAGATCCGTTACACGCTGATCCCGGCGATCGTCGCCCCGATCGCTTTGCTCGGCACGTTCTCGGTGATGCTGCTGACCGGGTTCTCGATCAACGTGCTGACGATGTTCGGCATGGTGCTGGCAATTGGCATCATCGTCGACGACGCCATCGTGGTGGTCGAAAACGTCGAACGGATCATGGCCGAAGAAGGGCTTTCGCCCAAGGAAGCCACGCGCAAGGCGATGGACGAAATCACCGGCGCCGTGATCGGCATCACGCTGGTCCTCTCCGCCGTGTTCATTCCGATGGCCTTTTCCAGCGGCTCGGTCGGGGCGATCTACCGGCAGTTCTCGCTGTCGATGGCGGTTTCGATCCTGTTCTCGGCCTTCCTTGCGCTCACCCTCACCCCGGCGCTGTGCGCCACGCTGCTCAAGCCGGTGGATGGCACGGAAGACAAGAAGGGCTTCTTCGCCTGGTTCGACCGCACGTTCGACCGCATGAGCCACGGCTATCAGGGCTGGGTCGGCAAAGTGGTGAAGCGTTCGGGCCGGATGATGGCCGCTTTCGTCGTGATCGTCGGCCTCCTGGGCATCGCTTTCGCCAATCTGCCTTCGTCGTTCCTCCCGGACGAGGATCAGGGCTTCTTCATCACCTCTCTCCAGCTTCCGGCCGATGCGACGATGACGCGCACGACCGAAGCGGTGAAGCTGATCGAGAAGCACAACGCCACCCGCCCCGGGATCAAGCACACGCAGGCGGTGATCGGGTTCGGCTTTTCCGGCGCCGGTCCCAACTCCGCGATCATTTTCACCATCCTCAACGACTGGGGCAAGCGCGAAGGCGTGACCGCTGCCAGCGAACTGGCCGAAACCAACAAGGCCACTGCCGCGATCCGCGAAGGCATGGTGATCAGCGTCCTGCCGCCGTCGATTGACGGGCTGGGCGTGACCTCGGGCTTCTCGATGCGTCTCGAAGATCGTGCCGGCAGGGGATACGATGCCTTGGTCGCCGCGCAGAACCAGTTGCTCGGCCTTGCCGCGCAGAGCAAAGTGGTGGCGGGCGTCTATCCCGAAGGCCTGCCTGCGGGCAGCAGCGTCAAACTGGCGATCGACCGGGAAAAGGCCAAGATCATGGGCGTTTCCTTCACCGATATCGCCAGCACGCTGACCAGCGCCATGGGTTCGACCTATGTCAACGATTTCCCCAACGACGGGCGCTTGCAGCAGGTGATCGTGCAGGCGGAATCGGCCTCGCGGATGAAGATCGAGGACGTGCTCAAGCTCTATGTCCGCAACACGGCGGGCGATCCGGTGCCGCTGGCCGAACTGGTGACGCCGCAATGGGAAATGTCCCCGCTGCAGATGATCCGTTACAACGGCTATCCGGCAATGCGCATTTCGGGCGCGGCAGCGCCCGGCTATTCCAGCGGCGATGCGCAGAAGGAAATGGCGCGTCTGGCCGAACAACTGCCGCACGGTTATGCCATCGAATGGACCGGGCAATCGCTGCAGGAACAGCAGGCCGGTTCGCAAACGCCGCTGCTGCTGGCGCTGTCGATGCTGGTCGTGTTCTTGGTGCTCGCCGCGCTGTATGAAAGCTGGTCGATCCCGCTGTCGGTCATTCTCGTGGTCCCGCTGGGGATGATCGGCGCCGCCGCCGCCATATTCCTGCGTGGCATGGCCAACGACGTGTTTTTCCAGGTGGGGTTGATCACGATCATCGGCCTCAGCGCGAAGAACGCGATTCTGATCGTCGAATTCGCCAAAGCCGCCCGCGACGAAGGCAAATCGACGCTCGACGCCATTCTCGAAGCAGCCAGGCTGCGCCTGCGCCCGATCATCATGACCAGTCTGGCGTTCACGCTGGGCGTGGTGCCGTTGATGCTGGCCGGCGGGGCGACCAAGGAAACCCAGCAAGCGCTCGGCACCGGCGTGTTCGGCGGGATGCTCAGCGCCACGTTCCTTGCGATCTTTTTCGTGCCGGTGTTCTTCGTGGTCGTGCTCGGCCTTGTCGAACGGTGGCAGGAACGCCGCAAGCGCCCCGGCAGCACCCAGACGGTGGAGTAAGCATGATGATCCGCAAACTGCTGGTGGCCGCGCTGCTCGCCTCGACCGCGGCCTGTTCGATGAACCCCCGGCTGGATAAGCCTGCCCCGCCCGTCGCCCCCGCCTTTGCCGGGGCCGACGCCAGCGAGGAAGCGAGTGCGGCGGCGATCGACTGGCGCGACATGTTCCGCGATGCGCGCTTGCAGCGGCTGATCGAACTGGCGCTGGACAACAACCGCGATTTGCGCGTGACCGCGCTCAACGTCGAGGCGGCGCGGGCGCAGTTCCGGATCGCCCGTGGGGCGCAACTGCCGCAGATCGATGCCAATGGCAGCTATACCCGCCAGCGCACGCCCGGTTCGGCGCTGACGGTGCCCAATGCAAACGGCGGGGGCGTGGAATTCGGCCAGTTCAGCGCCAATGCCGCGCTGACCAGTTTTGAAATCGACCTGTTCGGGCGGCTCCGTTCGCAGAGCGAGGCGGCATTCGAGCGCTATCTCGCATCCGATGAGGGACGCCGCTCCGCCCGGATCGCGCTGATCAGCAGCGTGGTCGATGCCTATCTGGCGGAACGCCTGGCCGAAGAGCAACTGGCGCTGACCGAACGCACGCTCGCCACCTGGCAGCAATCGCTGGAGATCACCCGCAAGCTGCACGCAGGCGGCCAGAGCAGCGGGCTGGAACTGGCGCAGGCCGAAGGGCAGGTGCGGCAGGCCGAAGCCGACCGCGAGGCCCGCACCCGCGCGCTGGCCCAGACCCGCAATCTGATCCAGTTGCTGACCGGCGCACCGCTGCCCGCCGATCTGCCTGCCCCGACCCCGCTGATGCAGCAGCCGATCCTGACCGAGCTGCCCGCCGGGTTGCCGTCCGATCTGCTGGCCAACCGGCCCGATATCCGGCAGGCGGAACACGAACTGGTGGCCGCCAATGCCAATGTCGGCGCGGCGCGCGCGGCCTTTTTCCCGCGTCTTTCGCTGACCGGGCTGCTCGGCATGATCAGCCCGGCTTTCAGCGGTCTGTTCAAGGGCGACAATCACACCTGGTCGTTCACGCCGCAGATTTCGCAGCCGATTTTCCATGGCGGCTCATTGCGCGGCGAACTGCGCCTGTCCGAAGTGCGCAAGTCGATTGCCGTCGCGCAGTACGAACTGGCGATCCAGAGCGCGTTTCGCGAAGTGTCGGACGGCCTTGCCGGGCGGGCGACTTATGCCCGGCAGGTCAGCGCGCAGCAGGCCGCCACCGATGCGGCGGCCAAGCGGGTGCGGCTGGCCGACCTGCGCTATCGCGCCGGGGTCGATGGGCGGCTCGAACTGCTCGATGCGCAGCGCAGCGAGTATGCCGCGCAGCAGGCGCTGCTCGATCTCAAGCGGGACGAGCTTTCCAGCGCCAGCGGCCTCTATCGCGCACTGGGCGGCGGCGATCGCGAATAGGGCGATCGCGCGCCGCCCCGTTACTGCGTCAACCGGCGCTGATAGCTCGCCAGCCGCTCCGCCTGCTGGCTTTTCCGCTGCGCGGGGGTAACGAACACCGTCTCCTGCGGCAGCGCCTGCTTCAATTTCGCCAGCGGCACGACTTTCCCTTCGCGAATGGCGTTTTCGGGCCTGGCCCCTGCGGGCAGCGATTGCCAGCGGATCGCCAGCATACCGGCGGGCTGATTTTCGGGATCGAGCCAGTTGTACACGCCGGGATCGCGCTGCGAGACCACCAACGTATAGGTCCCGTCCGCATTGGGCCTGGCCTGCCTGCTGTTGAGGCTGCTGGTGCGCGCCGCATATTCATAGGCCACGCCCCACGGATCGCTCAGTTGCACACCCAGCGAAACCGCACCCAGCGGATCGAGCGTGATGACCCAGGCCTCATCCGGTTTGAGCGCGAAATGCCCGCTGCCCGACATACCGCGCCCGCCGGGCCGCACGCGCGCCTGCCCCAGCGTGTTCGCCGGACGAGAATAGATGAACGTGTTGTCGTACTGCACCCAGAACGGCGCGATCTTCGCCAGCAGCTCCGCCGCGCGCCGGGCCAGCGCCGCTTCATCGGGGGGCGGCGCGACCGGCGGCCCGCCCACGCGCCGCACGTCCAGCGCCACCGGGTTCTGTGTCGCCCAATCGGTGAACAGATCGCGCACGATAATCAGATATTTGCCCTGTTCCGGCGTCTGCAGGTGGTTCGTGCGCCCGTTGGCGGGCTGGTTGTCGACCGTGATCGTGAAGCGCCCCTCGCTATCCATCACGATCTGGTCGCTGCGCAGCGTGGAAAGCTGCTTGCCCCCTTCCGCCGCCATGACAGTGGTGCCGGGGATGGCGTCGCGCATTTCGAAATGGAGTTCCGCCGGGGCGGGCTGCTTGATCCGCCCATGGATTTCATACCGCGCCGCCGCATCCACCATGATATTGCGATAGACATTGTCAGGATTGTCGATGCCATAGCCGGAACGCGGCACTTTCAGGCCGAACCAGTCGTGCGGCGCGTTCACCGTCCAGAACGCCCCCGGACGGTCCGTATCCTCACCCACGGCATATTGCGTGGCGGCCACGGCGATCGAATGGGCGGCACGGCGGATCGTGGCCTTGCCCACAGCCGTTTTTCCTTGCGGATCGGCGGCATAGAGCGCTTCGACCCGGGCGATTTCAGCGCGCATCGGCGCGCTTTCCAGAACGCGCAGGACCTTGCGTTCGCTTTCAAGCTGATAAGGAATGGCCAGTGTCGATGCCGCATCCTGCGCCGCGGGAACGGGCGCTGCGGCTTGTCCCACACCGCCGACCAGCCCCGCCATGCCGAGCGCCAGCGCCCCTGCCGCCGCCGTGACGATCCCTTTCGCTTGTACCATGATCGGCTGTCCTCTCCTTGTTCGCGGATCGCCCGCTTTTTCCTCTTCCCGTCCAAGCTGGATTAAAAATAACTTATCAGCAAGTAGAAAATTCATCCTGACGGCTTTTGATAAAAGGCTTATGCGGCTTGTATACTGCTGGCCCGCGCAAACAAGTGACCAGTCATTCAATTTGACGCCCGCCGCGTGGGCTGGCATGGGTCCGCTATGGACACGGACAGCGATATCGCCACCGCCCAGCGCAAAGTCACCAAAGGGGAACTGACGCGCCGCAACATCCTCAAGGCCGCCGAGGCGAGCTTTGCGGAACTGGGGTACGACGCCGCGCGGCTTGAAACCATCGCCAGCGACGTGGGCATCAAGCAGGCCGCGATCTTCTATTATTTCCCCAGCAAGCGGCACCTCTTCGACGAACTGGCGCTGGATATCCACGGCAGTCTCGTCAGCCTGACCCAGACCCGGCTTTCCGGCGTGGAAGACGCGTGGGAACGGCTTATGCTGCTGGTCGAAACGTGGCTCGATTTCATGGTGGCCCGGCCCACCGCCGCCCGCATTATCCTGCGCAATTGCGCCACCCCGGTGGCGGATGGGGAACCGGCGGAAGCCTACGCCACCGACGCCCTGCAATTGCTGCGCGGGATCATCCGCGACGGGATCGCCGTCGGCCGCTTCGCCGAAGTCAACGCGATGTATCTCGTCAATCTGCTCAGCGGCAGCATTCTGCACTACGTCTGCAATCCCGAGCAACTGGGCAGCGAACGCCCCTACCGGCCCGAAGATCCGACCGAGATCGCCATTTTCAAGAACGTGTTGCGCAAGACGGCGCGCGCCGTGCTCGACGTGCGCTGACGGATCGGTTCGGTGGGGCCGGTTCAGTCCGCCCTGTCGCAGGTCAGCAGCGCGCCCCGCAATTCGTAGCCGGTGATCAGCGCATTCCAGCCCACATCAGGCGCCCGTTCGAGCCGCAACCCCGGAACCTTGAACAGCGCTTCCAGGAAAATCGCTGTCTCATGCATCGCCACCTGTGCTCCGGGGCAGCGATGCTCCCCATCGCCGAACGCCATGACCGCATGGCCGTATTTCGCTTCGATGCCGCGCTCCGGATCGACCGCGTAGGGGCACGCCCCGGCCACGCTTTCATCCGCATTGGCAGCCCGCACATCGATGCCCAGCACGCCTTCCCGCCCGGGCAGCCGCCGATAGATCATCCCGACCACCGGCTCCACCCGGAGGATTTCCTCCAGCAGCACGATCCTGTCCGCATCGTCCGCGGCCATGAACCGCGCCCGCAAGGCCGGCTCTTCCATCATCCGCCAGCCGGCCATGGTGATGAATTCGCGCGTGGTGATCATCCCAGCCGCGCCATACGTGAGGCATTCGACGAGGATTTCCTGATCGTTGTAGCCTTCGGCGATCAGGTGGGAAATCACATCGTCGCGCGGGGCCGCTTTGCGCGCGGCGATGGCGGGTCGCACATCCTCGCGCAGGAAATGGCGCACCTGCCACTGGCGGCGCATCATCATCACCAGTTTCATGATCGCCCAACGCGGCCGGTCGCCACCGCCGGTGATCGTTTCCAGCCGCCCCGCCATGGCGACGGGATCGCTTTCCGTCAGACCGACGATTTCCGCCGCCACCGTCACCGCCAGATCGAGCGACAGCGCATCGAGTGCGGCCGAACCGTTGCGGCGCAGGCGGGCGATCAACCGTTCCGTCTCCGCGCGGATCAGATCGCGATAGCGGCCGGTCACCACTTTGGGCGCGAAGAACCGCGCGGTAGCCTTGCGCTGGCGCCGATGCTCTTCGCCCGAGAGAAACAGGATCGGCTGCTTCATCCGGCTGTAGCGGCGGGCAAGATCGGACAGGAAACCGGCCTGCTCCGCTTCGCCCGAGCGCAACACCGCGCGGGCATCGGCAAATTCGGTGATCCTCACCGGATCGCGCACCAATCCGCCGCGCTGCGCGATTCGCGCGGTCTTGCGGGCATCTTCCTGCGCAAACGGGCATTGTGGCCCTGTTCCGGCGCGGCTAGCCATAGGGATCGACTCCGGCTTATTATGATATACTATGGATCATAAATCCTCCAAACCCGCCCAAAGATCAAGAGACAATGATGCACGGGTGGTCCGCACGCGGGCGGCGCTGCATCATGCGTTGCTGATTCTGGCCGAGCGCATGCCTTTCGCCGACATCACCGTGCGGGCCATCGCGGAACTGGCGGGAATCGGCTATGCCACATTCTTCCGGCACTATCCGGACAAGCAGAGCCTGCTGGCCGCCATCGCCGCCGAACTGGTCGATGAACTGGTTGCGGAAATGGGCGTGTCGGCGATCACCGACCCGGAACTGGGCGGCAGGAAACTGGCGCAATTCGTGGAGGAACGGCGCGGCATCTGCCATGCCCTGCTGGTGGGGGCAGGCAACGAAATCCGCCGCGCCATCACCGGGCGCGCAATCGAGGCCGCCCGGGCACAGGCCCTGCCCCACCCCGCCGGGTTCCCCGAAGAACTGATCGTCAGCCACACCGTCGCGGCTTCGCTGACACTGATGGCCTGGTGGTTGGAACACCCCGGCGCCATGGATCGCGACCGGCTGGCCGAAGCGCTCAATCGCCTCGCTCTCGCGCCCACCGCCGCCCTGCGCACGGGGGCGCCGCCGTCAGCGGCCCGATCAGACCAGTAGCAGCCGCTTTTCCCGCCCCGCGTCGGTGATCGTCGGCTCCGGCACACGAAACAGGCTGCGCTGCGAAGACCGCCGCGCGCCCCGGGTGCTGGCCGTGCGCGCCACCAGCCATGGCGCGGTCAGCAGGCCGATAGTCAGCGGGGAAAGCCATGCGGCGGTGATCGGATCGATCAGCGCGACCGCCGCGAAGATCAGCCCCAGCGCGATATGTTCCTTGAGACTGGGTAGCACGTCACGCACGCGCAGTTCCTTGGCCTCGCGCGCCTGCGTCTGCCACCCGGATTCCTTGCCCACCAGCATGCCCACCAGCGCCCGTGTCTGGTTGACCATCGTCACCGGTGCCATCAGCATCGCCAGCGGCACTTCCGCCGCCACGCTTTTCAGCACGGTGCGCGTGCCGCCGAACGCACGCCGCCGTTCGCGGTCGGTGAGAATCCAGATCACCCCCAGTATCTTCGCCCCGAACAGCAGCGCGATAGTCAGCCACAACACCCCCGGCGGCGTCATCTCCGCCACCGGCTGCGGGGTGCCGATACAAGCCTGCACGATGCTGATCACGATCAGCAGCAGCCATGCAGGCGATGTCAGGAAGGCCGAGGCCCCGATCAGCAGATGCAGGCGGCTGGCCCAGTGCAGGCCCGGCGCCGCCAGAAGGCGCAAGTGCTGCAGATTGCCCTGCATCCAGCGCCGGTCGCGAATCGCGAAATCGACGATGGTCGGCGGAAATTCCTCGTAACTGCCTTGGATCATGACCATGTGCACTGCCCAGCCACGGCGGCGCAGCAGCGCGGATTCGACCATGTCGTGGCTCAGGATATGGCCGCCGAACGGGGGCCTGCCGCCCAGTTCGGGCAGACCGCAGCTTTCGGCGAAAGCACGCACGCGCACGATCGCGTTGTGCCCCCAGAAATTGGCTTCCGCCCCCGACCACCACAGCAACCCGGCCGAAGCGATCGGGCTATAGGCGTAACCGGCGAACTGCTGCCAGCGCTGGAACAGTGTCTGCGCGTTGATCATCATCGGCACCGTCTGCAACAGACCGATGGACGGGCGCTGTTCCATGATCGACGTGAGACCGAGGATCGAATCCCCGCTCATCAGACTGTCGGCATCGAGAATGACCATATATTCGTACGCCGCGCCGAACCGTTGCAGCCATTCGGCGATGTTGCCCGGCTTGCGGGCGATGTTCTGTTCGCGCCGTCGGTAATAGACCGGGATCGGCGCGGCCCGCGCCACCCTGTCCCATGCCGCCAGCTCTTCATCCCCATGGTCGGGGCGGGAATCGCTGAGCACGAAGAAATCGACCAGATCCGCCATCCCGGCCTTGCCGATGGACGCGGCCATCGCCTCCACCCGCGCGAACACCGCCGAGACATCCTCATTATAGACCGGCATCAGCACGGCCGTGCGGCGGGTGACGGTCTGCGGCAGTCCGGTGATAGCGGTGAAGCCGGGATGCCTCCCGCTCATCAGCATCAGAAAGCCGATACACGAACTGACGAAGCCGAACGCGATCCAGCTCAGCAGCGGCACGAACAGCATCAGAAACAGAATTTCGAGCCAGTCGAGACCGTCGTTCGACAGCGCAAGCCGCTGCGCCGTGGACCCGGCCATGCCCAGCAATGCCGTCGCCACGATCAGCAACATCCGCTTGGCCAGCAGATCGCGCGGGGCGGTGGTGACTTCGATCGAACCGGGCGGATTGCCTTCCAGCCGCTGCACGCTCATTTCCAGCGGTGCCTCGTCGGGCAACCGGCGCGGCGCATCCGGAGGGCTGGCGGAATGGTGCTGTGTGCTCATCGGTTGACCGGCTGTATCACCGTTTCCGTCAACGCATCGTTCGCCCGGGCGAGAGAGATGCGGAATTCGGATTGGCGGGTCTTGTCCTCCTTCACATCCAGCATGGCCCGCCAGAGCTTGTCCTGGCCCACCACCGGATAGGCGGCGGAACGGATGATCGCTTCATCCGGCAGATCGGTAACGATGGTTACGCCGCTTTCCCGTGTCAATCCGGCCAGGCTTTCGCCCCGGAAATCGAACACATACTTGTGCGCTCCCGCCACCGGCGGCAGACCGGGAATCCCCGCCGGACCGATGAACCCGTCGACCATCCGGGCAATCACCGAACCATCGGGTTCGCCCCCTATCCAGCGCAGGCGATAAGCCCCTTCCCACGCCTGCCCCTTGCGCACGGGCCGGTCGCCAACCCAGAACGCACCGATATTGTCCACCGTTTCGCTGTCGGTGGGCATTTCGTACAGCATGACCGAGCCCGGCCCCCAGTCCCCTTCGGGTTCGATCCAGAGATTGGGCCGCTTGTCGTAAAACGCGCCATCATCCTGATAGCTGACGAACCTGCGGTCGCGCTGCAACAGGCCGAAACCGCGAACGCCCTGCGCCTGAAAAGCGTTCACTTGCGCGCGCTGCGGATTGATCAGCGGCCGCCAGATCCGTTCGCCATTGGCCATGGCGACGAGCAGGCCATCGGAATCGTGGATTTCGGGGCGCCAGTCGGTCGGCCGCCCGTCGGCGGTCTGATCGTACCAGAACATGCTGGTGATCGGCGCGATACCCAGCCGGGCGATGTCGCGCCGCATGAACAGCGCCAGCCGGGCCTGCTGATCGACCCCACCTTCGTGCAGGCGGCTGTCGATCGCGAACGCGCCAGCCAAGCTCGGCCCGTCCAGCAGGGCATGGATACGATAATGGTTTCCGCCCAGCTGCTCGATCCAGAACTGCGTGAAAGCGGGGAATTCCTCCGCATGCGACAGGCCGATATCGACCGCGATGGCACGGGCGGACAGGCCATACTGGCCCAGCGCGCCCGACGAACGGAAATAGGTTCCACCCAGGAAAGCCAGCCAGTCGGTCTGCGCGCCTTCCTCCATGATGCGGAAACCTGCGGGGTCGGCCTTGCCATCGCCCACGAACAGGCCCGCGGTATCCATGATCGCCCGCGCCCTGCCATTTTCCACGATATGGATGGTGACAGCATGTTCCGCCACCAGCCGGGTGGTCGGAAACAGGCGGACATTCCCGGCGATGCGGCCCGCTTCGCCGTAAGTCAGCTTCACCGATGCATCGTAATCCGCCGCCGCGTTGGTGGATTTGGCAGGCGCGCGATAGGGCCGGGCGGCAAGGGCGCGTGCCTGGCGTTTCAGCCAATCCCACGAGAACGCACGCGCAGGGCCCAACTGGCCCGGGGCCGCGCCCAGAACCGGGGCGAAAGGCGCCAAAGCCGCCACCGAAGCGAGCAGACCGCAGGCCGCCCGCCGGGACATAAGATCGAAATCGGTCAGTGTTCCGGTCCTCCAACACAATCGCGGCGCGAACCGGCCGCGCCTGTCATCATTCCGCGGGATCGCGATCGCCCGCAGAAGAACCGCGCCACCCGACGACAACCGGATCGCCCGCTTTCAGCCCATCGGAATGAACTTCGGTCCGCGTTCCATCGGTCGAGCCCGCCGATACGGCCACCGGCACGATCCCTCCCTCGTCATTTAACACGTAAATCGTTTCGCGCCCGTCGTTCCGCTCAGACGGCGCACGTTTCGTCGCGGGTTCGAAATGAAACGCCGCATTGGGGATCAGCAGCACATCGCGGCGCGGGGGAAGACGGATATCCACACTGGCCCGCATCCCCCGGCGCAGCATCCCTTCGCGATTGGCCACGGTCAGCGTGACCCGGAAAGCCGGGGGCGCCCCTGTGGCGGTGCTGGCAATATCCGTAACCCAGGCTTCGAACCGCTCATCCGGAAGCGAACTGACCGTCACCCGCGCCCGCGCGCCGCGCTTGATATCGCCGATCATCGCCTGCGGCACGAGCACGTCGATCCGCATCCGGTTGATATCGGGCGACAGCGTGAACAGCGGGGCGTTGGCATCGGTTTCCAGCGCGCCGGGGCGGGCGTTGTTGACCAGCACATAGCCGCTGATCGGAGCGCGGATCACGCTGCGGACGATGTGCCGCTGCGCTTCGGCCAGCCGCGCTTCGGCTTCCTGCAGATGGGCCTTGGCGGAATCGAGTTCGGCATTGCCCGCCCGCGCGGTGGCCCGCGCTTCTTCGAGTTCGCGGCGGGAAGGCACCCGTCCGCCCGATCGGCGATAGACATCCTCGATCCGGGCAAGACGTGCCGCCGCCTGATCGCGCACCGCCGATGCGCTTTCGATCGCGGCCCGGGCGCTTTGCACCCCGGCCTGCGTTTCCGCCATGGCCAGACGGGCATCGGCGGGATCGATCCGCGCAAGCTGTTGCCCGGCGGCGACTTTCGTCCCTTCCCGCACATAGACTTCGGCAATCGTGCCCGCAAACGGCATGCCGACATCGGTTTCGCGCGTCGGGTAGAGCACGCCGCCGATGGACAGGCGCGGTTCGAGATTGCCGCGCACCGCGGGCTGCGAAATATAGGACGTGTCGTGCCCGACCAGGAAACGCACAGTCAGCACCGCCAGCGCGATCAGCGCCATGAACACCACGATCCAGATGATCCGGCGCTGCCGGGTGCTGGCCGGCCTGCCCGAGATGAGATCGTCGAGCGGCGTATGCCCCGCCGGTTTACTCATCCCGCGCGCCGGTTTCATTCCTGGCCGGGGCGGGCGTGCCGGAGCGGGGCTGTTCGATCCGCCAGCCGCCGCCCAGTGCGGTGAAATAGCGGATCAAGGCTTCCATATGGGTGCGTTGCGCGGCAACGATCGCCTGGCGCACTTCGAATAGTGCGTTTTCCGCGACATAAACCGATACGAACCGGTCCAGCCCGCTGTTGTAGGCCATCCGGGTATCGCCCAACGCCACGCGTGCGCTTTCGACCGCACGTTCCAGAGTGGCGACCCGCTTTTGCGCAGCGTTGGCCGTTTCCAGTGCCACGGCGACATCGGCCCGTGCGCCGCTGAGCCGGTCTTCGTAAGAGGCGAGCGCCTCGGCCACATCATCGGATGGCGCGGCGACCTGCCCCGCCATGGCCGCGTCGATATCCGCCTGGGCCACCCCGTCGCGCATCAGCCGCGCCGACAGCCGCTGTTCGAGCGCGAGCAGATCCGCCCGGCGCAGGGCGACGATCCCGCTCTGATCCTCCGGCGGCAGAGGCGGCGCGGCCAGCGTGGGAACGTGCGTTCCGAATGCTTCGCGCAGCGGTTGCGCATCGATCCGGGTCAATTCGGCCAGACGGGCGATATCACGCTGGAATTCCGCTTCCACTTCACCCAACGCGGCCGCTGTGGTCGCGCTTTGCGTGCGGGCGAAATTGGCATCGTAAGCCGGTGCCAGCCCGGCGCGGAACCGCAGGCTGGCGACTTTGATATTCTCCTGCTGGCTTTCCAGGCTTTCCCGCGCCACGGCCATATGCTGCTGGGTCGCGCGCACTTTGAAATAAGCGCGGGCAATACGTTCGGCCTTTTCGGCCTGTTTCTGCGCGCGTTCGTAAAGCGCGGCATGACGTTCCGCCTCGTCAGCCCGGCCCGAACGCTTGCGCCCGCCCAGCTTACGCCCACTGCCGCCCCGCGCCGCCTGCTCGGTCGGCAGGGCCAATTCCGGATCGGCGGCAACCCCGGTTTCGACCAGCCGCGTCAGCAGCGGATCGTCGAATGCGGTCCACCAATGGCTCAGCCATGGATCGCCCTGCGTGCTGGCCTGCTGTTCGGCTGCCTGCGGCCGCAACCGCAAGGCCGGATCGCCATCCTGCGCATGAAGCGGCACACCGCTGCCGCATGCCAATGCGAAAGCACCCAAGGCCGTACGCCAGCCCGGTCGAATAAAAGCCACAATCGCCACGCACGCCCGATAGCAAGGTCCCACCATTAGCCAATACGGCATTTCACGATAAGACCCCGTTCACGATGGCCGGGGGCGTCACCTCGTCGCAGATATAAGCCATTACGTCCGAAAGCCTTTCACCACTCGCCATCCCCATAACGCGGGAATGGCGAAAAGGTGGCAGGGGTGCCGGCTTGCTGAGCGCGACGCGTCTTTTTAGCTGCCGCCGCCGAGCAAAGCCTGCACCGCCGCGGAATCGAAATAGTCGCGCCAGGCGGCGATCTTCCCGTCGCGCACTTCAAACACGCCCATCACCGGCAAATCGCACCAGCCATGGGGCATGAGCAGACGATCGTTGCGTTCGTTCATGACCAGATCGACCCCATTTGAAACCGATTTGTGCGTGATCCAGTCCACTTGCTGGGCCATGTCCAGAAACGGCCCCAAGGTCTTGCGGACGCCTTCCCGTCCGGTCACCGGCTCCATCGGAATGTTGTGATAGACCACATCCTCGTGGAAACAGGCCAGTGCGGCTTCGATATCCTTGCGGTTGCAGGCATCGATCATGGCGTTGACCACGTCTTCCGCTTTGCTCATCTTTTTTCTCTCCCTTTTCTTGTGGTTGTGCTTCAGCCGCTCAGGACCGTGTGCGCCCTCCGTTCCATGAGTTGCCACCGTTTGGCAAGTGCGCAAGGCGATCAGCCGGGCTTGCGGAAAGTGAGATTGTAGCGAAACCCACCCGTCGCGGGGTGATGCCCGTGCCTGAGCGGGGCCACCCCGTGGAACACCATGCGCGATGGCCCGCCCCAGACCACCACATCGCCATGCCGCACCGGAATGCGCCGGACCCGCGCCCCGCGTTCCAACCCACCCCACAGGAACGTTGCGGGCAGACCCAGCGAGACCGAGACGATAGGGGCGATCCTGTCGCCCTCGTCCCGGTCCTGATGCAGGCCGAGCCGAGCCCCGGGCGCATAACGGTTGACGAGGCAGGCGGCGGGACGGAAATCGGCGAAGTCCAAAGCTGCTGCCGCTTCCGCCGCCAGCCGTGCGAACAACGGGGGCAACGCGGGCCAAGGCGCGCCGGTCAACGGATCGTGCGGGGTATAGCGATAACCGGAGCGATCGCTGACCCATCCCATCGCACCGCAATTGGTCAGCGCCGCCGACATGCGCCCGCTGCGCGTTTCCATATGACGGAAGGGGGAGACGGCGGACAGAGCATGGATTTGCGCGATCAGCGCATCCGCCCGGTCCAGCGCGAACCCGCCCAGCAGCGCCGCGCCGGGGCCGAGCGGTTCCACCCACCGCTCCCCCGCGAACAGATCACCGCCATGCGGATCAGGCGGCATCGTGGAAAATGATCCCCAGCGTATGGCGGTGGCCTGCATGCACCCGGCTGACCCCGTGGCGCATGGTCACACGGTAATCGCCGCGCGTGCCACGCTGCGGACGCTGGTTGACCGCGAACACCACCGCATCGCCCCTGGCCAACGGTACGACCATCGCGCGCGATTGCATCCGGGGGCGTTGCTCGGTCAGCACGAATTCGCCGCCGGTAAAATCCGCGCCCGGCGCAGACAGCAGCGCCGCGATCTGCAGCGGAAAGACATGTTCGCCATAGAGATCCTGATGCAGACAGTTGTAGTCACCCGGCCCGTAAGCCAGCAGCAGGGGCGTGGGCCGCAGCTGCCCCGCCGCGTGGCAGCGCGCCAGAAATGCGGCATGATCGGCGGGGAAGCGGGCGGGCAGCCCCATCCGTTCATGCCAGCCGTTGGCGATAGGGGCGAGACGGGGATAGAGCGCGCATCGCAACCCTTCCACCAGCGGCGGCAGAGGATAGGCGAAATAGCGGTATTCCCCCTGCCCGAACCCATACCGCGCCATACGGACATGGCTGCGGAATGCTGCGCTGGGCCCATACATCCCGGCCAGCGCATCGCACGCGGCATCGTCGAGCAGGCGGGTCAGGACAGACCAGCCCTCCCGGTCGAGTTCGGCGGCGATCCGCGCCCAGTCCTGCGCCGCGACCCGCGCGTGCACGGCGTTCATGCCGCACTTTCCCGTTCAAGCAGGCGCTGTTTGCGTTCCACCCCCCACCGATAGCCGGAAAGCGCGCCATTGCGGCGCACAACGCGGTGGCAAGGGATCGCCACGGCCAGAGCATTGGCCGCACAGGCCCCCGCCACCGCGCGAACCGCGCGTGGCGCGCCGATCCGCCGGGCGATCTCGGCATAGGACACGGTTTCCCCGGCCGGAATCGCGCGCAAGGCCTGCCATACGCGCTGCTGGAAAGCGGTGCCCCGGATATCGAGCGGCAGATCGAGACCCCGCGCCGGTTCCTCCACGAAGCCGACGACGTGCGCCACCAGCCGCTCATATGCGTGGTCGCCCCCCACCAGCGCGGCCCGCGGAAACTGATCCTGCAAATCGCGCAGCAGGCGTTCGGGATCGTCCCCCAGCATGATCGCCGCCACCCCGCTGGCGCTGGACGCCACCAGAATCGCGCCGAGCGCGGATTGCCCCACGGCAAAGCGCAGCTCCTCCTCCGCCCCGCCCCGGCGGTAACGCCCGGGCGCCATGCCGAGAATGGCGTCCGCCCGTTCGTAGAAACGGCTGCTGGAGTTGAACCCGGCGGCGTAGATCGCCTCTGTCATGCTGCTCCCGGCGGCGAGATGGCCGCGCACCTGCCTGGCCCGGTGCGCCTGCGCATAGGCTTTGGGCGTCACTCCGGTCTGGGCCTTGAACAGGCGGTGGAAATAGGCGGGGCTCAGTTCCACCGCCGCAGCCAGATCGGCCAGCGGCACCGGCTGTTCGGCCGCTTCGATCATCCGACACGCCTGTTCGATCAACGCCGCGTTTTCCTCGGCGAACGACGATCCTTCGGGGTTGCACCGCTTGCAGGGGCGGCAACCGGATTGGCGCGCGCTTTCCAGCGTATCGTGCAAAGTCACATTGCGGGGATTGGCCGTGCGCGAAGCGCAGGACGGACGGCAATAGACGCCCGTCGTCGCCACCGAATACCAGAACCGGCCATCGGCGCTCTTGTCCCGCGCCACGACTTGCGCCCAGCGCGGATCATCGGTGGTGGCCAGCGATGCGGACAGGGATGGTTCCTTTCTCATGACCCGGTTCTAGCGCGCCGCCATGGGCCGCGCGCTCCATTTCCTGCTGTCGAATCCCACGACGCCATCGGATATAGGGTGCCTGCGTCCATCGTGCGACCCGGCCTGTCGCACCAGGATGGCACACGGGCGGTGTTCCGAACCGCCGGGGGTTGCGCAGCAGCATCGCGGCTTGCCATGAGGGCGGATATGATCCGGACCATCCCCACCCATCCGTTCGACGGCCAGAAACCCGGCACTTCCGGCTTGCGGAAACCGGTCAAAGTCTTCCAGCAGCCGAATTATACGGAAAACTTCATCCAGGCCGTGTTCGATGCGGTGCCGCCACCCGGCGGGGCCACCCTGGTGATCGGGGGCGACGGGCGGTTCTACAACCGGCCGGTGATCCAGCAGGCGATCCGCATGGCCGCTGCCAATGGCTACGCCCGGGTATTGGTGGGCCAGGGCGGCATTCTGTCCACCCCCGCCGCCAGCCATGTGATCCGCAAATATGGCGCGGCCGGGGGGCTGATCCTGTCGGCCAGCCACAACCCCGGCGGGCCCGACGCCGATTTCGGCATCAAGTACAATATCGCCAACGGCGGCCCCGCGCCCGAAAGCGTGACCGAGGCGATCCATGCCCGCACGCAGACGATCGACCGCTGGCTGACCATGGACGCACCGGATATCGATCTCGACACCCAGGGCACGGCGCAAGTCGGCGCGATGCGGGTGGAGGTCATCGATCCGGTGGCCGATTATGCCGCGCTGATGGAAAGCCTGTTCGATTTCCCGGCGATCCGCGCGGCGGTGGCGGGCGGCTTCACCATGGCGTTCGACGCGATGCATGCGGTAACGGGCCCCTATGCCCAGGCGATTCTGGAAGACCGGCTGGGCTTCCCCCGGGGCACGGTGCGCAACGGCGTGCCGCTGGAGGATTTCGGCGGGTATCACCCCGATCCGAACCTCGTCCATGCCAAGGCACTGTATGATCTCATGATGGGGCCGGACGCGCCCGATTTCGGCGCGGCTTCCGATGGCGATGGCGACCGCAATCTGATTATCGGGCGTGGGCGGTTCATTACCCCGTCGGATTCTCTGGCGATGCTGGCCGCCAATGCCACATATGCGCCCGGTTACGCGCAGGGGCTCAAAGGCATTGCGCGGTCGATGCCGACCAGCGCGGCAGCCGACCGGGTGGCGGCGGAATGGGGCCTGCCCTGCCATGAAACGCCCACCGGCTGGAAATTCTTCGGCACGCTGCTCGATGCCGGGATGGCCACGATCTGCGGGGAGGAAAGCGCCGGCACCGGGTCGGATCATGTGCGCGAAAAGGACGGCCTGTGGGCGGTGCTGCTATGGCTCAACGTGCTTGCCGCCCGGCGGATCAGCGTCGATGCGCTGGCGCGCGATCACTGGGCCCGCTTCGGCCGCAACTACTATGCCCGCCACGATTACGAAGCGATCGACACCACCGCCGCCAACCGGCTGATGGCCGAACTGGAGCAGCGGCTGGACACACTGCCCGGCACGGCCTTCGGCCCGCTGCGCGTCGCTGCGGCGGACAGCTTTTCCTATACCGATCCGGTCGATCATGCGGTCAGCCGCAATCAGGGTATCCGCGTGCTGTTCGATGGCGGATCGCGGATCGTGTTCCGCCTTTCCGGCACCGGTACGCAGGGGGCCACTCTGCGCGTCTATCTCGAACGGTTCGAACCGGCCGATGGCGCGCTCGACACCGATACCGCGATCATGCTGGCGGATCTGGCCACCGCCGCCGATGCCATCGCCGGGATCGCGCGCCACACCGGCCGCACGGCACCCGATGTCGTGACCTAGGCCGCGATCCGCCATGGCGCTCCCACGGATGGCCATGGTCTTTTCGTCTTTGCCCCCTATAAGCGGCACCCCGGCACAGCAGGAAAGGTTGGCATGCGCGTACTCGTAACCGGAGCAGCGGGCTTTATCGGCGCCGCTCTGTCCGAAACCCTGCTGGCGCGCGGCGATCAGGTGATCGGGATCGACAATTGCGATCCCTATTACGATGTTTCGCTCAAGCAGGCCCGTAGCCGGCGGCTGGCGCAGCTGGGCGGCAACCGGTTCGCATTCCTGCCGGTCGATTTCGGCAATACCGATGCGCTGCAAACCGCGCTGGAAGGCTTGGAGTTCGACCGCATCGTGCATCTGGGCGCGCAGGCGGGCGTGCGCTATTCGATCGAAAACCCCCACGCCTATGTCCATTCCAATCTGGTGGGGCATGTGAACATGCTGGAACTGGCCCGCCACCGGGAGGTGGAGCATATGGTCTACGCCAGTTCCAGTTCGGTCTATGGCGGCAATGCCAAGTTGCCGTTTGCCGTGGAAGATCGCACGGATCACCCCGTTTCGCTCTACGCCGCGACCAAGAAGGCGGACGAGCTGATGAGCGAAACCTACGCCCATCTTTACCGCATCCCGCTCACCGGCCTGCGCTTCTTCACCGTCTATGGCCCATGGGGGCGCCCCGACATGATGATGTGGAAGTTTACCGCCAATATCCTCGCCGGGCGGCAGATCCCGGTGTTCAACCACGGCGATATGTACCGCGATTTCACCTATATCGACGATATCATCGCCGGGGTCGTCGCCTGTCTCGATCATCCCCCGGCGGATGACGGGCGGGAAAAGGCCGGGGGCAGTGTGAAGCCCCACGCGCTCTACAACATCGGCAATCACCGTTCCGAAGCCCTGATGAAAGTCATCGGCCTGCTGGAACAGGCCTGCGGGCGCAAGGCGGAACTGGACATGTTGCCGATGCAGCCGGGCGACGTGCACAAGACATACGCCGATATCGCGGCGATCCAACGCGATCTCGGCTATGCCCCCACCACCGCGATCGAGCAGGGCGTGCCGAAATTTGTGGATTGGTTCCGCGAATACCATCAGGTTTGATCGTAACGGCTTGCCCTGCGCGCATGGGTAGTGAAACACAGCCCCATGGCGATTCTCAGCGATAGATGGATCCGGAGCGAAGTCCGGCGGAGCGGTATGATCGAGCCTTTCGTCGAAAGGCAGCAACGCGAAGGGGTGATCAGCTACGGCCTGTCATCCTACGGCTATGACGCGCGCGTGGCCGATGAGTTCAAGATTTTCACCAATGTCGACAATGCGGTGGTCGATCCCAAGGACTTTTCCGCGAACAGCTTCGTCGACCGCAAGACCGATGTCTGCGTCATCCCGCCCAACAGCTTCGTGCTGGCGCGCACTGTGGAATATTTCCGCATCCCGCGCGATGTGCTGGTGATCTGCCTCGGCAAATCGACCTATGCCCGCTGCGGCATCATCGTGAACGTCACTCCGCTGGAACCCGAATGGGAAGGGCATGTGACGCTGGAATTCTCCAACACCACCCCGCTCCCGGCCCGGATCTACGCCAACGAAGGGGCCTGCCAGTTCCTGTTCCTGAAAGGGAACGAACCGTGCGAGACGAGCTATGCCGAACGGTCAGGCAAGTACATGGGCCAGCGCGGGGTGACTCTGCCCAAGCTTTAAAGACCAAATTGCGAAGGCAGGAATGCAAAGGGCGCGAGCCGAAGCCCGCGCCCTTGTTCACATCGGTTCTGTTCCGCCCGGCGATGCCGGTCAGCGGTCGGTGAAACGGCCGCCTTCCGCCGCGAGCGTGCGAACCAGCGCCGAAGGGGCGAAGTCCGCGCCATAGCGCGGCTCCAGCGCTTCCAGCCCTTCGAGCAGAGCCTTGGCACCGATGGTATCGCCCCAGAACATCGGTCCGCCGGTGAAGACCGGCCAGTTGTAGCCGAGGATCGCGGCGACATCGATATCCGAGGCACGCAGGGCGATGCCTTCTTCCAGACATTTCGCGCCTTCGTTGACCACGGGATAAAGCAGGCGCTTCATGATCTGCTCGTCGCTCTGGTCCGGGTCCTGCGGCACGTTCGCGTAAGCGGCGAAATCGGCGATGATCCGCGCGGCCTCGTCAGACAGGGCGGATTTGCGATCGGCGTCGTAGTCGTAGAAGCCCTTGCCGGTCTTCTGCCCGCGCCGCCCGGCGTCGACGAAATCGCCCATCAGCGTGCGCCCTTCGGCACCATGGATCAGCACATCGAGCCCGATCAGGTCGAGCATGGAAATCGGGCCCATGGCAAAGCCATAATCGTTCATCACCTGATCGATCTTACGCAGCGGCACCCCTTCCAGCGCCATCTGCTGCGACTGGACGATGAGGTGTTCCATGATGCGGTTGGCGATGAAGCCATGGCACACACCCGCCAGAACCGGCGTCTTTTTGATTGTGCCCGCCAGTTTCATCACCGTGGCGATCACTTCCCTGCTGGTCTTCGCGCCGCGCACCACTTCGAGCAGCGGCATGACATTGGCGGGGGAGAAGAAATGCAGCCCCACCACCCATTCCGGGCTCTTGGTCGCCGCAGCGATCTCGTTCAGATCGAGGAACGACGTGTTGGACGCGAGGATCGCCCCGTCGCGGCAGATGCCATCGAGCTTGCCGAAAATGTCCCGCTTGATCGAGATTTCCTCGAACACCGCTTCGATCACCAGGTCGACATCGGCCAGTTCGTCCATCGACAGCACCGGGGTAATCAGCCCCATGAGCTGTTCCACCTGTTCCGCCGTCATCCGGCCTTTGGCGGCGGTGCGTTCGTAATTCTTGCGGATCGTGGCGATCCCGCGATCCAGCGCTTCCTGCTTCATTTCCACCAGAGTGACGGGAATGCCCGCCTGAAGGAAATTCATCGTGATGCCGCCGCCCATCGTGCCGGCGCCGATCACGCCGACTTTGCGGATCGGCAGAATCGGCACGTCCTTGCCGATATCGGGCACTTTGGCCGTCTGCCGCTGGGCGAAGAACACATGGCGCTGCGCCGCGCTTTCTCGGGAGACCAGCAGTTCGCCGAACAGTTCCTTTTCGCGGGCGAGGCCCTGTTCGAACGGCAGCGTGATCGCCGCTTCCACCGCCTGCACGATATGGCCGGGGGCCTTGAACCCCTTGAACTGGCGCTTGTGCCGGGCCTTCACCGGTTCCAGATCGGCCACGGTGCCCTGCACCGCCTTGTCGCGCACTTTGACCAGCGCCGCGCCATCGGCAACGACGTTCTGCGCGAAAGCCAGTGCGGCTTCTTCCAGTTTGCCTTCTTCCACCACCTGATCGATCAGCCCGCTTTCGGCCGCCTTGGCCGCGGACACCGGCTTGCCGCTGAGGATCATCTCCAGCGCGGGCGCCGCACCGATCAGACGCGGAAGGCGCTGCGTCCCCCCGGCGCCGGGCAGAATGCCGAGATGGACTTCGGGCAGACCAAATTTGGCCGAAGGCACGGCCACACGGTAATGGCAGGCCAGCGCCAGTTCGAACCCGCCGCCCAGCGCCGTGCCGTGGATCGCCGCGACCACCGGCTTGGCCGAACTTTCCGCCGCCGCCATCAGCGCGTCGAAATCGGGCTGCTTGATCGGCAGATCGTCGAACTCGGCGATATCGGCTCCGGCGAAGAAAGTCCGCCCGGCGCAGAGCAGGACGATGGCCGCCACCGCATCATCGGCATTGTGGATACGCAGGCCTTCGATCACGGCAGTGCGCACGGCGGTGGACAGCGCATTGACCGGTGGCGAATCGATTTCGATGATTCCCACGTTGCCCACCACACGCGTTGCCAGCACTTCGCTCATTCTCAATCCCTTCGCATCCTGCCGGGAATCCGGCCCTTTCCGCCCGGTGGGATAGCAGATGGCCCCCAAGGCGAACAGGAGCAAAAGCCATAGCTTCGCGCACAAGTGCATAAGCAATATTGCGACTGCTTCGCAATATTGCTTATGATGGAGAAAACCGAATCGCGGAGCTGATGCCCATGTATGCCTATCTCGATCGACCGATCGCCACGCTGGACGAAGGCGGCAAGATTCTGGTCTGGGCCATGCGCCAGTGGATGGCTGCAGTCAGCAAGCGCAGTTGCCCTGTGGCGGCGTTGGGCAAAACCCTGGCCAATCGCGGGCTGATGCCTGCGCTGGCGCCGTTTCACCGGGTGATGGGCCTGCTTGCCACCCACGCCCGGCAGGACCTGCCTTTCGCCCCGTTCTGTGCCCCGCACGTGGCCGAAGGCGAAGCGCTGGTGCTGACGCTGATTTCCGATTGCCGTGGCCCCCGCGCGCATACGCTGGACACGACACTGTTTCTGCTGATGGGGGAAGAGTGCCGCCATCCGATGCAGGATGCGATCCTGCAACTGGGCGACGCGCTGGACCGGGTGGGGCTGCTACCGGCGATACCCGCGCCGCTCGCCTGATCCCGATCTCGCCTGAAGCCGGCGCGACGCGCGTCAGCCGATCACTTTTGCAGCCGCGCGGCGTGCCAGCCGACGTGTTCGGCCATGAACGTCGAAATGAAGTAATACGAATGATCGTAGCCCTGCCGCATGCGGATGGTCGCGGGCATGCCGGCCCGGGCCACCGCTTCTTCCAGCAGATGCGTCTTCAATTGTTCGGCGAGGAAAGCATCCGCCGTCCCCTGATCGACCAGCAGATCGGGCAGGCGCGCGCCATCCTCGATCAGGGCGCAGGCATCATATTCCCGCCATCGGGCCCGGTCCGCCCCGATATAGCCCGTCAACGCCTTGTCGCCCCACGGGCAATGCAGCGGGCTGACGATCGGCGCAAAAGCGCTGACCGAGCGGAACCGCCCCGGATTGCGCAAGGCGATCGTCAACGCGCCATGGCCGCCCATCGAATGGCCGGTGATACCCTGCCGCGCCATGTCGACCGGGAAATGCCGCGCCACCAGGGCGGGCAGTTCTTCCTCGATATAGCGGCGCATCCGGAAATGCGCGGCCCAGGGCGCTTGTGTCGCATCGACATAGAAGCCCGCGCCCTTGCCGAAGTCATACACTTCGTCATCGGGCACATCGTCGCCGCGCGGGCTGGTGTCCGGAGCGATGAACACGATCCCGTGTTCGGCGCAGGCTGCGCGATATTCGCCCTTTTCCGTGACATTGGCATGGGTGCAGGTCAGCCCCGAAAGATACCACAGCACCGGCAGCACGGCGCCCGGGGCGTGATCGGGCACGAAGACCGAAAAGGTCATCGGCGTGCCGGTGGCGGCGGAGGCGTGGGTATAGACGCCTTGCACGCCGCCATGGGCCCGGTTGGTGGAAACGGTCTCCAAAGCGTTCACAAACGGTGCAGGCCGCACAGCTTGTTGCCGTCAGGATCGCGCAAGTAGGCCAGATAGAGCTTTATCGCCCCGGAATCGCGCACGCCCGGCGGGTCTTCCACCGCCTTGCCGCCATGGGCGACGCCCGCCGCGTGCCAGGCATCGATCTGTTCCCCGCTGTCCAGCGCGAAGCCGACCGTGCTGCCGTTGCCATGCGTGGCCGGTTCTCCGTCGATCGGACTGGTGACCATGAACATCGACCCGTTGTGCAGGTAGATCAGCCGCCCCTTGGGATCGGTGATCGCCGGCTTGCCGCCGACCGCGGCAAACAGCGCATCGTAGAATTTGCGCGACCGTTCGATATCGTTCGAACCGACCATCACATGGCTGAACATGGCTGTAATCCTCCCTTCGCAGAATGCTTTTTCAATAGACCACGACGCTGCGGATGCTTTCGCCCGCATGCATCAGGTCGAAACCCTTGTTGATGTCCTCCAGGCTGAGGATATGAGTGATCATCGGATCGATCTCGATCTTGCCGTTCATGTACCAGTCGACGATCTTGGGCACATCGGTGCGCCCCCGCGCCCCGCCGAACGCGGTCCCTTTCCACACCCGGCCCGTCACCAGCTGGAACGGGCGAGTGCTGATTTCCTTGCCCGCTTCGGCCACGCCGATAATCACGCTTTCGCCCCAGCCGCGATGACAGCATTCGAGCGCGGTGCGCATCACTTCGGTGTTGCCGGTGCAATCGAACGAATAGTCCGCGCCGCCATCGGTCATCAACGCCACTTTGGCGACCACATCCTCGCGGCTCATGCCCTTGGTGTTGAGGAAATCGGTCATACCGAACCGGCGGCCCCATTCTTCCCGGTCGGGGTTGATGTCGACGCCGATGATCTTGCCTGCCCCTGCCAGCTTCGCCCCTTGGATCACGTTGAGGCCGATGCCGCCAAGGCCGAAGACCACGACATTGTCCCCCACCTGCACTTTGGCGGTGTTGACCACCGCGCCCACGCCCGTGGTCACCCCGCAGCCGATGTAGCACGAGGTCTGGAACGGCGCGTCCTCACGGATTTTGGCGACTGCGATTTCGGGCAGGACCGTGAAGTTCGAGAATGTCGAACAGCCCATGTAATGAAAAATCGTCTGCCCCTTGTAGGAGAAACGGCTGGTGCCGTCGGGCATCAGGCCCTGCCCCTGCGTGGCGCGGATCGCGGTGCACAGGTTGGTCTTGCCCGACAGACAGCTTTTGCACTGGCGGCATTCGGGGGTGTAGAGCGGGATGACATGGTCATCCGGCTTCACCGAAGTGACGCCCGGCCCCACTTCACGCACGATCCCCGCGCCTTCGTGCCCCAGGATGGAAGGGAAAATCCCTTCGCTGTCGAACCCGTCCAGCGTGTAGGCATCGGTGTGGCAGATGCCGGTGGCCATGATTTCGACCAGCACCTCACCCGCCTTCGGCCCTTCGAGATCGACTTCCACGATCTCCAGCGGCTTCTTCGCTTCAAAGGCAACGGCGGCACGGGTTTTCATTGGCTGTAGCTCCAGATCTATCGCAGGCCAGCTTCATCACAGGCCGGCCCGGCATAGCGTTCTTATCGCATGGCGATAAGGGGGTATTCCGCCCGATCGGAAACGAAGTTACCGCATATGCGCCTGCCGGCGGCAGGCCGCCGGTCAGGGCAGGTATTGCGCCCGCAGTTCACGTTTGAGAATCTTGCCGCTGGCGTTCTTGGGCAGGCTTTCCGCCACATGGATCGCCTTGGGGCATTTGTACCCCGCCAGCCGTTCCCGGCAATGCGCCATGACCGATGCGGTATCGAGCGGCGCGCCCGGGCGGGGCACCACCACCGCCGTCACCGCTTCCACCCATCGATCGTCGGGAATGCCGAACACAGCCGCTTCCTGCACATCGGGATGGAGGAACAGCGCTTCCTCCACTTCCCGGCTGGCGACATTTTCGCCCCCGGACTTGATCATGTCCTTCTTGCGATCGACGAGATAGAGATAGCCGTCCGCATCGAACCGGCCGAGATCGCCGCTGTGGAACCAGCCGCCGCGAAACGCCTCCGCCGTCTTGTCCGGCGCCTGATAGTAGCCCAGCATGACCTGCGGCCCGCGATGGACGATTTCGCCCACTTCGCCCACCGGCACCGGCCTGTCGTTATCGTCCACCACGCGGGTTTCGACATTGATCGCGGGGCGACCGGCGGAGCCCAGCTTCCTGATCTGGTCTTCGGGTTGCAGGATCGTGGCGACCGGCGCCATTTCGGTCTGCCCATAGAAATTCCATAGCCGCATCTGCGGCAGGCGGCGCACCAGTTCCTCCACGATCGCCACCGGCATGATCGAAGCCCCGTAGTACCCCTTGCGGAGCGAGGAGAGATCGCGCCGGTCGAAATCGGGATGGCGCAGCATCGCGATCCACACCGTCGGCGGGCAGAACAGCTTGCTCACCCCCCGCTCCTCGATCGTTTGCAGGATCGTGGCCACATCCGGCGCGCGCAGCAGGATGCTGGTCGCCCCGAGATAGAGATCGACGCTGAGGAAACAGTCGAGCTGGGCGCAGTGATAAAGTGGCAGGCAGTGCAATTCGACATCTTCGTGCGCCATCTGCCCGTCGATGGCGCAGCTGACATACTGGGCGAACAGGCTGCGCGAACTGAGCAGCACACCCTTGGGATGCGCTTCGGTGCCGCTGGTGTACATAAGCTGCACCGGATCGTCTTCCCCCCGCACGATCGCGGGGCGGGTCTCGTCCCCGGCGGCGTACCAGGCGGCCACATCCTCCCACCCGGCGGGTGCGGGGGTGCCGGTATGATCGATAAACGCCTTTACGCGCGGCGGATCGTCCATCAGCGCGATGGCTTCATCCGCAATGCCGCACAGCGCATCTTCGGCGATGATCGCACGGGGCCGGGCGTGGTTGAGAATGAAGCCCACTTCGGCCGCGTTGAGCATGAAGTTGATCGGGGTGAACAGCGCGCCCGCCTGGATAATGCCGAAGCGCGCGATCACGAACGCGCGGCAATTGTGCGCGAAGACCGCCACTCTGTCGCCCGGCGCCACGCCCTGCGCGATCAGATGGTTGGCGAACCGGTTCACCAGCCGGTCGAGATCGGCGAAAGTATCTTCCTGCCCTTCATAGATCAGCGCCACCTTGTCGGGCGAACGCCGCGCCTGCAGCCGCACGATATCGCTGACAAGCCGCTGCCGGGCATGGTCCACCTCCGGATTGACGCTGACGCCAGCTCCCATCTCAACTCCCTTTCTTGCGGATACTGCGATCCCTTGCCTCCTCTCTCCGCCATGTCCGCCGATTTTGCAACCGGCGGCACATCAACCCCCCTGCTGTTCGGCCCACACGACATAGCGCAGCGGGCCGCGCTCGTTCACGCCGAAGGGATAGCAGGTGGTCAGCGCCAGCAGCGGCCGCACCGGATTGGCGGGATAGGCAAAGCGATCCCAGCGGACGATCTGGCTGTTCGCCACCGTATAGCGCGCCGTGCGTCCGTTGACGGACTGCACTTCGATCGCATCGCCGGGGCGCAGGTGGCGCAGAAAGGCGAAATGGGTATCACGATGGGCGGCGAGAACGCGCACCGGCGCGCGGTCACGCAGCGCAGTCGGGCCGAAGGCCATGGCCTGCCCCGAACCGCCCGACAGCACGATTTCGCCGACACCGAGGCGCGGGACCGACACTTTCGCCACCGGGGCCATATCCGCCCAGCCCCACGGCTTAACCGGGCGGCGGGCGGCGAGGCTCTGTTCGAAAGCGCGGTCGAGCAGAACCTGCGCCAGCCAGGCCTTGGCCGGGATCATCGCCCCTTGCGCGATCAACACAAGGCCGAGCAGGCAGAGCCCCGACAGGAACAGGGTGGAAAGGGCGCGCCCGCAGGCACGCCCTCCTTTGACCACGGCCAGCACCCCGTTCATGCCCCGGCTCCCGCGCGGCGGTGGGCCCGGCGGCGCGTGGCCAGCCCCGCAAGGCCGAGCGTTAGCAGCGCGAACCCCTTGACCAGCAGCCCCGCATAGCCCGTGGCGGTTTCCGGCAGGTCCAGCGCTTCGGCCTGATCCGCGAGCATCGGCACGCCTTCCCGTGCCATGGCGGCCACAGCCGCGGCCTGCCCGCCCAACAGCGTATCGAAATCCCACCCGGCGGGCAGCAGCAGCGGCAGTTCCTCCCGCGTCAGCGGCGTGCCCTGCGGCCGGTCCGGGGTTTCATCCACCGCGACCAGGCTCGTGACCCGGGTGACGATGCTGTAGGCAAGGCCAAGCTGGGCAATCGCTTCGCTGGCCGCGCCGTCTTCCATCTCGCCCGCCGCACGGGCCGCTTCCAGCTCAGCGATCCGGCGATTGGCCCAGAGCTTCGCCACCGCCGGGCTGTCGAGCGCCTGCGCAAGAGCCACGCTCTGCCTCCACGGCCGGTCGTCGATCATGCCGCTGACGGTGAGCGTGCCCGACAGCGCCTTGCCCTTGCCGAGCACGACCAGCGGTTCGCCCGCATAGAGATCGGGCAGATCGCGCGGCGTGAGATCGAGCGGCGCGCCGTCCACGCTGATTTCGATGTCGCGCACCGCCGGCGCGGCCAGCCGGTCGAGCATCGCCGTCATCTTCGCGGTCACTTCCTTGCCGATGCCGACATTGGTGAAAGTGCCCCGGCCCGCTTCGGCCATGCGGCGCATCAGGTACTGGTTGGGGGCCGAACCGATGCCGACCATGAAAATCCGGCTGCGCCCGCCCTTCGCGGCGATGGCGGCGCTCATTTCCTTCTCGTTGGAAATGTCGCCATCGGTGAGGAAGATCACCTGCCGCACGGTGCCCTTGTCCTCAGGCTGGCTGTCGATCAGCGCGGATTCGAGCGCGGGCAGCATTTCCGTGCCGCCACTGGCCTGCAACCCTTCGGTGAAGCGGCGGGCCAGTGCGATCTGTTCCGGCGTGGCGGGCACGCTGTCATCGAACAGGCGGGTCAGCGTATCGTCGAAGCGGATCACGTTGAACCGGTCCTGTGGCCGCAGCGTGCCGAGGGCATAGAGCAGGCTGTCCTTGGCCGCCGCCATCGACGTGCCGCCCATCGAACCGCTGTTGTCGATCACGAAAACCATTTCGCGCGGCGGGAACTGGCGCGCCGGTTCCTGCGCGGGCGGAGTGATCGCGGCCATGAGATAAGCCTCGCCCCCCACCTGCTGGCGGAACAGGCCGACCGTGGGATCGGCACTGGCCGAACGCCAGCGGAGTTCGAAATCGCGGTCGGCGGGCACCTGTCCATCGGCCAGGCGAATGGTGCGCGTCATACCGCCTTCTTCGGCCACCGCGATGCGGTGATAGGGACTGATGAGATTGGCGGGCTGGAAACCCGGCGCGAGATGCACCGTGATCGACACCGGATTCAGGTCCCGGCCCAGCTTCGGATCGGCCAGCGGCGCGGTGACGGCGGCGGCATCCTTCGCGCCCGCATCGCTGTCCACCGTGTGCGGCGGGACATAGCGCGGCCCAGACACCAGCGGCAGGCGCAGGCTGAATTCACCGGCCAGCTGGCGCACCGGCGCCTGGTATTCGATGGCGATCAGCACGGTTTCGCCCGGCCCGACATTGGCCACGCTGTTGCGGAACATGTTGGGCCGTTCGGATTCGACCAGCCCGGCTTTCTTCCCTTCGGCGCGCGCCTTTTCATAAATCGCGCGGGCTTCTTCCCGGCGTTTGATCCGGCCGACGATCACCCGCTGGCCCACCACCATCCTGAGGCTGTCCACCGCCCCTTCTTCGGGCAGGGGATAGAGGTAGGTCGCTTCCATCCAGTTCTTGCTGGTGTTGCGGAAGGCTTGCGTTACCCGCACGCGCGCGGTCTGCCCGCTGACAGTGACATCCATATCGGTGCCCAGCCGTATGGCGGGCAGGGCATCGGCCACGCCCTTGCCGCGCAAGAGCAGAGTGCCGCTGCCGATCACATCGGCCTCGGTGTCGGAGGCGGAGAGCCGGTCGACGATGAAAACCAGCGCGACAAGGCCCAGCAGGAGCGAAAGGCCGAGCAGCAGACGGCAGCGCGACCGGGCGGGAAAGAGGAATGCAGACATGGCAGGCTCCATGAAAAAGCGGAGCCTTCCCAATAGGCAGCGGCCATGCCGGACAGCCATCGGCAAGCCATGCCGGTTTCTGCCACTGCGGGCGGCGATGTGCGGCAGGCAAGAACAGACTTGACGGATTGTGCGGATTTGTGCGGAATTGTCCGGCACACGATACGGGGACACCATGCAGCAATCGGATGACGGCTTTGCGGAGCGCCTGCGCGAAGAACTGGCGCGGCGGCGCATGTCGCGCCAGGCGTTGGCCGATATGGCGCGGATCAGCCTGTCCACGCTGGAAAAGGCACTATCGGGCAACCGCCCCTTCACGCTGGCGACCGTCATCCGGATCGAGGAAGCGCTGGGCACTTCGCTGCGTGGGGCGCATGGGACCGATATCCCATCTGCCGGGCACGATCTCGCGCCCGAACATATGGGCGCCTACAGCCGCGCGGCGATCCGCTGGATCGAACAGGAATACATGACCTTGCGCGCCAGCTTCGATACGCCGGGCGCGGTCTTTGCCTATCGCAGCCGGATTTTCTGGGATGACGATGCAGGCCATCTCCGCTTCAGCGAAGGCGAGCGGCCCGATGGCCACTATGCCCAGTCGGGCTATGTCTCGATGCCCAATCTTTCGGGCTACATCTATCTGATCACCAACGAGGCGGGGCAGTATCGCATGATGATGCTGGGGCGGCCGACCCGCGATGCGCGCATGTTCGGCCTGCTCAGCACCTTGCAGTTCGGCGCGGGCTCGCAGCTCGTGCCCGTGGCCAGCCCGATCGCCCTGGTGCCCAGCGAACAGTTGGACGATCTCGAACCGGGTCTGATCGACACCGGCCACGATCGCTTCGCCACCTGCCGGGGCATTCTCGACCATGCGATGGCGAACGATTTCTGCCGCTGGCGGCAATAGGCCGAATATTCTCCGGGCGCGACTAACCCCTTGCCTCAGGCGCCCGCTGTCCTTGCCCGGTTGCAAGAATCGTGGAGGCGCAGTTCGTGCACCCGTGCGGTAGCGAATCGTGCACCCCTCTTAGCACCGGCACGGTCGCTCCGCTTGTGCGCGAACCTGTCTGGCGATACGCTTCCGGCCGGAAGGGCGCGAACCATCACGCGAACAAGAGCCTGCACGGCCGACGCGCGCCACAATGACAACATCCTTTCCGAAATAACGGATTCGATTGGGAGAGCTGGAAATGTCTGATTTGCTGATCAAGGGCGGCACTGTCGTCGACGGCACCGGCGCAGCCGCCTACAAGGCGGATGTCCGCATCAAGGACGGCGTGATTGCCGAAATCGGCGACGATCTGCGTCCTGACGGTGAAAAGACCTACTTCGCCGATGGCTGCATCGTTGCCCCCGGCTTCGTCGAAAGCCATACACACTACGACGCCACGATGTGGTGGCAGCCCGATCTCGATCCGCTGCCCGGCTATGGCGTGACCACGATCATCATGGGCAACTGCGGCTTCTCCGCCGCGCCGATTTCGCGCGACGAGGCCGCGCGGAACGAGATGATCAAGATTTTCTCCTTCTTCGAAGATATCCCGGAAGGCCCGTTCCTGCAGAATCTGCCGTGGGACTGGGAAAAATGGTCCGAGTACAAGGCCTCGATGGTCAAGAACGTGCGCGTTCCGGCCAATTACGCCAGCTTCGTCGGCCATCTCGCCCTGCGCCTTGCCGTCATGGGCCTCGAAGCCTGGGACCGCGCGGCAACGCCGGAAGAAATCGCCCGCATGGCGGAACTGCTGGATGACGCGCTCGCCGCCGGGGCGCTTGGCATGTCGGACAATCTGTTCGACCATGACGGTTCGGACCGCCCGGTGCCTACTCTGCTGGCCGACGACGCCGAATTCGAAGCGCTGTTCGATGTCCTCGAACGCTATTCGGGCGTCAGCTATCAGGTGATTCTCGACATCTTCACCCGCAAGACCGCGCCGGAAATGCTCGACCGGGTGGCGCGCCTGACCAAGGGCCGCCAGCTGCGCATCCAGACGGCGGGGACAATCGCCACGCTGGATTTCCAGAAGGATCTCGCAGGCGTTCTCGAAGACCGCGTGCTCGAAATGCAGAACGAAGGCTATGACATCTGGCCGACCGCTTCGCACGTCGCGCCGACCAATGTGCTCAGCATCGTCAAGTCGCTGATCTTCGCCCAGTCGAACGATTATGTCTGGCACGAAGTCGTCATGGCCGATGATCACGAAGAGAAGCGCCGCCTGCTGGCCGATCCCGAATGGCGGGCCCGCGCGCGCGAAAGCTGGGACAACAAGGCCTGGGCCTGGGCGCCGATGAACAATCCGCAGCGGCTCGAACTGATCAATTCGGACAACGGCACCGGCCCGGTCAACATCACGCTGGCCGAATATGCGGAAAGCCGCGGGCTGCACCGCAGCGACGCCATGGCCGAATGGATACTCGCTAACGGCGTCCTTTCGACAGTGCACATGTCCCCGTTCCCCAAGGACGAGGAAATGACCACCCGGTGGATGACCAATCCGAAATCGGTCGGTAACATCACCGATGCGGGCGCGCATGGCCAGATGCTGTGCGGTGGCGGTGAAAACGTCGAACTGATCACCAAATACGTGATGCAGGACAAACGGCTCACGCTCGAACAGGCGATCCACATCCTCACCGGCAAGCTGATGAACTTCTTCGGGTTGACCGACCGGGGCGAACTCAAAGTGGGCAAGCGTGCCGATCTTACCGTTTTCAAGCTGGACGAAATCAAACGCCGCGAGATGATCAAGGCTTTCGACGTGCCCGATGGTAAGGGCGGTTTCACCTGGCGCTTCACCCGCCAGCCCGCACCGATGCGGCTGACCATCGTCAACGGTGTGGTGACGTTCGACGGCAAGAAGTTCACCGGCGAAATGCCGGGCGAATTCCTCCGCCCCGCAGCCAACGATCAGCTCGCCGCGCAGGCCGCCGAATGATCCACCGCGCTGCGTGAAGCGGGATGGCGGGTTGCGCTTGCACCTGCTGCCCCGCTTTCACGGCGCGGGCATTGCCTTTCCGAACGCGTGGGCAGCTATGCTAGCCCACGCTTCGGGACGATGGAACCGTGCCGGCTGGGCGCTCTGCCGATTGTTTTAAGCGATAGTGCTTCCGTAGTCGCGCCCAGCCGCAATTTCCGCCATAATTAGCGCACAATAATTTCAAGGCCTGCAGGCGGAAGGCGGTTTGGGGCGATGGACGCGAAGGCAATATTCACTACCGTGGCGGTTATGGTGTTCGCCAACGGCGCGGTGCTGGCCACTGTCTATCGCGATTTGCCCGCCACGCTCCGCCCCGCCGCCGCCCGCTGGCAGGCCGGCACCGTGCTGGTCGCCGCGGGCTGCGCCATTTTCGCTTTTGGCAGTTTCCTGCCGATGCCGATCATGGTGGCGCTGGCGAACTTCGTGCTGACGACGGGCCTTACCGTCTACCACCGCGCCTTGCGCAATTTCTACGGCCGCCCGGCTGAAACCTGGGATATGGCGCTGCCGTTCGTAGCCACGGCCAGCGTCTATTGGTGGTCGGCGATAGAACCTTCCTTCATCATCCGCCTCGGCGTCATTTCCCTCATGTGGTTGTGGCTCATGGGCCGTTCGCTCCACCTTCTCCACGCGATGCGGCACGTCGACACCTCGCGCAGCCGCTCCATGCTGATGGTGATTCACGCGATGGTGATGTCGTTCGTCGCCGCGCGTTTCATCATTTACCTGAGCCTCGACCTGCCGCGCGGGTTCTCCCTCACGACGAACGATAATCCGCTCAATCTCATTACGCCGATCATCATGGCGGCATTGCCCGCGATCGGCACGACGGCGTTCGTCCTGCTCTGTTCCGATCGGATGCGGCGGCAACTGGAAATCACCGCGGCAACGGACGATCTCACCGGCCTGGCCAACCGCCGCACGCTGATCGCCCATGGCAAGGCGCGCTTCCGCTCACACGAAGCAAAGCGGCAGGGGTTGGCAATCGCCGTTCTCGATCTCGATGCGTTCAAGTCGATCAACGATTCGCATGGCCACGAAGCCGGCGACCAGGCGCTTGTCCATGTGGCGGAATGCCTCCGCCAGGCGGCGCGTAAGCTCGATCTGGTCGCCCGCAGCGGGGGTGAGGAGTTCGTTGTCATCATGGAAGGCCTTGATGGCGACGAGGCCGGGGCGGCGGTGGAGCGGATGCGCTGCGCCGTCGAAGCAGAGCTGTTTCGCGCCGGAACCGTTCTTGTTCCGATCACCGTCTCGGCCGGGGTCGCCGTCGCCCTGCCCGGCGACAAATCGTTCGACGATATCCTGCGCCGTGCCGACAACGCGCTTTACCAGGCCAAGGCGAACGGGCGCAATTGCGTGATGCTGGCCGCCTGAGAAGGGCTATTCTCCGCTCAGGAGAAGCGTTCGCTTGACCGCGCAAACCGGTCGACCCGGCGAACCGGAGCCGCCCGCTCGGGCGATGCTGCGCCCATTCCCCTTCCAATCGCTCCCCCTGCACCTACATGGGGGCACATGAGCCATCGGCCCCTCCAACTAAGTCGGCGGAGTGTGATCGCCTCCGGGGCAGCAACGGCTGCTGCTCTCGCGCTTGTCCGTTCGTCACCGGTGTCGCTGAAACCCGCATCCGTTGCGGGCGGCGGCGCTGTCCCCCCGGTTGCCAAACCGGCTGACATGCCAGTCCCGTCGCTCGATCCAGAGATCGTGCGCAAGGCACTGGCCGCGCTTGACCGGCATCGTCACGCAATCCGGCGCCATGACCGCATCGCCATCGCGGATTTTTCGGCGCCATCGTCCGAACCGCGGCTGCATTTCCTTAATGTTGCGGGTGGAAACGCCACCCGCCTGCTTGTCGCCCACGGCACAGGCTCCGATCCGGGGCACACCGGCTTCCTCCACCGCTTCTCCAATCGCACCGGTTCGAATGCTTCGAGCGAGGGGGCGTTCGTGACCGGCGACTACTACGTTGGAAAGCATGGCCGCTCGCAGCGGCTGGTCGGGCTCGATCCGACCAACAACAACGCGCTTGATCGCGCCATCGTGATCCATGGGGCGTGGTATGCGAACGCCGCAATGATAGAACAACACGGTAAGCTGGGCCGGAGCCAGGGATGCTTTGCGGTGGGCGAAAGCGATCTGGACGATCTTTTCGGCTTTCTGGGAGAAGGGCGGTTGCTGTACGCCGCGAAAGTCTAGGCCCTTCCTTGCATCGGGGCCCGTTTTTCGGAATCGCCGTCCCCCACTCTCCGTGCCCCCTTTTCCGGAACATCCTCCCCGCCTCGGGGTTGATCCTCCTGAAACAAGGAGATTTGTGTGCGAAGGAGAGCGATTGCTTGTTTGCTGTCAGCCCTGACATTCACGCTGGCGGGATGTGACCTCTCCGAAAGTTCCGGGCAGGCCAAAACCGGAATCACCGCACAGGCAATCGCATGGAACGGGAAAGCGGCCGGGCAATTGCGCCAGGCGATTGCCGACCGCGCCGCACATGGCCTGGACCGCATGGATTTTGCCGTGGAAGGCAAGCCAGGCACCCCTGCAGGCGACGATGCATTGACAGCCAGCGCCCTGCGCTATGCCCGCGCGCTCGCCATGGGCGCCTCCGATCCGGCGAAACTGCATGAAATCTACACCTTGCCGCGCCCCAAGCCGGACTTGCGGCAAGGCCTCGCGCAGGCTCTGAACAAGGACAAGCTCGGCGAATGGTTCGAGAGTCTCGCCCCCGCCAGCGACACTTATCGGGAGTTGTCCAAAGCCTACCTCGCCCTGCGCGCGGCGGGTGAGACCGCCCCGCCCCCGCTGCCCGCACTCATGGCGCCGATACGGCCGGGCGAAACGAACGCCCGGATACCAGCCTTCGCCCGCCGTCTGGTCGAAGCGGACTATCTCGACCGCGCCGATGCCAGCGGAAACCGCTACAACCCGGCGATGGTGCAGGCAGTCAAGCGCCTGCAGGCCGATTACGGGATCGATCCCGATGGAGATATCGGCGCCGACACGGCGGAGATCATGGGGTTGTCCGATGCGGACCGTGCCAGCGCCCTTGCCGTCGCCATGGAACGTATGCGCTGGCTCGACCGCACCCCGCCGCCGACACGGATCGATGTCAATCTCGCCTCCGCGCGGCTCGACTATTGGCGTGATGGCAAGATCGCCGATAGCCGCAAAGTCGTGACCGGCAAGCCGGACACCGCGACACCCCAACTGGGATCGCCCATCTACCGGCTTGTCGCCAATCCGACCTGGACCGTCCCCCGGTCGATCGAACGCAAGGAACTGGCGGGCAAAGGCGCCGCTTATCTGCGCCGCAACAACATGATCTGGAAGGACGGATGGATCGTCCAGCAGCCGGGACCGAAGAACTCCCTCGGGCTGGTAAAGTTCGATATGCAGAACGATCACGCGATCTATCTGCACGACACACCAGCGAAGCAGCTCTTCGATGAAGTCCAGCGCCAGCGCAGCCACGGCTGCGTGCGGGTCGAAGATGCCCTGGGGTTCGCGGAAATACTGGCCCGTGACCAGGGGATGCTCGACGAATGGCACAAGGCCCGCGCCACCGGGAAGGAGAGCTTCGTGCCGCTGCCACACCCCATTCCGGTACGGCTCTATTACCAGACGGTGCTGTTTGACGAGAATGGCGCTCCCGTTGTCCGTGCCGATCCTTACGGCTGGAACGATCGCGTCTCGGCCGCGCTCGGCTTCCCTGCCCGGAAGACAGCGCAATTGCGGTCCTCGACCTCGGAAGTCGGTCCCTGACGCAAACCGTGCAACCCGCTCGCCATCGCGCGCTCTTTTCCGCATAGTGCCGTGATGGCGAACACAATTGGCTTTGCTCCCAACCGGGAAGCTATCGAAAAACTGGCGACAGATGCGATCAGAAACCTCCCGGCCCCGTTCGCCGACCATCTCGGCGATATCGTCGTCCGCGTAGAAGAATTCGCAGATGACGATATCCTGCAGGAAATGGGCATTGAAGATCCCTGGAATCTGACCGGCCTCTATCAGGGCCGCCCGCTAAGCGAACAATCCGTCTGGTCGACAGGGGACATGCCGCCGATCATCTCGCTCTTCCGCATGCCGTTGCTCAACGAATGGATCGAGAGCGACGTCACTCTGGAAGAGCTTGTGGTGCATGTCCTCGTCCACGAAGTGGGGCACCATTTCGGGCTGTCGGATGCAGATATGGAAGCGCTCGAGAACGCGGCCGGCGGATAGGCGCCCGATACCGGACTCAGGGCCCCGCGTTGCCCGGCACGCGGCCGCCCGTCGGTGCAAGCTGCGCGCGAAGGGCTTGCAATTCACTCTGCGATACAGGTGCCAATGCGCCAGCAGGCTTGCCCTTGCGCAGCCGCTCCCGGTCTTTCTCCGATGGTTCGACTCTGCGCACACGCACCGGAGCATGCCCCCAGGCCTTGATGCCAAGCTGTTCGGCTGCACCGCGCGACAGGTCGATAATGCGCTGACTCTGCGCAAACGGCCCCCGATCGTTGACCCGGACGACGATCCGCCGCCCGGTATCCAGCGCCGTCACTTCGACATATGTCGGCAGGGGCAACGTGGTATGGGCGGCGGTGACCCAGCCGGGGCGAAACCGCTCTCCATTGGCCGTGCGGTTCCCGGATTCGCTCCCATACCAACTGGCATAGCCCACCCGATCATAGGCCGGAGCGGCGGCGGGCACATAAGTCACGCCGCGTATCGTATAGGCTGGCCCGATCCTCACCGGGTTGTCACGCACGGGCCGAAAATTGCCGCCCGCACAGGCCGACAGCATCAGAACCGCCATCGCCGCGACCGCTGTTCGCATTGCTGGAAATCTTTGCATCGGCAGACCGTAGATAGAGCGCGCATCGGGATAAAGGCCCGATATCAGCCTGTCATATAAATGCATGGTCAGGCGGTGAGCGTCCGATGCTGTTGCCCGCATCCGGCGCGGGCGCTTCAGGCTGCATGAGTCCGCAACCGCCAGTTCAGCGTATGGCCAATGACCAGAAGCAGGCTTCCCGTCACGGTGAACCACAGTTCGCCCCCCTCTCCCGCGCCGGGCAGGAGCGCGATGACCAGACAGATCACTCCCGCAATGCCCAGCAACGCGGGGCGGCGGGCGCGATGGCGGCGATAGCCAAGCCAGAATGCCGCAAGCCCCGCCGGAACGACAAGCGCAAGCGCTGCATAATGGAACGCATCCGATTGCGCGAAAAGCCCGAGAACGCCCGGAAGCAACAGCAGCAGGAGCGGCAACGCAAGACAATGCACGAGGCAAAGCAGGGACGCGGAGACCGCCACCCCTTCGACAACATTGGTCCGGCGCGCACCAGCGCCATGGGATAGATTTTCAGCATGCATGATACGAGTCATAATCCCACTTGAGTTATGTTATAACATTTCCTAATAGGCTCCGCATCTCAAGCACAAAAGGGGCTTACTCGTGAAAATTCGTGTCTTCCTGCTCTCCGCCGCTTCGATACCGGCACTGGCGCCGCATGCGGCGCTGGCTTCCACGCAGGCCGGCAGCAGCGCGGATCGCGACATCGTGGTGACCGCCTCCCCGCTGGAGCAGACGGTCGACGAGACAGCGACGCCGGTGATCACGCTAACGGGTGACGATCTGGTGCATCGCCGCCAGGCCACGCTCGGCGATACTCTGGCAGGCCAGCCCGGCATCAACTTCGACAATTTCGGCGGCGGCGCCAGTCGTCCGGTCATTCGCGGCCAGACCACCCCGCGCGTGCAGGCGTTGTCGGACGGCTCCAATATCCAGGATGCATCCGCGATCTCGCCCGATCATGCGGTGACGACCGAACCGCTGCTGCTGCGCGGAATTGAAGTGGTACGCGGCCCTGCAACGCTGCTCTATGGCGGTGGCGCGATCGGTGGGGCAATCAATCTGCTCGACGACAAGGTGCCCACCGCAATCCCCGAAGGCGGCATTACCGGCGTGGCGGAAGGCCGCTTTGGAACGGCCGACGACGAACGCTCCCTGATCGGCGGCCTCACCGCTGGTGTGGGGCCGTTCGCTTTCCGGGTCGAGGGCGTTCATCGCAGTTCCAACGACTATCGCGTGCCGGGCAGGTTCGGCGAACGCCATGTCGATGGTTCCTATAACGATACTTCCACATTCAGCGTTGGCGGTTCATGGGTTGGCGCGGATGGCTATATCGGCCTCGCCTACACCCGCCAGCGTAGCGAATATGGCCTGCCCGGCCACAGCCACGAATACGAATCCTGCCACCCCCACGGCATCAGCCTGCATTGCGGCGGCCACGGACATGACGACGACGATCATGACCACGACCACGATCATGGCCATGAAGAGGTGCCCTTCGTGAAGCTTCGGAGCGAGCGGTTCGACATTCGCAGCGAATACCGCGATCCGTTGCCCGGCTTCGAGAAAGCCCGCTTCCGCATGTCCTTCACCGATTACAAGCATGACGAGATCGAAGGGGATGAGGTTTCGACCACTTTCAAGAACAAGGCGCACGATCTCCGTTTCGAACTCACTCACAAGCCGCTCGCGGGGTTGCACGGCGTCTTCGGCGTTCAACATTCCAACAGCAAGTTCAGCGCTTTTGGTGAAGAAGCTTTCCTTCCCGAAAACAGGACCAGGAACACCGCGCTTTTCCTGATGGAAACCCTGCAGACCGGTCCGGTCCGGTTCGAACTGTCGGCTCGCCACGAATGGCAGACGGTCGAAACCACGCTCAACCGCAAGGTCAGCCACCGCCCCTTCTCGATCTCCGGCGCTGCGATCTGGGATATCGGCAGCGACTATTCGCTGGCACTTTCGCTCACCCGCTCGCAGCGCGCACCCAATGCGCAGGAACTTTACGCGAACGGCGTCCACATGGCGACCAACACTTATGAGCTGGGCACGGCGACTCTCGGCAAGGAAACGGCCAAATCGATCGACCTGACTTTCCGCAAGAAGGCCGGCGCGACCACGTTCACTATCGGCGCCTATCATCAGGATTTCGACAACTACATCTTCGCCAACACGCTCGACCGGTTCGAGGATTTCCGCCTGATCCGCTACACGGCAGCCGACGCCAAGTTCACCGGCATCGATGGCGAAATCCGCCATCAGTTCACGCCCGATTTCGGCATCTCGGCCTTCGGCGACTATGTCCGGGCTAAACTCAAGGGTGGTCTCGGCAATCTGCCCCGCATTCCGGCCGGGCGTCTCGGCGCGCGCGCCGACGGCAAATGGGGGCCGCTGTCCGCCGATCTCGAATATTATCATGTCTTCGAACAAGGCAAAGTCGCATCGTTCGAAACACGCACGCCGGGTTACGACATGCTCAACGCAACATTGGCCTACAAGCTCGAGCTAGGGCCGAAAGCGCATGCCGAACTGTTCGTACGGGCCAGCAACCTGACGAACGAACTCGCCTACAACCATGCCTCGTTCATCAAAGAGGCATCGCCCTTGCGCGGCCGCAACTTCGTGTTCGGCCTCCGCACGGGCTTCTAATCGCGCCTAGCCAGAGAACGGCTCCTCCACCATTCTGTCGGGGAGCCGTTTCTCGACGTGATGCCCCGCCCCGGCACGTTGGAGTATCACGACCGCGGCAATGGACGGGAAAGCGCTCGACAAGCGCGAGCAGTTCCTCCTCCTCTAAATATTAGCACTGCGGCAAGCGAGCGGGCTGCCGGTTTCGCGACGCGAGGCGCCCATATCGATCTGGCTGTTTACGAACCACACCTTGTAACGGTTGGGAACGCTTCGCGGCAGCGTTGTGAATCCCAAAGTCTCCAGATGATCGGCCACCATATAGGACATGTCGTCCGCCAACAGCAGGCGAGCACCGCGAAAGCGACTGACCCGGCACCGGGCAACGACAGCAGCCGCATCCACGAAGGATGCTTCTGCAATAAGCCAAGAACCCTCGGCATCCATTGATGTCACTGAAAGCTGGAGCGGGTGAAGGGAATCGAACCCTCGTATTCAGCTTGGGAAGCTGCTGCTCTACCATTGAGCTACACCCGCTCGGTGCGCCGTGCCTTGGCACAGCATAGGGCACACGGTCAATCCGGAATGACGTACCGCCGGCCGATTGCTGCCTGGGAACATCTCCCAGCGGTCCAACTGCTTAATCCAGCAGCGCAAACTCGCCGTTGGGGAGGGGGGGTTTGTTGTTATCGGTGGTTGCGGGGGTAGGATTTGAACCTACGACCTTCAGGTTATGAGCCTGACGAGCTACCGGACTGCTCCACCCCGCGTCACTGTTATTTGTTCTTCTGTTATGAAGAACAAAAAAGCCGCCGCTCGGATATCCGGCAGCGGCTTTTTGGATCATGAATGGGTTTTTATCTTTACGCCGGCTTCAATGCCTGGCGGCGTCCTACTCTTCCAACGCTTGAGCGGTAGTACCATCGGCGCTGTCTGGTTTCACGTCCGAGTTCGAGATGGGATCGGGTGGGGCACAGACGCTATGGCCACCAAGCAATGGAGCCGGCGTAAAGTTGGTTTAATCGATGCACCTTGTTGGGTGTGTATCTGGCTGGATGATCGTCCACCGGACGAGGCCTTTGGCAGGCTTGTCGTTGATGGTGGGATTCATCAAGCATGATCAGAGTTATTAGGACCGGTTAGCTCCATGCATTACTGCACTTCCACACCCGGCCTATCAACGTGATGGTCTATCACGACTCGAAGATACCTAATCTTAAGGGAGGCTTCCCGCTTAGATGCTTTCAGCGGTTATCCCGTCCGTACATAGCTACCCTGCTGCACCGTTGGCACGATGACAGGTACACCAGAGGTACGTTCACCCCGGTCCTCTCGTACTAGGGGCAACTCCTTTCAAGTATCGACGCCCACGGCAGATAGGGACCAAACTGTCTCGCGACGTTCTGAACCCAGCTCACGTACCACTTTAATTGGCGAACAGCCAAACCCTTGGGACCTGCTCCAGCCCCAGGATGTGATGAGCCGACATCGAGGTGCCAAACGATTCCGTCGATATGAGCTCTTGGGAATCATCAGCCTGTTATCCCCGGCGTACCTTTTATCCGTTGAGCGATGGCCCTTCCACGAGGGACCACCGGATCACTATGACCGACTTTCGTCTCTGCTCGACCTGTCGGTCTCGCAGTCAGGCAGGCTTATGCCATTGCACTCTTGCAGACGGTTTCCAACCGTCCTGAGCCTACCATCGCGCGCCTCCGTTACTCTTTAGGAGGCGACCGCCCCAGTCAAACTACCCGCCACAGAGGGTCCCTGTACCGGATAACGGTACGAGGTTAGACATCAGAAAACAGCAGGGTGGTATTTCACCTATGGCTCCACACCGGCTGGCGCCAGTGCTTCAAAGCCTCCCACCTATGCTACACAACTCTTTCCTAATGCCACTCTGAAGCTGCAGTAAAGGTGCACGGGGTCTTTCCGTCTAACCGCGGGTACTCCGCATCTTCACGGAGAATTCAATTTCGCTGAGCATATCCTGGAGACAGTGGGGAAGTCGTTACGCCATTCGTGCAGGTCGGAACTTACCCGACAAGGAATTTCGCTACCTTAGGACCGTTATAGTTACGGCCGCCGTTTACCGGGGCTTCAATTCGGAGCTTGCACTCCTCCTCTTAACCTTCCGGCACCGGGCAGGCGTCAGACCCTATACGTCGTCTTGAAGCCGACTTAGCAGAGTCCTGTGTTTTTGATAAACAGTCGCTACCCCCTGGCCTGTGCCCCCCACCAATGCTTGCGCATAGATGGGGCCTCCTTCTTCCGAAGGTACGGAGGCAATTTGCCGAGTTCCTTCAGGATACTTCTCTCAAGCGCCTTGGTATACTCTACCTGACCACCTGTGTCGGTTTCGGGTACGGTCTATACGGTGGGGCTATTTCCTGGAACCGCTTCGAAGCACCTCCAATCCGATAAGGAGATACAACACACGCGATCCGTCACACACCACCAGGCCCACGAATATTAACGTGGTTCCCATCGACTACCCCCTTCGGGCTCGTCTTAGGGGCCGGCTTACCCTGCTCCGATTAGCGTTGAGCAGGAACCCTTGGTCTTTCGGCGAGAGGGCATCTCACCCTCTTTATCGCTACTCATGTCAGCATTCGCACTTCCGATACGTCCACGGTCGGTTACCCTCCCGCTTCACTCGCTTACGGAACGCTCCGCTACCGCTCAGTACAAAGTACTGAACCCTAAGCTTCGGTGCATCACTTTAGCCCCGTTACATCTTCGCCGCAGGAACCCTTATTTAGACCAGTGAGCTGTTACGCTTTCTTTAAAGGATGGCTGCTTCTAAGCCAACCTCCTGGTTGTTTTGGGATTCCCACATGCTTTCCCACTTAGTGATGACTTGGGGACCTTAGCTGTAGGTTAGGGCTGTTTCCCTTTTGACGACGGACCTTAGCACCCGCCGTCTGTCTGCCAGATAAGACTCGATGGTATTCGGAGTTTGGTTAGGTTTGGTACAGCTCGCGCCGCCCTAGCCCATCCAGTGCTCTACCCCCATCGGCATACGTCTGACGCTCTACCTCAATAGATTTCGCGGAGAACCAGCTATTTCCCGGTTTGATTGGCCTTTCACCCCTAAACACAACTCATCCGAGCATTTTTCAACATGCAACGGTTCGGTCCTCCAGTGCGTGTTACCGCACCTTCAACCTGGTCATGCCTAGATCACCGGGTTTCGGGTCTAATTCATCGTACTCTGTCGCCCTATTCAGACTCGCTTTCGCTGCGCCTACACCTAACGGCTTAAGCTCGCACGATAAATTAAGTCACTGACCCATTATGCAAGAGGTACGCTGTCACCCCCTAAAGAGGCTCCAACTGCTTGTAAGCATTCGGTTTCAGGTACTGTTTCACTCCCCTAATCGGGGTGCTTTTCACCTTTCCCTCACGGTACTTGTTCGCTATCGGTCATGTACGAGTATTTAGGCTTGGAGGGTGGTCCCCCCATGTTCAGACAGGATTTCACGTGTCCCGCCCTACTCGAGTCCTCATCCATCACTTTCGCATACGGGGCTGTCACCCGCTATGGCCACTCTTTCCAAAGTGTTCTGCTAGTTGAAGATGAGGCACTGGCCTGGTCCGCGTTCGCTCGCCACTACTAACGGAATCTCGGTTGATGTCTTTTCCTCCAGGTACTGAGATGTTTCAGTTCCCCGGGTTCGCTTCACCAAAGCTATATATTCACTAAGGTGATACCTTATCCACCTCACTCACTATGTGCCAAATTCCTAAGAACTCATCACACAACGAGAGAAATGGTGAAGGTGGGTTTCCCCATTCGGAAATCGCCGGATCAAAGTTTGCTCACAACTCCCCGACGCTTATCGCAGCGTGCCACGTCCTTCTTCGCCTGTACATGCCAAGGCATCCACCAAATGCTCTTACCTCACGCTTGAGAATCCACACCATCAACGACAAGCCTGCATAGAGCCTGCGTTGTATACTAGGTGCGGACGATAATCTCAGCCAGATAATCATCTGTGTGCCGCATACGATCCCGGTCCGTAGACCTAAGAACCCATGCGCCACGGCATCGATTAAAAACCCATTCACAATGTCAAAGATGCGGGCAAATCCCGCACACCAATCCGAAGATTGGAAGTTCGTGTTTCCATCACTGAAGAATAATGCCTGGTGGAGCCTATCGGGATCGAACCGATGACCCCCTGCTTGCAAAGCAGGTGCTCTC